>NZ_CP022222.1:6089418-6390414 GCF_009930815.1 Bradyrhizobium sp. CCBAU 051011 | reverse complement strand
TACCCCACAGAATTTCACCAAGATGCAGCGCGACGCCGAACGACAGCGAGGGCAGCCCTTGCCCTTTCCGCTCGACGTCGAGATGCGCCATGCCGGCCTTGGCGGAAGCGACGGCGCGTACGGCCGCGTCGCAGGCGTCGCGCGGTCTCTCGCCGACAGGGAAGATCGCGAGCACGCCGTCGCCGATGAATTTCAGCACCTCGCCGCCGAAGGCGTGAACCGAGCCGGCGATGCAGTCGAACCAGGAGCCCAGCGCTTCGATGACGGAAGTTGCAGGCTCCGCCTCGGACAGCGCGGTGAAGCTGCGCAGGTCGGCAAAGAGCAACACCGCCCGAATGGTTTCGCCGACTTCGCGCCGCAGCGGGCCCGCCAGCACGCGCGCAGCGCTGCGCCGGCCGAGATAAGCCTCGAGCGCGGCTGACAGCGTTGCGCGCGCCGAGAGCGCGGCGAGTGGCGCTGCGGCAAAGCGGGCGGCCTCGCGCAATCGATTGGCTTCCGCTTCCTTGAAGCGGCGCGGTCCGATCCAGCCAAGCAGCGGCCCGGCCTCTCTCGCGCCGACGCTGTCTTCATGCACCGCGCCGTCCGCGAGCCCCGCCAACCAGCTCCGCCCCGCATCGCCGGATGAACGCCCTGCCCCTCCCAATCCCGCCGGCGCAAATCCCACCGCCTCGATCACCTCTCCGTTCGCGGCCCGCCACAGCCATGTACGGCGCGCGATGATCGGATGCGGCACGGCAAGCGTCAGCGCCCCGCCGGCAAGCGGCACGCCGTCCGCGATCAGGCGCGTGCCGAGCTCGCTGAGGAACCGCTCGGCACCCGGCGAAGCGCTGGCGGCATCGACCAGCCATGTCAGCGTCGAGCTCAGCTGCATTGGCCGATCATCCGGCAAGAACAATCGATCGTCATCATCGGCACTTGGTAAATCCCCGCGCCGGCATATGTTCTCGTGCGGGTTGCACGATCCGTCATGCCGATGAGCAACGAGGTTTTCGATGCCAGAATCATTTGTGGTCCAGCGCGAGACCCAGATCGCCGCGCCGCGCGCCAGCGTGTTCGCCTTCCTGACCGACCCCGAGAAGATCGTGCAATGGATGGGTAGCGAGGCCGTGACGGAGATGCATCCCGGTGGGCTGTATCTCCTGAAGGGCGTGGGCAGCGCCACCGCGCGCGGCACGTTCCGCGAGGTCGTGCCGGTACATCGCCTCGCCTACAGCTTTGGCTGGGAAGGCAATGATGAGGTCCCGCCGGGATCAGGCCTGATCGAGATCGACCTGATCGAGCACGATGGTGGCACGTTGCTGCGCATGACCCATAGCGGCCTTCCCAGCGCGACGCATCAGGCAAGCCACGCCAAGGGATGGGCGCATTATATTGGCAGGCTGACGCTGGCGGCCGCCGGCCAGGATCCGGGTCCCGATCGCGGCCCGAACGGCACGCGCAACGCGTGAGGATGGCAGCGGTCGAGGCCTTCATCGCGAACTATCCATCCGCTTTCTTCAACACCGTCACGTGCAGGCGGCGGCGGATTTCCATCCCCTGCCGCCGGTAGAGCGCGATGGCGGAGTGATTGTGGGTGAACACGTGCAGGAAGGGAATTTCGCCGCGCGATACAATGTGGCGGGAGATGGCGGATAGCAGCATCTGCCCGTAGCCGCGGCCGCGATGGGACGGATGCACGCAGACGGCAGTGATCTCGGTATATTGCGCGGGCTTCATCCGCTCGCCGATCATCGCCACGAGTTGCCCGTCGACGCGGATGCCGAGGAAGGTGCCGAGCTCATGGGTCCGGGTGCTGAACGGGCCCGGCTTGGTGAGCGCGGTCAGCTCGATCATCGCCGGAACGTCGTCGACGCCGAGGGTGACGATGTCGACGCCGTTGGCCGGCGTTTCAAGGATCGTCCCGATCATCTGCTCGCCGGTATCAGCCAGCACGACCTTGAATTCTGCGGGCGGTTTCACGGCTTCCGGCGTGAACAGCACCGCGATGTCCGCTGGCGACATCATGGCCGCGAGCGCTGCAAAGTTTTCGGCTGACAGATCCGGCATGTCGGCGAATGGCGTGATGGCCGTTGGATAACGCCGCGCGCGGGCGTCACCTTCGGCCAACGCCTGCTGCGTGGTCGTCAGTGCGGTCCAGATCGGGTGGTCGAGGGGGTGACTGGAGTTGTTGTGAACGGACATCAGGCTGCTTTCATTCGTACTCGATGGCATGCAACCCTAACGGTAGTCGCTGAGGTCCGCCACCTTGCCGCCTTCCCGTACCTCGGCCGTGTAGCGCCAGATGTCGGGCCGCGAGCCGTCAATATCCGTAAAGCCGTAGTGGCGTGCGAGCTCGCCGGAGCTGACTGACTTCTGATTCCGCCTCGACCGATCGGGATCGCCAGCCAGCGCCGCCACGGCGCGGCCGACATAGCGCGGCGATTCCGACAGCGCGAAATCCGGCGGCGCCTGGTGCTTGCCGCCTCCCCGCTCCGTCAGCGCCTCGCGCCAATTCGTTTCAGTGACGCCGAAATTTTGCAGCATCATTTCGGAGCGCAGCCATCCGGGCGTGACCGCTACCGCTGTTGCGCCGTGGGGCGCGAGTTCGTGACCTTGCGAATATGCAAGCCGGTTTACACTCTGCTTGACGAGATCGTAAAACACCGAGATGCGATAATGCGTTGCGTTGTAATCGGCAGTGCCGTCGGTGACTTCCACCAGCAGGCCTCCCGGCTGCGCGACCAGCAGCGGCAGCAGGTAATGCGAGGTGACCAGATGCGTCTCGATGCCGAGCCGCAGAATTCGCAAGCCCTTCTGCAAGTCGAGCTTCCAGATCGGCGTATTCCACTGCGGCGGTCCGCCCTTCAGCACTTCGGCGCCCCAGATGTCGTTGACGAGCACATCGATGCGGCCATGCTCGGCACGGATACGCTCAGCCAGCGCCGCGACCTGCGCCGGTTCGAGATGGTCGACGGGAATAGCGATGCCTTTGCCGCCGAGGCTGGTCACGAGTTCGGCGGTCTCCTCGATCGTCTCCGGCCGGTCATAGTCCGACCGCGTTGGTGCATCCGCGCGGGCGCTGCTGCGCCCCGTGCAGATGACCGTCGCGCCGGCCTCGCCGAGCGCTGCCGCAATGCCACGTCCAGCGCCACGCGTCGCGCCTGCCACGACGGCGATACGTCCGCGAAGCGAAGTCTCATGTGACGCAACATTCATCGCACGTTCTCCTTCACTCGCCGCCGTTCGATCATATCGAAGCGCCGATCGAGCGCGTTGTCATGCCTACTCTGCCGTAGCCCTGATCAGATTGTCGCGAAGCGTGACGACGTTTTCCTGCAACCGCGCGAACTCGTCGGGCTTCAATCCGGTCGCGCTCACCAGGTTCATGTGCATGCCCTTTTCGCGCAACCGCCGGCCAGATTCGGTCAGGCTGATGCGCACCTGCCGTTCGTCCGCCGGATCGCGCTGCCGGCGCAAATAGCCCGCCGCCTCGAGCTTTTTCAGGATCGGGGTCAACGTGTTGGATTCCAAAAACATCTTCGCCCCGAGTTCGCTCACGGTCTGGCCGTCCTGCTCCCATAGCGCCACGATCGCGATCCATTGCGGGTAGGTCAGGCCGAGTTCGTCCAGGCCCTTCTTGTAGGCCCGCCCGAATGCCAGGTTGGCCGAATAGACCGCAAAGCACAGGAAGTCGCCGAGGCGCCGGTCACCCCCGGGCGATTTCGGCTTCGCAGTAGACTTTGAATTGTCTCGGGAATTGTCCCTGGAACCGGACTTTGGGCCGGATCCAGGCGCATCATTGGGCTTCATGGGGTCATCCTTTCCGACACGAACATGTGAAGTCTCGCACCCATATATATCGTATCCGATTAAATCGGAAGGGTTGACAGTCGGCCGGTTCAGGCATTTATAGCACGCACACGAATATATCGTACACGATCTAACCAAAGGAGAACGCCATGACCACCACTGCAAACCAAACCTCGAAAGCGCCGGCCGTCGACCTGAAGCTCGAAATCGTCGTTATCCCCGTCTCCGACGTCGAACGCGCGAAGCAATTCTACGCGAAGCTCGGCTGGCGGCTCGACGCAGATTTCGTCGGCCCCGACGACTACCGCGTGATCCAGTTCACCCCGCCCGGCTCCAACGCCTCGGTGATCTTCGGCAAGAACGTCACCTCTGCCGCGCCCGGCTCCGCGCAGGGCCTGTACCTGGTCGTCTCCGACATCGAGGCCGCTCGCAGCGAATTGCTCGGCCGCGGCGTCGCGATCAGTGAAGCGTTTCACGCCGCCGGTGACGTGCACGTTGGCTCGGACGAGCCGTATCTGTTCGGCCGGGTCCGGCTGAGCGGCCCGGATCCGGAACGCGGCAGCTACCGTTCGTATGCCTCGTTCAGCGATCCCGACGGCAATGGCTGGTTGCTGCAGGAAGTCACCGCGCGATTGCCCGGACGCATCGACGGCAACGCAACCTCATTCACCTCGTCGGCCGATCTCGCCGCCGCATTTCGCCGGGCAGCCGCCGCCCATGGCGAATACGAAAAGCGGAACGGCGGCAAGCACGATGAAAACTGGCCGGACTGGTACGCCGACTACATCGTCAACGAACAGCACGGCCAGCAGCAGGCCGCATGAGCAAGGGAAGCTGTCATCGTCATTGGCGGCGAGTTCGCCGGTGACTGACCTCAAACCAAGGAGCTGAACATGACCACAGTGAAGAAAATGCAATTCATGGCGATGGCGGCGCTTGTCGCTGGAGCCGTTCTGGCGCCGTTTGGCGCGCAGGCGCAGAAGAATGGGGTCACGCGAACCGATCTGCAGCGGCACGATCTCAGCGCGCCCGGACGTGAGGCCATCCAGGTCAAGGTTGACCTTGCCCCCGGGGTGGCGTTTGGCAAGCACACGCATCCCGGCGAAGAGGTGATTTATGTTCTCGAAGGCCAGCTCGAATATCAGATCGAGGACAAGCCGCCCGTCACGCTGAAGGCCGGCGACGTGCTCTTCATTCCTGCCGGAACGGTCCATTCGGCCAGGAATCCCGGCAGCGTCACCGGGAGCGAGCTCGCCACCTACATCGTCGAAAAGGGCAAGCCGCTCCTCACGCTGGTGAAGTGATAGCCGCGGCCCACGAGGAGAGTCCGAGATGATTGAGATTGCGTTGGCATTTGCGGCCGGCTTGCTGACGGTGGCAGCGCCCTGCATCCTGCCGTTGCTGCCGGTCTTGCTGGGCGCCTCCATTGGCCAGCAAGACCGGCGGCGACCGCTCTTCCTTGTGGCTGGTTTCGTCCTGACGTTTTCCGGTTTTGCGATCCTGTTCGGCTCGTTCTCGACCGTGCTTGGCTTGTCGCACGACACCTTGCGGAAGATCTCCGTCATCCTGCTCGGCAGCTTTGGCGTTCTGTTGCTGTGGCCGCAGCCATACGAGTGGCTGATGGCAAGGTTGAGCGGCCTGCTTTCTTTCGCCGACAGCGTCGTCTCGCGTGCCGGATCAGGCAATGCAGGCGGCCTCGTTATTGGACTGGCGCTCGGCGTGCTCTGGACGCCGTGCGCCGGGCCGGTGCTCGGCTCGATTCTCACACTGATCGCGACATCGGAGAACCTGGCACACGCCGCGCTGCTGCTCGTCACATACGCAGTCGGCGCCGGCATTCCGATCCTGCTGATCGCCTATGGCGGACAATACGCGACCACGCAAGTGCGGAAGCTTGCGCCCTACACCCTCGCCTTGCAGCGAACATTTGGTGCGGCGGTGCTCCTCGTCGCGTTCGCCTTCTACACGCAATACGACAGCATCGTCGCTGTCTGGTTTTCGGAGCTTTATCCGAACCTTCAACTGGGATTATGACTATGCGCAAGCTTCTTAGCCTGATCGTTCTTGTGATCGTCGCCGTTCTTGCCATCGCGCAGTTTGGTCCATCAGCACCGCTCAGCCAGGAAACGACGCGGCAGGACTCCCGGCCTGCGCCGGAGTTCTCCGGGATTTCCGCCTGGCTGAATTCGCCGCCGCTGACGACGGAAGGCCTCCGTGGCAAGGTCGTGCTGGTTCAGTTCTGGACCTACTCCTGCATCAACTGCCTGCGTACGTTGCCGTACGTCACCAAATGGCATGAGCAATACAAGGACAAAGGCCTTGTCGTGGTCGGCGTGCACACGCCCGAATTCGCCTTCGAGAAGGAACGTGCGAATGTCGAGACCGCCATCAAGCGGCTGGGCATCCATTATCCAGTGGCACAGGACAATCAGTACCGCACCTGGCGCGCCTTCGGAAATCAGTACTGGCCGGCCGCGTATCTGATCGACAGGTCCGGCACGATCGTCGCGACGCAGTTTGGTGAAGGCGGCTACCAGCAGATGGAAAATGCGATCGCGCGCCTTGTCGGCGATCGCGCACCCGTCGCACCAATGCGCGATCCGGACTTGAGCGCCGTTGCAACACCCGAGATGTATCTCGGTTCGGAGAAGAACGATGGCGCCATCGTCGAGACGCAAGGCGCTGCGGGCGGCGAACGGACCTATACGCTGCCGGACAATGTGCCGCCGAACCGGTTCGCCCTCTCCGGCCTCTGGAACGTGACGGACGATCGCGCCACCTCTTCGGCCGACGGCGACGAAATCCTACTCCGCTTCAATGCACCCAAGGTCAATCTGGTCGCTGGCAGCCTGTCGCCGCAAACATTGTCCGTGACCGTCGACGGAACGCCGCAGCCGCCGGTCACGGTCGATGGAAGCCGGCTTTATTCCATCTACAGTGGCCCCGGTGGCGAGCACGTGTTACGGCTGAAAGCGGCCAAGGCCGGTCTCAGCGCCTACAGCTTTACGTTCGGCTGAGTGCGCTCTCGGAGACATGGATTGCTTCATCGCTTCGCTCCCTTGCGCAAACGCTCCGCGTTTGTCGCAGGCAATGACAGCGAGACTCACGCCGGCACCGGCGCAGGCCGCACCGCCATCACCGGCCGGAACGTCATCATGATCAGGAACGCGCCGAGGCCCATGATCCACGAGCCGACATAGAGCCAGGCGTAGCTCGCAAAGGTGTCGTAGATCAGACCGCCGGCGAGCGGCCCCGTCGCCATGCCCAGGCTGCCGGCCATCGCCGTGCCGCCGATCACGGTGCCCATCATCCGCAGCGGAAAGTTTTCGCGCACCAGAACGGCGTAGAGCGGCATGGTGCCGGCATAGAGGAAGCCGAACAATGCCGCGACGGCGTAGAACGCGGCGAGCTCGCTCACGAAAACATAACCGAGCGCGCCGAACGCCTGCGCCAGCAAACCGAAGACAAGCACGCGCTTGGCGCCGAAGCGGTCGCCGAGCAGGCCGAAGGCGATGCGGCCGCCCATCCCCGCCAGACCCTCGATGCTGTAGATGGTGACGGCGGCGATCATCGGGATTCCGCAACTGATGGCATAGCTCACGGTGTGGATGATCGGGCCCGAGTGCGTCGCGCAGCAGAAGAAATTCGTCAGCAGCAGGATGATGAATTGCGGCGAGCGCAGCGCTTGCGCGAGCGACATCTCCGGCTCTGCCGAAGCGCTGGTCGGCGCGGCGGCCTTGCTTTCGAGCGCTGGCGCGCGGCGCACCAGAAGCGAGACCGGGATCATGATCGCGGCGACAACAAGGGCCACGATCTGCATCGAGGTCCGCCAGTCATGGTTCGAGACCAGCCATGCGGCGAGCGGCGACATGGTCATGGGCGCCATGCCCATGCCGGCGGAGACCAGCGACACCGCCAGGCTGCGATGGGTATCGAACCAGCCGGTGACGGTCGCCATCATCGGCGCGAAGATCGCAGCCGCGGCGCCGCCGACCATCAGCCCGAACACGAACTGAAATACGACCAGCGATGTCGCGACGCTGGCGAGCCCGAGGCTCGCCGCCAGCACGACCGAGCCGGTCAGCACCACCGGCAGCGGCCCGAGCCGGTCGGACAAGGTACCCCAGATCATGCTGGTGAAGGCCATCGCGAGGAAACCGACGGTCATGGCGCTGGATATGCCGGTCACCGACCAGCCGGTATCGCGCGCGATCGGCTGCAAAAACACCGGCAGCGAGAACATGCCACCGATCGCGACACAGCCGAGCAAGCCGCCGGCCGCGACGATGACCCAGCGATAGCGTGCGTTTTCCATTCCTTGACCTCCAGTTTGACGTTCTCTGGGTCCAAGACGAATGGGACGGGCCGAAAGCTACAGGCCGAGGCGCGAGCCGCCTCACTTTTTTGCGAGCAGGAGGCAGCGCAGCAAGGGGCCGTCATTTTTCCCGCTTGAGGGAGCGTCATGGCTTCACAGGGGGTAATTTGCGCGAATCCTTGCGAGAATCTGCGCCCAGTCGTTGCTCGTGGAACGATACAACCTGCGGTCCAGTTAACGGAGCGACGAAGCTGTTCCAGCCCGGGAGAGCGCAATGGCCATCCACTTCAATCACACAATCCTGTCGACCCACGACCGCAAGGCATCGGCAACATTCCTCGCCGAGATGCTCGGTCTGCCGGCTCCGCGGCGATGGGGGCCGTTTTACATGGTCACCACCGAAAACGGCGCCAACCTCGACTACATGGATGTCGACGGCGACATTGCTCCGCAGCACTATGCGTTTCTGACCAGCGAGGCCGAGTTCGACGCGATCTTCGGCCGGGTGCGGGAACGGCAGCTTCCCTACTGGGCCGACCCTGGACAGACCCAGGCCGGAAAGATTAACCACCACGACGGCGGACGTGGTTTCTACTTCAAGGAGCAGAACGGGCATCTTCTTGAAATCATCACCCGCGAATACGGCAGCGGGGGATGGAATCCTTGAGAGTTCGGGCTGTGTGTGCGCAGGCCGACTAGTCCGACCTCCAAACGCGCCCTCACCGGTGCGCCAGACGTTTCTCATAGCGCCAAATCTCCAGATCGAAGGGACCATCGACGGTGTCGAGGCGGTTGACCATCGTTCTGGCGAGATACCATCCGCACTTCTCATAGAATCGGGCGGCGCGCACGTTGCCGATCGCGCAGGCGAGCCACGCCGTCCCGACGCCGCGCTCCGATAGTTGCGCTTCCGCGTCTGCCATGAGAGTGGCGGCTATCCCGGCGCCGCGCGCTTCCGACGCGACGTAGAACTGATAGAGCTCGTCGCCCTTCAGCATCGCGAAGCCTGATGGCGCGCCTCGCGGCCCGATGACCCGCACATCGGCGAGCGCGCCGGTCATCCGTTCGGCGAAACTCTCACGCGTGCGCGCCCGCGCCAGCTCTGCCGGCAGGATCGCGGCGTGGGCATCCTGCCAGCCGTCATACCAAAGCTTCGCGAGCACGCCGCACTCGGAAGGATCGGCCGGCCGTGGAGTCGTCGCGGGATCATACGCCATGTGTTCACGCTTTGCGCCCGCGGATCTTGCGGCCCCGCTCTCACCCTACCCCGCCTTCGCGGTGCGCACCCGCCCGGCAAGATGTGCCATGTAGTTGGCCTTGCCGATCCGCACGCCGTGATGCCTCAGGATGTCGTAGGCGGTGACGAGATGGAAGTAGAAATTGGGCAGCAGCCACTCGTCGACATAGAGGTGGCCGGTGAATGAAATGAACCTGCCGCCAGGCAGATCGATCCGCTTGTCGCGGTCGAGCACGCGGTCATCGATCCCGGCGGTCCGCTCCGCGACGTAGGCGACCGTATCCTGCACATGCCGTTTCAAGCCGCGAAAATCCAGCGTCGCCGGATCGGTCTCCGGCGCTGTCGCATCGCTGCACCAGGCAGCGAACTGATTGGGCTGGTTGCAGGTGAAGACGATCTGGTACGGGAATGGAAACATGTCATCGGCGAGCCGGGCCGCCAGCAAGGCCTCGGGGCTCTCGGCCTTCTCGCGCCATTGCGTCTCGGCGGCGTCAAGCAAGCCGGCCAGCACCTGCAATCGCGTCGTAAAGACTCCAGTCGCTCGCCTCAACACTGAATCGGACATGCTTGGCAGCCTCCTCCTTCACCCGATCGTTCCCGGGCGGCTTTTTCACGCCGCACCGTTAAGATTACGTCTTAACCAATAATTAATTATGTCTTTGCGGGCACGAAAGGCCCAGCTTAGCGTTTTGGGAATGCTGCCCAGTAACCTCTCATGGGTGAGTGCCATGACCTATCGAACGACGTTTATCGCATCTCTCGGCGCAGTCGCGCTTGTCCTTGCCGCAGGCGAAGCCTTGGCCGATCCGGGCGCGGCACGCGGTGCGGGCGCGGCGCCAACGCGTCCGGCTTTCCCGGCATTCCCCCACTCGGGGCATCATCATCACCATCACCGAGGCGGTTTCTGGCCTGGCGGCGTCGGCGTGTTCTACGGTCTGCCGAGCGACGTCGACCGACCGGTGGTCGTAGAGGCCCCGCCGCCAATCAAACAGTCAGACGACCTCCGCTACACCTGCGTCTATGACATTCCCTGGGACTACGTGCATCGCTGTCCGCAGTGGAATACGCCGCGGTATTAGTTTTTGCGCGTCTGCACGGACCTCACCGCGTCATTGCGAGTGCAGCGAAGCAATCCATCCTTCCACGCATGAGGTGACAATGGATTGCTTCGCTTCGCTCGCAATGGCGTGGATATAGTTTCGCGATCTCGCGACATGTTTTGCCCGAGGTTTGTGTCTTCTTCGTCGCCCTCTCCAATCAAGAGGGCGCAGGGAAGACCGGGTGCTTGCTGCACCCGAGGTCTCGTGTGCCGTTGGCATAGCAAGAGATGCACACGAGCATACAGGTACAGCGGGAGCAGCCCGGCCTTCCCTGCGCGATGGCTTTACGGCTTACTTCGTGCTCTTCCCGGAGAACGGCTCTTTTGCCTCCGTCGTCGGCGGGATACTTCCCGCCAACTTAGCGCCAGCACCGCGGCGCCCGAACCACACGACTTCGCCGTACGCCTCACGTCACGTACGTCGTCGTGACATCAGCGTCCATCGCATCTCACCGCACGTTCGTGACGATCGCGAAGCGCCCCTCATCCGCCGTGAGACGGCCGGAGTTATGCGACTGATTTGGGTGAGAGTGAAAGCGGAATATTTTTGCTTCCCGGCTTGACATGATTTCTGAAAATCAGAAGTGATTTGCCCGTCATGCCAGTTCGTCGCAGCCGCGCGTTCCAATTGCGTTTGCGCGAAGCAAATCAATTCGCAAGGCGCAGCGAATTTGTAGCCCGCATGAGCGAAAGCGATACGCGGGGATACAAAGCGGCGATCGACGCTACTTCCTTGCCACGACGAACGGCCGCGCATCCTTGCCGCGGGAGGCATGGCGGGCGCGTTCGATGATTTCAAATCCTGCCGCCGAAATCTCGCGTTCCAGATCCTCCGCCGACAGAAACGCCACATAGGGCGCCTTGCCGACGAGCTGCATCAAGGGCAGCGCGACGCGCAGCAGCGAATTCATTTCCTTCAGGCACGGCGTCTTGGAAATGAAGTGCCCGCCAGGCCGCAGCAGGCGATGGATACCTTTCAACGCTGCTTCGCGCTCCGCCACCAGATGCAGAACGTTGAAGCCGAACGCGACATCGAAGGTCCCGTCCGGCCACGGCGCCGCCTCGGGCCGCGCCACCTCGAACGTGGCATTGCTGCAGCCTTCGGCCTTCGCCTTGTCGCGCGCGATCGCGATCATTTCGCCGGACAAGTCGGTCGCCACGATGCGCCCGACCGATGACGCAAGCTTCAGCGCCGTCGTTCCCGTTCCGCATCCGAACTCGAATGCCGTCTCGGCCCCCTTGAGGTAATGTCGGGTGCGCTCGAGCGTGCGCTCATAGCCCGCCATATCGGCAATCGGGTCGGTGGCATATTTGCGCGCAGCGCGGTCCCAGAACTGGGCGTCGTTTACGAGACGAAACATGGCGCGTCCTCCTGCGCAGCGGCTTCTAGCATATGCGCAGGAAATGGAAATGCTGACGGCGGCCGTAGGGCGGGTCAACGAAAACGTAACCCGCCCTTCACGAGTCCGTCACGATGAGCGAATGCGATGGATTAAGCTTGAATCCGGGAAAGAAAGTCTCTCATCAAGTTGGCCACTTCGTTGAGATTCGTCTCCAACAGCCAGTGACCGCCATCAAGGAAATGCAGTTCGGCGTTCGGCAGGTCGCGCAAATAGGCGCGCGCGGCGCCTTCGGGCATGAAGCCATCTTTCGGACCCCATATGATCAGGGTCGGCGGTTGATGATCCCGCAGATAACGCTGATAGCGTGGAAACCAGGCGAGATTGTCCTTCAAGCCCGCAATCACATGCACCGCAATCTCCTTCCGGCGCGGAGTCGTCAAAGCCCAGTGCAGCTCCCACAAGTCGGGAGGAATGGTCCTGGCCTGTTCGGGTTCGACATCGTTCAGGAATTCGTCGCGATAGCCCTCTCGACTTACCGCCGCTGCAAGCTTGCTGCGATTCTCCTGTGTCGGATGAGCGAAATACTCATTTAGTGGCGCGTATTTAGGACCTAACTGGTCCTCGTAGATGTCGCCGTTCTGGATGATCAGCGCCGCCATCCTCTCCGGCGCCTTGATGGCGAGCCGAAGACCGATCTGAGATCCGAAATCGTGCAGGTAGAGCGCGAATTGCTTGAGGCCGAGGCGGTCAGCAAACCGCGCAAGGAAATCCGCATAGCCGTCAAAATCGTATGCGAAAGATTCAGGCGTGTCGCTGTAGTCGCATCCAGGGAAGTCAGGCGCGATCAGGCGCCACCGATCTTCAAGAAGCGGCATCAGGTTCCGGAATTCATACGATGAGCAAGGATAGCCGTGTGGCAAGAGCACGGCAGGCGCATCAGATGAGCCTGCTTCCCGGAAAAAGATGCGACTTCCGTCGAGATCCATCCATTCGTGTCGCATCGAGCCTCCCGAAGACGGCATGTCATTTTGCGTTCAACGCGCCGTTCGTCACAAGGTTCACAACGGATGCGCTTGAATGTCGCGCGCGGCATCAGCGCGGGACAAGTCCCGCCCTCAAATGGAAGCTAAGACTGTTTGTCTATTTCAGCGCAGGGCGGGTCAGTGAAAGCCTGACCCGCCCTGCTTGCACAGCTCATTCCGACGAGCTGGGCGACGGCGGAATACGCTTTTCCGCCTTACGGGCTGCCTTTCTTGCGGCTTTTCGAGCAGACCAACGCGCTCGAAACCGCTTCAAGACGCGAAGCGTCATGGGAGCAACCGCTTGAAGCGCTATAGAAGCGCTTCCGGCTACCAGCCCTTTGACAACATCAAATGCTAAATCGGGCCAAAAGTACCACATGACCCCTGCGTCCTTCTTCACAGGGGCACCGCCGGACAGCAGTGGGCAGAGAAAAGAAATAGAAAAGCCCCGTCCGTCGCCGGCGGGGCCCAGTAAATCTCTGTACGCGGTAATCAGCGCACGCGAAACCTCTTTGGTTCACCCGCTCAAGGTGGACTTGAGAATGAGAGAGGCACACATCACAGGTGCCGTGCGATTAAAGCCGCGCATAACGATGCTCCTGAAACGAAAACGAACGGCCCCGTAGCAGGGATTCCCCCACCAACGGCGGCCATTCATCTTACACAACCAGACTGGACGGCTCCTGTCTGTGTGCCATTTCACAATTGGGAGCATATATGTAGCCGTGATCCAGTTCGGCTATCGCGCCGCCCCTCCGCGGCGAGGAGCAGAAAGGGCTGGAAAGCGGATATCGACAGCGGAGCACCTGCCGATTGGGCGCAAGGAAGCGCATGAAGCGCGTCATCATCACGGGCACGTCTGGAACCCGCGCGCCGGCCCGGCCGTTGACCGATATTTCCGACTACGAAGGCCGATCCAATGGCTGGTCTTGAATTCGAGATGACATATCGTCTGCGCGTGCGCGGTCCGATGCCGACGACGCACGGCTCACCCGTCGGCGCGCGCAGCTACTGGGAGATGAGCGAAGGCACACTGGAAGGCACGCGCATCAAGGCGCGTATCGCAATGCCGGGCGGCGACTGGTACCGGCCGGGCTCGGATGGCTTTGGTCGGCCCGATGTCCGCGTCCAATTCATCACAGATGACGACGCCGTCATTCTGCTGCACTACACCGGCCTCGTGCAGATGAATGACGCCTTCACCAAGGCCGTCGAGACGGCCGGCACCACGCGCTTTGAAGATCACTACATGCGGATGGCAATGCGCTTCGATACCGGCGCACCGAAATACGCCTGGCTCAACCAGCATCTGTTTGTGGCCGAGGGCCGCCTCACCGGAAAAGACCAGATCGAATACCGCATTTACCGCGTCACCTGATTCCTGCGCCTTTGTTTGCGAGATTTGTCGAGCGCTTCGATGAGGGAAGATTCCGCGGCGACGACTTCGCGCCCAGGACGGACATCATCAGCCGGTCGGCGGCTTGCCGGTGTTGACGGCCAGTTGAGCGGCGAAAGCCCGTTTGTAGGCAGGCCGCGCTTCACCGCGGGCGAGATAGGCTGCCAGGTTTGGGTATTCATCCAGAATGCCCGATGATTTCAGCCTGAGCAGCACCGACACCATCATCAGATCGCCCGCGCTGAACGCACCATCGAGCCAGTCGGCATCGCCCAGACGGGCGGAAAGTTGTTTCAGCCGGTCGCGAACGCGATCCTCGACCAGAGGCAAGCGCGCGTCATGCCAGGGCCTGTCACTCTCCAGGATCTTGGCGGTTGCAAGTTCAAGGATCGGCGGCTCGACCGTGTTGACAGCGGCAAACATCCAGGTGATCGCGCGCGCCCGGGCATCGGCATCGTCAGGCAGAAGGCCCGCATGGCGCTGGGCGACATGGAAGACGATCGCCCCTGTCTCGAACAGCGCGAGATCGCCTTCCTCATAGGTCGGAATCTGGCCAAAGGGATGAAGCGCCAGATGCGCGGGCTCCTTCATCGCACGAAACGAAACAAGGCGAACCTCATAGGGTTGGCCCACTTCCTCAAGCGCCCAGCGAACGCGCGTATCGCGCGCCAGCCCTCTGCCGCCATCGGGTGACCGTTCAAAGGCGGTAATGGTGATGGTCATCGCGAGGCTCCTCCTCGGGCGGTGGATTACGCCTCCGGCTAATCCACCCTTGTAATAGCGCAATCTGAGCCGTGGGATTAAGCAGGAGCGTACGTCAACCTGATCACGCCCTCGCCTATTTGATCGCTGGCTACGAGGCGAAGCGGCGGCCGGGGGCCAGCGAAGAACGGCTTGCCGCGACCAAGCACGACGGGGTGAAGGTAGAGTTTATACTCATCAATAAGACCAAGGTCGGTTAGGCTTCTTGCCAGGTCTGGTCCGGAAACGTCAATCTCGCCAACGAGCTGAGCCTTTAGCTCACGTATCACCGCCTCGAAGTCATCCCCGACGAGAGTGGCATTGGGGCCGACCGACTTCAACGATCGTGATACGACCCACTTCGGTTGGCGCCGCCACGCCGCCGCGAAGTCGCGTTCCTCCGGGGTCCACTCAGGATGGTCTTCGTCCCAATAGCGCATGACCTCGTACATGCGGCGGCCGTACACACTGCCCGTCACGCCGCGCACTTGCTCGATCCAGTGACAAAAGAGCACAGGATCTGGCGCAAATTCCTGATGGTCGACATAGCCGTCCAGGGACAGGTTCATTCCGAAGACGATCTTCGCCATGCTACAATTCTCCACCGCAGCTTCTAGCTGACGTTGCGCGGAAGTGAGGCTGAACACAATCTGCGCGCCGCTTTGTCGATGACCAATAACCGGAGGTCCGCTTCCCACCATTCTCGGCCATTCAGCACGCGCATCCTGGTGCTTCCATTTTGCGGGTTCACGACCTAGGCGACGCCGAGTTTCCCGCGCGTCCCGTCATGGGGCGTCGAGAGCTCTTCGGGCGTCAGAAATTCGGCCAGATCCGCCGCCTCGAGGAACGGCCGGATCTCGATCTCGCTCGGGCCCGGTATGGGATTGGGGCAGCGCTTCGCCCAGGCCACGGCCTCGTCCATGTCCTTGACCTCCCAGATCGAGAAGCCGGCGACCATCTCGCGGATCTCGGCGAACGGCCCGTCGATGACCGTGCGGCCGGGACCATCGAAGGCGATGCGCTTGGCCTGGGCGCTGGGCATGAGGCCGGCGCCGGCCACCAGGACGCCGGCCTTGACCAGCTCCTCGGTGAACCGGTCCATCGCCTCGAACGCCTCGGCCGTGGGGGGCACGCCCTTTTCGCTGTCCTCAGTGGCTTTCGCGAACACCATAACCCGCATCGTCTGTCACCTTGTTTGAGCCGGCCCCTTTTGGCGCTCATCGGGAGGACGAACGAGCTTGTCGGAAACCGACATCGTTCTGCAGATTTTTTCGATGTTCGAGATGCGCGGCAGGAACGACCGCTTTTCGGGTCAGCGGGGGCGGTCCCGGGTATCGCTGCGCTCACCCGGGCTGCGCTTGCTTGTGGTCGGAGTTTGGTTGCTCGGTCCTCAGGCCGCGGAGGCGATCTCGGTCGCGAAGTTGCGATAGGAGTGCAGCGGGCGGCCCAGGATCTTGGTCAGACGTTCGACGTCGCCGGCCTCCGGGATCATGCCGTCGCTGACATAGCGCTCGGCCATCAGGCGCATTTCATACGCCATCCACTTCGGCATGAATTTCGCCAGATTCTGCTCGAACGCGGTGGGATCATCGCCGCCATAGGCAACCGGGCGACCCAGGACGTCTGACCAGATCGCGGCCACGTCCGAACCCGTCAGCGTATCAGGGCCGACCAGATTGATGGTTTCGATCGGCAGCTTGCCCGGAGCCTGCTCGCGACGGATCAGCTCGATCGCTGCGACCTCGGCAATGTCGCGGGCGTCAACCATGGCAACACCCTTGCTGCCGATCGGCATCGGATAGACGCCGTAGTTGAAGATGACGTCTTTAATCATGAGCTCATTGTCGATGAAGTAGGCTGGACGCAGGATCGTGGCGCTGAAGCCCATCCGTTCGATCATTCGCTCGGCGCCGGATTTCACCGCGAAGTGCGGCACGTTCACGAAGTGATCGCTGTGGATCACCGACAGATAGACCACCCGCTCGACGCCTGACTCGCGGGCAATGTTCAGCGCGATGAGCGCTTGGGTGAATTCGTCTCCCGCCACCGCATTGAGCAGGAACAACGTGCTGACGCCGGTGAACGCAGTGCGCAGCGAGTCGATATCGAGCAGGTCGCCCTGCACAACCTCCACACTGGCCGGAAAGTTGGCCTTCGAGTGATCGCGGACGAGGACGCGCAGGTCGGCGCCGCGCTTGACGAGTTGCTGGACGACTTGGCGGCCGACACGGCCAGTGGCGCCGGTAACGAGGATGGTCATGGGGATCACTCCGGTTGGGGGTCAAAAGACACCCTGCAAATTAGTGATCCACCTTTGGACCGATAGACGTTATATTTGGACATACTGTCTCATTGGTGGAACATATGGACCTGCTTGCTCTCGCTGATTTCAATCTTGTCGCCCGGCATGGAGGGTTTGGGCGCGCCGCGCGAGCTGCGGGACGCCCAAAGGCAACGTTGTCCCGCCGGGTCTCGGAACTGGAGGCCGCCCTCAACCTGCGTCTGTTCGAACGCGGGGGACGCACACTGAAGCTCACCGAGGAAGGACGTGCGCTGTTCGAGCGAGCGGGCCTTTTGCTCACCGAACTCGAAGAGACGGCGGCGGCGATCGCCTCGGGCGGTGAAAGGCCGCGAGGCAGGTTGCGGATCAGTGCCCCGCTGCTTTTCTCTCAAACAGCCATGGGAAAGATCGCCGCGGGGTTCGCCCTGAAGTATCCGGAGGTGAGGCTCGAGGTCACGACGGAAGACCGTGCGGTCGACATGATCGAGGAGGGATTTGATCTGGTGATCCGGGTCAATCCGGATCCAGATGATAGCTTGGTTGGACGAGTCTTCCTGCGCGATCGGCTGCTGGTCGTGGCAAGTCCCGACCTCGTCCGACCGGCCGGAGATCTTGCTGCTCCTGCCGTCGTGCGCTCGGCCGGTGATCGACTGGCCTGGAACGTAAAGACGCCTGCTGGCCGATCGACAATCGCGGTCGAGCCTGTCCTCGCGCTGTCATCACTCATCATGGTTCGGGATGCGGTGCGAGCGGGCGTCGGCGCTGGCCGTCTCCCCTTGTCGCTCGTGAGCCACGATTTAGCCGGCGGCACGCTGGTACACTGGGGGGATATCGATGGACCCGAGATTACCTTGTGGACGCTCTACCCATCCAGGCGGCTACTGAGCGCTCGGGTGGCGGCATTCCTCGACTATCTAAAACAGTCCTTTCCTATGGGAACGCCTGATGAGCTGGCCGCCTATATCGGCAAGTGACACCCAGGAAGCTGGTCTATCCAGCCAAGCTCCGGCATTACTCTACAAGCGGATGGCTATTCCGCCTCTGGCGGATCTACTTTTCAAAGAGCATCAGGGTGTGGGCCCGCATTCTCGCGGCGCGTTACGCCCGAGCTTTGCATCTTCTTTGCCCTCCTCTTGTTTGGAGGGCGCAGGGAAGACCGGGTGCTTGCTGCACCCGCGGTCTCGCGTGCGATTTGCGCAAACAAAACTGCACACGAGCATACAGGGCAGCGGGAGCATTCCGGCCTTCCCTGCGCAAGGGAGAGTATGGGCACAAAAATGCTTTATTATTCAATGTGATGAGATTGGTGTGTCCACCGTGGTGTCACTTCGAGAATTGACGGCGCGGTAAAGCCCCATCAAGAAAATATTTTCAAAAACCTATGACAGCCTGACATATAGCCCGGTTGACGACGCTGTAGAGCGCCATAGACTTGAAGGATCGAGGGGCCGACCCGATCTCAGGCTACCTCACTGGTGCTTGCACCATCGCGCGGCAAGGCAAGGCAAGGGAGTTTTCCGACCTTGCGGGTTAAGGCGAGCGTGATCGGGGCCTAGCCCAAAGGTCTCCTCTTGTTTCGGGAGACTGAAAATGACCGTCCATAATGCACGCCTGCGACACGGCCACGCGCCTGGTCATGTCCGGGAAACCTTCAGCAATGCTGTTGACCAATTCCTCAACTGGAAGCCGGGCGAAGCGGAGCCCGTGGTCGAATACGAGGTCAACTACGAGCCTCATTCGATCTCGATCTCGCGCGCCTGCACGCTGGTCTGGAATTGCACGGACATCGCGCCGGGCGATCTTGTTTCCGATCTGCTCAACGATAATGTCCAACTGAAATCGCGCACCTACGCGGCCTGTGCGCGGGCCATGCACGCCGCGATCCTGTTGCGGTTGACGAAGTAAGCAGACGACGGCGGAGCGCGGGTTTGTCGTCAACCCGCGCTCTGCTACAATGACCGGATGCCAAACCCTACCCCCAAGATCCTACTGGCGCTCGCGATAATGACCGGCGCAGCGTCGGCGCAACAGCTCATGTCCTACGACTCTCGCGGCAATGTCGTTGGCCGGTCTTCGACCGATGCGCGAGGTAAGGTGATCAGCCGCGAGTCCACCAGCGGCAACACGACGACCGTCTATGACGCGGGCGGCCGGAACGTCGGCAGGGTCACGATTGGAAGCAGGAAGTAGCATGGCAATCGTCCTGTGCCCCGTTTGCAAAGGGAAGTGCTTATGCGTCGCATGTGACGGGCAAATGGAAATCTGGAACGAAGCAAAAAGGATTGGCTGGCTTACCCAGTATGCAGCAGCCAGAATAAGAACGTCTCGGATAATGGGGTATGCCAAACTTGCAGGGGCATTGGCACCATTGATGACACCGCGCCGCTGCGTGGTGGGGCGGGCTGATGCCAGCGCCAGCTTTCGTCATTTCATACGCGGCGGCCAGGCGAGATTCAGCTTCACGCCAAAATGCGCCGAAGAGCCACCATCCAGCTCGAAGCCGCCAACAATTTTGGCGCTGCATTGGCCGCTGCTTTCTCCCAGCGCCGCTCTGTACTCCAAAGCCATCTCACGCGGGAGATAGCCAACGCCGCGAGATTCGATCTCGACCCGCACAGCGTTAGGATCGGCAGCATTGTCATTCTCGGGGACTAACGCGGCGCTCACCTTGATGTCGTGGCCAGAACCGCCGTTCTTTCGATAGAGCATCTGAAGCACGTCTTGATAGCGCGATTCACCAACCACCGGCACGACCCAGCCGCGCCCTGGGCGCAAGGCTGTTAGCCTTTGCTCAAAGCCGAATAGCCTTCTCAAGAATCCCATTTCGCCCCCCAAGGTGATCACAGTAGCCCTGTGAATAGCCGAGACAAACGTCCCGACCCTCGTATTGCTACCCTGCATTGTGCCACCGTGAAGGCTCCCGATTCGCAAGAAAGGAGCGCGGAATGGCAGGCAAGGAAGTTGCGCCACAGCTTGGTCTAGATTCTTATACCTGCCCGCACTGCGGCGCATTGGCCCATCAGTTCTGGTTTCAGGTAAATTTGAATGAATTCGAACGAAAGGAAAAGCCGTTCGTTTTTTCGCTTCCTATCGTTGAACAATTTGCAAAGCAGAAAAGATCGGACCTCGAAGAACAGAATAGGGCGGACGCGCTACTCAACCGGTTTAAGAGGAATGAAGTAACTTTTGAAGTCAAGGATTACCTAAGCCCTCGCCTGCGAATGATGAACATGTATCTAAGCCGCTGCCATGCGTGCGATGCAGTTGCCGTCTGGATAAAAGATAAGTTGGCGTGGCCAGTACACTCGCTAAAGATCGAGCCCCATCCAGATATTCCGGCTAACGTAAAGGATGACTTCGTGGAGGCTGCGGCGATTGCTGAAACATCGCCAAGGGGATCGGCAGCTCTGTCGCGGTTGATCATTCAAAAGCTGATGCTTGACCTCGGTGAAAGCGGTAAGGACATCAATGCCGATATTGCTTCGTTGGTTCAAAAGGGATTGGAAGTGGAAATACAACAAGCGCTCGACGTCGTGCGGGTTGTCGGCAACAACGCCGTGCATCCGGGCAAGATCGATCTCAGTGACGACGCAGGAACGGCCCTAGCGCTGCTTCAGCTTATCAATCTGGTGATAGAGCGGCGTATAGCAACGCAAAAACGAATTGCCGAGATGTTCAACACTCTGCCACCCGGTGCGTTAAAGCAGATCAAGGACCGGGATACTAAGACGCCCTGATGCCCGCGCGCAGTGAGCGGCGATTTCTGTGTCAGCGTCCCCCGCCCAGTCCCTTGGCTTCGGTCAACAGCGCTTTGCCGGTCTCGATCACCTTCTCGACCCGCAGCCCTGTGAATATCCGGGACAACGGCCACAACCCTCATCTTACTACCCTGCATTGTGCCACCGTGGGATCTCCCGATTCGCAGGAACGATTTGAATGGCCGCCCCCAGAACGTTTATCTCCTACAGTTGGACTTCCCCCGACCATCAACAGTGGGTTCTTGATCTCGCAACGCAGCTTCGAGAGAACGGGGTCGATGTCATTTTTGACAAATGGGATCTGAAAGAGGGTGACGATGCAATTGCGTTCATGGAGCGAATTGTTACCGACAAAAGCATCGAGAAGGTAATTGTAGTCTCTGATAAACAGTACGCGGAAAAGGCCGATGGGCGACAAGGCGGCGTCGGCACGGAGACGCAAATCATCACCCCGCAAATCTACAAAAAGGTTCGAGATCAGAACAAGTTCGTGTGCGTGATATCTGAGACTGACGCGGAGGGGAAAGCCTATGTTCCTACGTTCTATCAAGCTCGTCTCTACATCGATTTGAGCAAGGAAGAAATTTTCTCGGAGAATTTCGAGCAACTCCTAAGGTGGATATTCAACAAGCCCGCGTATCCAAAACCCCAAGTCGGAAAGCCGCCAGCATTCCTCGATGAGAAAACCGTTCTGTTGCCGACAAGATCGAAAGCAAGACGGGCAATTGACCAACTACAAAAAAGTTCGGATGTAAGTAACGCCGCGCTTGCCGATTATCTGGAGGCGCTTTCCGAGAATTTTGAGAGCCTGCGGCTCGATGATAACAGTCCTCAGCCGTTTGATCAGGCGGTAGTCGATTCAGTCGCCGCCTTCCTGCCCTACCGGGATGAATTCATACACGTGATGGGCGTACTGGCGCGTCACAACCCGAAACCCCAACATATTGCGACCGTCAAACGTTTTTTTGAGCGTTCACTTTCTTATTATTACCCTCCACCGAGCATGCATTCCTATCATGAGCACTGGTTCGACAATTATCGATTCATTGTCCACGAGCTATTTCTTTATACAGTCGCGCTATTCATTAAACATCAGTGCTATTCGAGTGTTGATGAGGTTGTGCGAGGCGGCTTCTACCTCGGGAATCTGAGCCAGTTCTCGCACGAGTCTGTTCAGGCGCTTTCAATTCTACAACAAGGCACCGGGTCGCTGGACCAGATACGAAACAAACGTCTTTCGCTAGGTCGGACGTCAGTACGCGCAGACATGCTCAAGGCGCGATCTAATGGGTCAGCAGTTGACTTTGCAGAACTCATGCAAGCCGACTTTGTTCTGTTTATCCGCGATGCGGCTGACGCGGTAGCGCAAGGAACACACAATCGATGGTATCCGGTGACATTAGTTTATACGGGCAGTCGGTCGGCACCATTTGAAATTTTCGCGCGCGCACGGTCCGCGAGTTATTTCCAGCAGATTGCACCGATGCTCGCTTTGCCAAGCCTAAATCATGTAGCAACCCTTCTCGACAATTTCGGAAAAGGGACTGGGCTATATCTGCCACGCTGGAATTACTATTCTATGTCGCTACAGGAACTGATGGGCTCAGATAAACTTGGCACAATCGCGTAAGAAATTGACAAGAGGGTGTTGTTCATCGTTCACATTCTTCCAGAAGCACCACCGCCCATGGCAGCGAGCCGTCGCCGCCACCGAGACACAACCATGGCAGGCTGTCGGGGAATGTATCCGGGCGACCCGACCGCCAGAATGCCATCAGCTCATCGCGGTTGGCCGCCCAGTCGGCGCGCATCTCGTCGCTGATGAAGGCCGTCAGGTCCGTGCCAATGCCGTCACCGTACCCGGTATAGCCTTGCACCGGGTACACGATTCGACCCGTGAGGAGTTCGTGACGGCGGTAAGGGCCGATTGAACTGCGCGATGCGCGCTTGCGCCGGACGATGGTGGTCATGCTTCACCTCTGTAGGGTCCGGCCGGGCGGCCGATCTCATGACGCGCGGGCTCGATGTCGAGCCCGCGGCGGTGCAGCGACCTCACGATGAAAGATTGCGCGGCGAGTTCGTGCCGCAGAAGCGGGTGATCTTTCAGCCCCGCCTTGGTGCGGATGGTCGGACCGTCGCGCGCGATGGTTGACGCATATTCGGCAACTCGGTCGGCAGCGGCGCAAATCTGGGCCAACATTGCCAGTCCACCCGCGTCGTCGATGACGTAGTCTGCGTGGATGGCGTGCCAGAGCTTCGCGCCCGATTCGCCCAAGCCGGGCGGCGGTGCGAGCGGATTTGGCTTCGATGCCAAGTCGATCACCGTGAGTGTGGGAGGCTCTTTGGCCACGAGTTTTGTCCTCGCGAATGTTCCTACCCAGTTCCAACATACTCCGAGCGCCGCCGCGCCGGAATATGCTGGGACCGTCTTTTTTCGGACCTCCCCCCGGCCCCCGAAGAGTTTAGGCGATGTCCGCTCTAGTGCGCATGCCGGACCCACGTTGGACATCGCGACACGTCTGAAAAGTGCCAATAGGCGACATCGCTGGCTTGGCTTGCTACAACTACTGAAACTGCCATCTCAGCGGCCAACGATGTGCAGCAATGAGTTGGAACGTACTTTTCACACGAAAAGTCGAATATGGGTGATCAGAACGAGTGCAAATGACCGATATAGCGCGGCCGCACTGATCGCTGAACTTGAGCATCTCATAGCCAACAAGACCGGCAATCGATAGTTCGGCGCGCACCGTACTATCGCCGCTCTTTTAAGCCATATGATCCTGCCACGTTGAGACTTCGATGCTAGGCGCTCGGGTCGAGTGCCGCTAACGAGCCCGAGCCGATGCGTTTGTCCGTCTTTATCGCGCTCCTGATTGCCTATGTGGTCGGCTGCATGGCGGTGGCCTTCGTCGCCGTCTGGGTGATCGAGCATATCGTCGGTGACCTGGGGCCCGACGTCAGCACCATCGTCTTTGCGATCATTGTTTTCGGGCTGGTGACTCAAGTGATGCGGGTCCTCCAACCGCTCATGCTTCGCTCGCACGCCAAGCAGCATGCGAGGAGCGTGCAGCTTGTCACGGCGGCGAGAGCAAGCGCGGCGGAGCTACCTCAGTGGTCCAACCGGCCCGAACTGGAAGCGGCCCTGCGCGGTGCCGGGCTGGCAGAATGGGCACCACGGCTCGCCGACTTGGCGAGACGTTGCATTCTTCTCGTCCCAGGCCCGATCGCCGAAGACGTAACACCCATCGGTGCATGCCGCCTTGGCGGCCAGCCTGACATGCCGGCGGATGTGGATTGGCCGTTGCGACCGCCCTTCCCGCCGCGACGGAGATTGGTAGCCGGACCGCCACCGGGGCACATCCTGCTTGGTCGCTACCATTGGCTTCATCGGCTCTTCCGCAGCCGGCAATGGAAGCAAGTGGTTCAGCGCTGGGAGCGCTCGCACCAAGTCGAAGCCGAAGTGCGCAATCGCGAATGGCCGCTGAGTTTCGTCGCGCAGGTCGACTTTGCCGAACTGCACGCCGTGTGCGCCTTGGACGACTTCCCCGCTACCGGACGGCTACTGTTCTTTTGTGATGAGTTCGATTGGCCGTGGGGGGAAGCAGAGGATCAGGCGCGCGCGCGGGTGATCTTCACGCACCAACCCGTCGAGCGCCTGGAGCGCAAGCCAGTCCCTCCGCAGTTCAATGAGCCGGTCGCGCGAGAACTGATGCCGAGAGGTTGGGCATTCAAGCCGCGCATCTTACGCCCGACAGCATGGCTCTTGCCTCCGCACGCCGCTTTCATCACGCAGCACAATTGGCCGGGCTGGAGCGATGCGCAACACGACGCGTATCGTCAGTTCTGGGAGCGCCTTTACACGCAATATCCCGACATGTTCGGCCACGGTGAAGCCGTTCATCAGGTCGGTGGCACGGCGTGGTCCATTCAAGACCCAGTCGAAGCGGAATGCGCAAGATTCGCCGGCGACCCTCCGGAGCGCGCCGATGGCTGGCAGCTCGTTCTGCAGATCGACAGCGACATCGAAGTCGGGATGGAGTGGGGCGACGTCGGAAGGCTGTATGTCTGTGCTCGCAAAGAGGATGTTGCGGCTGGGCGCTTTGATCGATGCTGGACCGTGATGCAGTGCTACTGACGGACCGGCCAGTCGCCTAGCCGCGCCGCTGCCTCGCCGCGAGCAGCGCATCGGCGGCAGGAAGGCGGCGGAACAACTCGACACTCTCAAGAGCCTGCCACCTTGCTTTCGGATAGCCGTTTCTCGCCATACAGGGCCGAAACGACTGCATCATCTTGAGCAGCGCGCCGAACCAATGGTGCGCCACAGCGGCGAAACCCTTCTTTGCGAACTTGTGATCAGGGTCGCGGTCAGGACGGGCTCGATGCAAAGCTAAGTTTCTGCGCGGCGGCGCCACCACGTGAGCCCGCCAGCGAAGACCCAGTTGAAATAGATGAGAGCGATAACCGACCCGGCTAGGGGACCTTGCAAGCGCCAATAATTAAGGAAGTAGTGCGTGCCTTCGGATAGCGTTGCATATGCAGTACCCGCGAGCACGACGCCTGCGGTAACAAGCAGTCCATTAGCAATATGGAGTGAAGGTATAGTGCGCAGTGCGTTGAGCCAAGCGGCAAACGAGATAGGAGCCAATGGCAGGCAACTGAACGCGCCCGCGATCCACCCGTGGCCAGCGCCAGCGAAGGCGATGAAACCGAACAGTAGCAACGCGCCGAACAGCGAGGCGATGACGTATTTCATGCGCGTCTAAGTTCCGGGGCAAGTCCGCGCGGCCTCGGTTCGCGGTTGTCTCGTGATTGCACGGGACAACTCGACACTCTCAAGAGCCTTGCCACCTTGCTTTCGGATAGCCGTTTCTCGCCGTACAGGCCAAAACGACTGCATCATCTTGAGCAGCGCGGGCCGCAAGTGTGCCGACAAGGCCAATAACACCCCCCGAGATGTAGAGGCTCTGAGGCGTGGCGGCGGCAGTGCCGCCACGCACGAGCAAAGCAACAGCAGACCAAGTACTGAACAGCTTCGCGCAAGGCCGGTCGTTGCTATGTTTTTCCACAGCTGACCACCCCGACCCAACTCGTTCGCGGTTTCGAATGTATACCAAAGCTGACGCGCCCTGGCCGTGTCGGCATTGCAACAACCCTGATATTCAACGTTCACGCGATCTTGAGGAACTGCAGCGCAGGCAGGGCGATGTCGGGCTCGCAATCACCCTCGCAGCCGCGCGAGCAGGCGCATCACCTACTCAACGGATGATCAGGTGCTTACCGCAGAAGCGATCCGAGCACCCTCAAGCACAACTCTGATCTGTCGTCCGCTCCGGGTCAAAAGGCGACCTCGGCTGGCGACCGCACAAGGTCCGCTTTACCCCCAACAACGGACCTCGGAGAGGACGGGAGCGATGTCCGTTTCGAGCCAACAGGCGACTTGGCAGGTTCAATCAATTCGCACGCTTCCAAATCACGTCAACTACGTCGCCGTCCGATGGACGAACAGTCAGTGTCAACTGTTCTCCGGCAATCGCGACAAAACGCTTCTGGTCTGTCCCATTCCAGTTTGGAAAGGAACTGCCAACGACGTGAATTGCGATGCTGCTATCTGCCTCGCTTATCGAATATGTCCCGAAGTATGTGATCGTGCCGTCGGCTGTTTCTTTGTTTTCGTCAGGGGTGCCCTGCCATAGGGCACTGCTCGCGTATTTGGCGCGATCTGCTCGCATCACGGTGATGATGTATCGCCCACCCGCATCAAAGAAAGCGATGCCCTTCGGGCTTGTCCCATAACGCTCGACCTTGGTGCCATCACCTTTTCTCTGCTCCCACGAAAGCAGTGTCCAGGTGCCAACCAGTTGCTCTTTCAACGATTGTTTCTGGCCGAGCGCGTCGAATGTCATGATGGACGATCCAAAGGCCGCGATAGTGCAAGCGGCGTCCGCTTTTCCTTGCGATGTGGCTCAGCGTTCTTCATCAGGATGCACCCACTTGTACGGAGTAATCTCCCGCCGCTCGGTCAACTTGATCATCCGAACCGGCGGCTTGTAGCGGCGCGTGCCGCAGGATCGGCAGCGGAACGACGGCTCTAGCTTCCAGATCGGCGTATCACGCGCCCTGCGGATCGCATCCAAAGGCAGGCTCGCCCTTGTCTTGCATCGACAACACTCGATCTCCAGCCAGCCGTAACCACCATTGAGGCATTGGCTTATCGTCGGAGACGGCTGGGCCGGACCACCATAGCCTTCCATGCGGACCGACCAATGCTTCCGCCTCGGCGCGATCCGCCGCACGGGCAGCCTTCCTAGCCTCTTGGCGGGCTGTTTGGGCGCGCATATCCGCGCCCATGATCCGGCTACCCCAGATGACCTCGCGTGTCTTGGTGCTCATGGATGGCAATTACAGCGTCACCTGAGCCTCTGAGCAATACACGAGACCTAGCTGCTCATCGGGCCTGTGCCGCACTACCTTGGTCAAGCGCGTCGCTGCGCTCCTGCCAACGGTAAAACTAGGAGGGCGCACAACGATGGCTCGGTGTTGCCTTTGAGTAACCCCTGCTCTGCTCACCAAGCGATAAGGTCAGCCGTTTTTTAGGAGTCAGGCATATGGATGTATATTTGAACACCAGACGTGATCTGCTCGTTGTGAAGAAGGGATGTCCCATCCCTCCCGTCGCGGCGCTGGGAAGCTGGCGCAAAAGTAAGAAGCGGGTTGTCAAAGTCAGTGATGAGATCAGGTCAGCTCTTCAGACGCAGGGCTACTACATGCGCAAGCTAAGGGACCTACATCACAGCAGAGACTAGCGGCGAGTATCGCGGCGACTTCGACAAATGTGCAATCTCTACAGCATCACGACGAACCAAGAAGCCATCCGCGCACTGTTCCGCGTGATGAACCGCTATGTCGGCAACCTCGCGCCGATGCCGGGCGTGTTTCCCGATTATCCCGCACCGGTCGTTCGCAATGCAGGGACCGAGCGCGAGTTGGTCATGATGCGGTGGGGCATGCCGCCGCCACCGCGCACTGGTGGCCCGCCAGTGACCAACATCCGCAACACCTCCTCGCCGCATTGGCGCGGTTGGCTGAAGCCGGAGTACCGCTGTCTGGTGCCGTTCAACAGCTTCGCTGAATACGCGCCGGAGCCGAACCCGGAGACCAAGAAAAAAGATGTTGTCTGGTTCGCGATCAACGACGATCGGCCGATGACCTGCTTCGCGGGCATCTGGACCGAGTTCAAGGGCGATCGTGGCACAAAATCGAAGCCGATCCCCGGCCCTCATAACGTCTACGGCTTTCTCACCACGTCGCCGAACGCCGTGGTCCAGCCGATCCATCCGAAGGCTATGCCTGTCATCCTGATGACGGATGAGGAGCGCGATGTATGGATGCGCGCGCCATGGGATGAGGCCAAGGCGCTGCAGCGGCCGTTGCCGGACAATGCGATCAGGATCGTCGCCAGAGGCGCAGACAAGGAAGACAAGGTTGCCGCATGAATGCGGCCTAAGTTGGCGGGCCGAATAGGATGTACAGCAGGAGAACGATCATCGCCGCGGTCGCGATTGTTTCCAAAACAATGCCGGGAATCGAACGTTGCATATCGCATCGTCATCGTCTCAGGTAGCGTTGTCTTCCCGATAGACAACATACGGCACGACCCCGCGCAAATTCCCGACAAGGATCAGGGAAGTGGCCGAGCCACCCAAGGTTATCGACGCCGCCTGTTAAGGTGATGGACGTTGCCTGTCCGATAGCGAATTTCAAGCTGTCAGGTTTACGGTCACCGCGACAGCGACGAATGCCCTAGGAACTGACCTCACCGCGCCCCGTTGCCTCCGGGCAAGAGAACGGAGCATCGGCGAGGCTCATGGTAGCATCGTTGGGATTACCACATTGGCTGATGATCGCAGGAACCTTGCTGGTGGTCGCCGGCTTTGTTGGTGTCCTTGTCAGCGGACAGAAGGCGAAGGAAGTTGAGTCATCTTCCGACGAGCCGACCGATGCTTCCCACCAGCAGATGCCGCCTTTGCCGAGACTCCTCGACTCAAGGCCAAAGAACAACGCCTAGTCACAGGTTGGGATTCTCAACGGGTCTTCGACCTTCGGCGCGCTGTAATCAAAGCGTCACAAACCTGCGGCAGGGTTAGCTAGCCGGCATTTCAGCAGCCGACCGGGGAAATACCAATGTCGCCGAGCGAATATACTCCGCTCTGACAGGCGTTGCGTCAAAACAAAGGAAATAAACCCCATTCGTCAAAGGACGACGATAGATGATTGATCAACAGTTGGCTCGATTGCGTACGCATCGCAGTAATATTCAACGCTATCGCAACTTATTGAAAACGAGCCTGACAGAACTTGAACGGCAGTTTGTCCAAAAGCGCTTGACCGAAGAGCAATCAAATCTGGAGAGCTTGGCCAGCTCCCTCCCCGATGACTTTGGCGGGTGGAAAGTCGGTCGTTCGGACAGCCGCCTGGCTTAGGCGGTGCGTGCTTGCAAGTGGCCTGCCAGCGTGAACCGGCTGCAACTTCCCACTATGTGCATTGCGCGTTGAGCCGACCCCGGTGAACATGAGCCGTCGCTGGATTGACTTAGCGACAGCTCTCTGGCGCTACGTTCCAGGGCCCCGCCTAGCTGTGAAGTTCTGACTTGTGGAGTGGTAGTCGCAGTTCTGCGGCTCGCTCCTGCTTTGCTTTCTTTCGAAACTCTCGTTCTTTCCGCTCGAAGTCGATCATCTCTTTTTGCGCCGCTTCAAGGAAACGTTCGCGTGGTGTGTTTGCCAATTGAGTGTGTTCCGTCATCTACGCAACCCTGTACTAGCCTCAAGGCACCATACTCAGAACTGCGAAACCGGGAAAGAGTTCATGACAGTGATATTACAGAGTCCAATTTTTGGACCCTGACGAGAGAACTCTAATGTGCGTGAACGATGTTGATACGAGCGACGGTTTGTTTCGGCGGACCAAGCGTCGTCCATATTGCCAGGCCCAACAACAGCGCTACGGCGCCTAAGCGCAATCCAAATCCGTTCATGGCAATGCTCAAAAAATGGACTGGTGGCAATGCAGAGATGTTAGCCAAGTATTGCGCCAAATTTGTGAAAAGGTCCGCCAGTCTGGAGCGGCTGATTTGCCACTTTTCCCGATCGCGTGAACTGGATCACAACGTCTCGCTCTCGCCGTCGGAGAATGCGGGTTACGGAGGGCTCAGGCATTGACGAAACCTGCGAAGCACATCCCCCGTATCCGCTCTGTGGTTAGGAACCAACACTCGGCACATAGTGGCGCCCCCTAGCTGACTGTCCCCGAGGCTTGGAGATAGCTTATTGGCGCCGGTGCAGCGTAGAAAATCCGGGGCCGCGGCTTGGCCCGCCAGCGTGAACCGGCGGGCTCTGATTTGTCGGACAATCATACTTTTTCAATGCGGCGCACGTCGTCTGGTTCGGCCCTAACCCAACAAGCGGTCAGTAGTCCCAGGGGACCGGTACAAAACGAAAGGCGTCGCCGGCGACCGCCACATGGCCGACGGACGGGAACGGCATGTGGGTGGCCACCAGCAGGCTGCCGTTCGCCGCCAGCTCCCGCAACAGACTGGTACGAACGCGGACCGCCTCCTCGGGGTCGTGTTCGAAGCCGTTGAACCAGTCGGGGTGTTCGAACCCGACCGTGAACACGAGGTCGCCGGCGAATGTTAGCCGGTCGCCGCCGGAGGTCACGCGAACGATGCTGTGCCCGGGCGTATGGCCGCCGGTGCGCGTGACGACCACTCCCGGCGCCACCTCGTACTCATCCTCGAACGTCCGCAACTTGCTGCCGTACTCGGCTACGAACTGCTTTGCCGTCTTCCGAAGCGCATCCGGGAAGCCCGGCGGCATGGAGACGCGGGAGAAATCGGGCGCCTCCCAGAACTTGACCTCGGCGGCCGCCACGTGGATTCGCAGGTCGGGACGCAGCCGCTCCTTCACCCCGTCGATGAGCAGCCCGCCAACGTGGTCCATGTGCATGTGGGTCAACACCACGTCGGTCACGGATGGGAGATCGATTCCGGCGGCTTCCAGTCGATGGATCACGTGACCGGACTTCTCAAGGTCCGGAAACTCCGTTCCCATCCCGGCGTCGACGAGTATGGTCCGGCCGCCGCTACGCACCACCACGACGTTCAGCGCCCAGTCGAACGCGTCCGGCGGCAGGAAATTGTCCTTCAGCCAGGCCGCCCGGACCGCCGGCTCGGCGTTGTGCGCCAACATCGCGCCTGGCAGCAATAGCACGCCATCGCTGATCACCAGCACGTCTATCTCGCCGACCCGCAGCGCGTAGCGCGACGGAACCAGCTCGTCATGCCCCGGTTGACCGGGATGTGAGGTATGCGAGGTGTAGTCTAGGCTCATGTTTGTCTCCTGTTGTTCGCCCCACCTTTCACGTACTTGGGTTGCCGTAACAGTCACTGTGCGGGCACGAGTGCCGGGGCGCCCTTGTCCTTGATCAAGAGCACCAGGAATTTCGCCGGCTGGGTGCCGCTTGCGTTCCGGTCGACGACATGAACGTCATCAGGACCTTCATAGAAGCTCTGTCCTGGTGTCAGTGTGACCTCTTGGCCACCCTTCAGCTGCATCACGACGGAGCCCTCCAGCACGTACACAAAGGCATGCGCATTGTGTCTATGGATAGCGCTCGATCCGCCGGGCGCATGCTCGACTGTGATCATCAGTGCTTCCCTGCCGGGATTCTCAGGAAGATCCTTGGACATGAGTGGCGTGACCTTGGGCTCCTGGGCCACCGCCGTGCCGGTCATCAGGCACAGAAGAACCAACGCAGCGAGTTTGATCGTCATGGTCGCCTCTTTCGTTCGTTGCCCGGGACGCTCGTGACAGACCGGGCGTACCTCCGATGCGGGATCAGGCGGCTGCCTGTGAGCGGCGAAGCCATTCGTCGAGACCGATGCGGCCGAGGCGCGCCTCGCCCAACGGCACGAGCGAGTGCTCTTCAACCGGACCGCCCCAGTATCGAGCCTCGGGATCGCTCACGACCTCGCGCGGGTCGCCAACCGCCTTTAGATAGCGGGCGATGATTTCGTTGAACGGCGCTCGTTCCGGGCCGGCGATCTCGACGATGCCATTGCGCGGTGGCGCGAGTGCCACATCCGCAACGTTGGCAGCAACGTCATCCGCCGCAATGGGCTGAAACAGGATGGGCGGGAGCCTGACTATGTTTCCGTCCGCACTTGAATCTGCGATGCCGCGGACGAATTCCAGGAACTGGGTCGAGCGGACGATGGTGTATGGGATGCCGGAGGCCTCGATCAGTTTCTCCTGGGCGACCTTGGCGCGGAAATAGCCATTGTCTGTCCGGTCGATTGCGACGATTGATAGTGCGACATGGTGCCGGACGTCCGCTGCGGCCTCCGCCGCGAGCAGGTTGCGGCCCGAGGTCTCGAAGAACTCCAGCACCGCCTTGTCCTCGAAAGAGGGCGAATTGGCGAGGTCGATCACCACCTGCGTGCCGGCCATGGCCTCTTTGAGCCCCTCGCCGGTGATGGTGTTGACGCCGTTGTTGGGCGAGGCGGCAAGGACTTCGTGGCCGCGCTGGCGCAGAATGGCGACGGTCTTCGAGCCGATCAGGCCGGTACCGCCGATCACAACGATCTTCATGGTTGACCTCCCTTATGGTGTTGTCGAAAGCACCTGGAATCGCTTTGCTGGTCATGCACTCGCGGGGGCGTAGTTCGCTTCGACGGTCCAGGAGTCCTTTGGCTGGCTGTACAGATGCCAGAAATGTTCGGCCACCGAAGAGGCCTCCTTCGATTCCGGGGAAACGAACGTGGAGACAGTTACTGTCGCGACGTGAATTCCCTTTTCGCGGAACGGTTCGAAAAGCGCGTGAGCCAAAGCGCGAATGCCGGCCTTGCCGATGCTGATCGAGAGATAGTCCGGGCTGGGAGCGAGTGCGAAGCCACCTCCCGTCAGCAGGATCGAACCCGACTTTTGCTCTTCCATCTTCGGGGCGACCGCCTGAGCGGCGACGAGCGCTCCGCCGATGTTCACGGCGAGATCACCATTGAAGCTGTCGCGCGGCTGTTCAGAGAGGGTCGCCTTGCGCTTGGATGCAGCGTTGTAGTGCAGGACGTCGATCGAGCCGTGCTGTCTCTGAACTTCAGCGACCAGTTCCGCGACGCTGTTCGGATCGCTCGAGTCCACTTTGCGAACGTCAGCCTTGTACCCTTTTGATGTCAGCCTTTCGGCCAGCTCTTGCGTCTTGGCGACGCTCCGAGCGGCCAAGATTATTTGGAAACCTTCCTTGGCAAAGCGTTCGGCGGTCGCGAAACCCATCCCGGGGCCCGCGCCGATGCTGAGAAACGTCTTCATCGCCTGTTACCTTTCGACGCTGCACTTGAAATCGGTGATGCCATTGTTGCCGAAACTATCCACCCCATGCTCGGAAGCATTGTCGTTTCCCCCGTTACGGCCGCCCGTCGTTCATGCCATCCGCGTAACGACCCTTGCATTTGCCATTCACCAAGTTGGCGTCGGCAAAACATGTTCACCGGATGCGTCGCCGCCAATCGCTCGGGGTCTCGCCGGTCAGCTTCCTGAATGCCGCAGCGAAGGCAGTCTGTGAGGAATAGCCAAGCGCGGCTGCGATCGAGACGACTGACGCGTCAGGATCGCGCAGCATGTTCATGGCCTGCTCAAGCCGGTGCTGGCGCAGCCAGGCATGCGGCGACAGCCCGGTGCTTTCCTTGAACGCGCGGCAGAAGTGGAAGCGCGATAGGCCCGCATCCGCCGCCAGCGCGGCAAGCGATACGTCGGAATCGCTATCCGAACGCAAGCGTTCGATGGCGCGACTTAGCACCTTGGGCGACAGCCCGCCCATGACCGGCTGGAACGTTGTGGGTGAACCGACGTGCGCCGCCAGGAGGCGCGTGGCGAGAAGATCCGTCAGCTGATGCCTGAACAGCGAATCCAGCGCCGCGCTGCCTTCAAGTGCATCCGCAGCACTGAGGAGCAACCGGGATGTAACGGGGTCGGGATGAACCGTTCGCTCCACAAGGTCGGCAGGAGCGGCTACATCGGCTTCGTGGGCAACGCGCTGGAGCGTCGTGTGCGGCAGGTAGAGCTGAACGACATTCAGAGGCTGGTATATGTCCCATCGCGAGCTCGAACCGGCCGGAATGACCGTCACGGTCCCGGGACGCGTCATTCCATTCACAAATTCTTTCCCGTTACGGCGCTCGAACCGCACCGGCCCGGCGGGGAAGCTCATGATGACGTGATCGGCCATGGGCGCGACGACGTCGTGCAGGGGATCGTGTTTCCAAAAGGTGATCGCGCCGCTGGACGGGTCTGAGGCCATGCGAACGGGCTTGGTCTTGAGCACGCGCGTCATTTCCGCATCGGCGTGAGGACGCTCGCCGATCGGCAAATCGCGCTGCTGCGCCCGGGAAATGTCTGGCTGATGCTCTTGCGAAAGAACGCGCAGAACCTGCTTGCTCATGGGCCTGTCCTCGCCGTTGAGGGGGGCACCTTGATCGAACGTTCGGCACGCGTTCTAGGCGCTGTGCAGGTACGGAGTCTATCCCAAAGCGGCCGTGTTTTGCCTAAACCTGCTCCAACCCACCTGCCTGCGACCAAAGTCGCGGTCAAATGCGACGAGCGGCCGTTTGCCGATATCGAAGGCGGCACGTATAAATGCTCCGCGCATTGTCACGGACGGACAACAGCGCTGACATTCTTGAGCACGATAACGGGCTTGGTGTCACGGACGCCAATCCGGTGCAGGACGATTGTGCGCGGCTATCAGATACCGCTCAACAGCATCGCGAGCGAGCGATACAATCCGACTTCACTGCTGTGACCTGCCGCTGAGGGAGAACGCGATATCGGCCGGGTTCGCCAATCAAAGCCACTTTACGAGGGAGCCTTGGTCGGCAACCAGCCCGGAGGCGTGGCGCCGCGGAGTGCGCGGCGTTCCCGAGGGCGAGGCATGCCCCGGTAGGCCAGGCATCTCATTCAGCGGCGTTTCGCGAATGAGATGGTGCAGGCGGCGTGGCGTGCCGCAAAGATCTCATCTGGCGGATGTCCGATACCTTCAGTGAGATTCGCTGGATCGAACATGATTGCATCGCACGCTTCGTTTGGCTCGATACCGGTGATGACGATCGTTCCCAGCCGCACCTCCTCGCAGCGGTCCTCGTTAGGCCATCGGATCGTTACGTCCATGGTGGGGTCGCCGGGACGGTCGAGCAGCGCCATCACGCTGAAGCGGATATCGCCTGCACGAATCCGGTTTTCGAGATCGTCGTGCAGGAAGTCGGCAGGCTTCATCCTGGCCTCCTCCTCCGTCAGCGTAACGTTCCCGCCGACCGGAACGACCTTGAACTTGATGAAGCGCGTCTCGCCTCTTGAATTCGTTGCGGGAAAGGAGTGCACGCCCCAATAGGTCGTGCCGGCAAAGCTCCCGCGCGGCGGATGCGCAGCGATGTAGCTTGCCTGATGCAGCGTTTCAGGATTGGCAACGGAGAATGCCCTGACGTTCTCCAGATCCGGCCCTCCGTTCGGTCCCGGAGTGCGCGCCTTGAGGAACGCCAACATCTGGTCGAGCGTCCTCGCATAATGAACCGGAGCGCTTTGTGTGAGAATGTCCGAGCGCTGATCAACGGCCCCGAGCCTGAAACTGAAGCCGCGCAGCACAAGTTTGTCGGCATCCGCCACTTTCGGATTGCCGCCACCCACCGAGAAACGCGCCAGCACGCGTGATGGTCTCGTGAAGCTCAGGGATCTCGTAATCTCCTCCGCCCGACCCGATGGGACATACGTGCCGCGGACGCATCGGCCCCTCGCAAAGCTCGCGCGTGCTTTTGGTGAATCACCGGCTTCTGCCTTCAGCGCGTCGACGATCGACGCCGGCGTGGCGAACCCGGTCGGGAATTGGGACAATGGCGTTGGCGTGGACATCGCGATGGTCTAGCGAACCAGGCGTGCTGCTGCGCCAGCGCGATTGAGGTACTTGCAGAGCGATTGCTGCTAACGCGAATTCCTGTTCGTCGGCTTCAGCGCACAACCCTCCTTCGGAACCGCGCGGCCATCATTGGTCGACTCAGAGGAAACTGCGGTGCCCTTCGAGATAACCGGAGGCAGTACCTTCGAAAGGCTAGCCGCTACTCTTGCCCAGCAGACGCCGCCGCCGTGCTTACGAACCGACCCCGTACCGATTTGGGCGGCAGCTCGACCCCCGCTGCGTTGGGGCTACCCAGCTGAGCAACCATGTCGGTATTGACGAGATTGGTCAGCCGCAATTCCTCCCGAGACAGTTCATGTAAAGTTTCCCACGGCGGCACGTTCAGCGATAGTGCCAGCAGATCACCCGTGCCGCCCATGTCGAAGGTGTACTTGGCGAGACGTCCGATATCGCGCTCCACGATCATCAGATCATTTGCGCTGTAGCTCGCGGCCCGCGCATTGTCAGCGCGGTCGCCCATCCAGATCTGATGCACACGGACATGCGCCTGTTCCGGCAAGTAGCGCAACTTGCCTGACAGCAGCAGAAAAGCGCACATGGACTCGCAATAAGCCTCCGGCGACACGTGGGCGCGCTTGCCGCGCGCGCTTTCGGTCGCCCCGACGGTGGTCACCATCCCGAGCTCCCGGAACCGCCTTCCGAGCGCGATCGAGTCGTTGACCGAGCCGCCGCTGGAGTCCAGCACGATCGTCGCGCCGCCGAGCTGTCGGCCGCGGGCGAATTCATCAAATTCCATTGGACTGCCGGCGGTCACTATACCGACCGCGCTGACCCAGCCCCGGCAATTCGGCTGGCAATCGACCCAGGTGAACGTCATCGGCAGTTTGCGCACTTCGAGGGCGACGCCGGCATGCACCGAACCGCTCAGCATAGCCACCAATACGATGCAAAGACCGGCGCCAACGAGCAGCATCCAACCTCGGATTTCGGCCCAACGAGCGTGATCAGAGGCTCGATGGGAGAGGCGGGCCCGCTCCGACGACCTAGTCCTCGAGACTTTCGCCAGTCTGATCGAGAGCGAAGCAGCAAGCAGGAACACCGGTATCACGAACATGATGGCGGAACCTCGGCCGGCTATTGGGTTGGCTTATCTGCATCGCGACGGCGTACATATGCCGGCGACATCTGGGGGTGCCCGGCTGGCGATACGGCTTCAGAACCGAAGCTTTGCCAGGGTTGATGCTTGGTCCGCCATTTCGGGGCGGGGCCGCGCATGTAGTGCCGTTCGGGTCGGTAGCTGTCGCGCACGTCCATGATCAGGTCGTGAACGACGCTGGCGAAGTCGGATGCTGACTCAGCCGTCTTGCGAGCGAAACCTGACAACGTCGTCGCATCTATGATACTCATCATCGAACTCCTTAGTCGTCCTGCCGTCCGATATCGACGCTAGGCGACTTTGCCGCAACACAGAAAAGTCGGGAGCTGTCCTTCCAAACTATGGAAGGATACGCGGGATCGTTTACTGCATGGACCATTCATGGCGCCCCGTGAGCGCATTCGATGGGAATTGCCAGCACTTTGCTTCGAACTCGCCGCTAAGCGATGGGCTGCATGCTTTGCGTCACATGCTGTCGTATTGTCATCTGTCGCTGTTGAGCGCAGCCCTACGACGCCACCGGTCTTGAAGCCTGATACGGTTGTGACCTGCAGAGTCAGGCCAAACTCGCGAACGGTTGCCTAATGACAGTCAGTGACTTTACCGGCTCCCGCGATCCAAGCTCCCGACGATATTGGCCGGGTGCCTGACCCGTTGCTTGCCTGAATGCGCGTGTGAAACTGGCTTGGTCGGAAAAGCTTAGCGACAGTGCAATATCCACCAAAGATCGCTGACCCTGCATCAACAAGGCCTTCGCGCGGTCAAGGCGCTTGGCGCTTACGTAGCGATGAGGAGGTTGCCCGACGGCTTGCTTGAAGGCACGGGCAAAGTGGTATCGGCTCAGACAAGCAATGGATGCCATGCGCTCTAAGCTAAGATCGCCTTCCAGGTTCGCTTCTATGTAATCCAGCACACGCAAGAGTTTGCGCCGATCGAGCCCTTGAACGGTGTGGCGAGGAAAGGATTGAGCGGAAGATGCGGTGACATATTTTTGAACCAGCCTCGCCGCCAGACTGGATGCGAGGGCTCCAATGAGCAGGCCGCCGGCGGAGGTTTCACTTTGGAGCTCCGATGCAATCGCAAATCCGATCTCGGCCAAAAGTGGATCTTCGAATGCTCTTTCGTAGGATAGCGCGCTGACTGCGGCCGGGTCGACATCGACTTCGAAATTGCTCGGCGAGAAGTGGCTGACCGGAAGATAAATATGCAAAATCCCCGTCAGATCTTCGGCGATATCAACCGAACCTTCCTGCAAACCAGGAGGAGAGAGCCAAACTGTACCTCGCCTTGCGATTACCCGGCTTTCGACGCCTGGAGCCCGCCGCGTGACCAGCGCCCCATTGCCGTGGGTATCAACGCAAATCCTGATATCGGATTGTGGGGTCCTCCATGGGATCACCCCTTTGCGAACGGTTCGACACAGTTGGGCCGACAGGCCGGACCAACCTCGATCCGCCGAAGATGACAGCATTCCTTCGAAACCGTAATCCGCCAATCCATATCGGCTCACAGCGGCCGGCTGATCATGATGGATTTCCAAGACACGCTCCTACAGAGTTGGCCTCAACTTGCTCGGCCCGGGATCCGGGAAACCGCTGTCGCGAGATAAGCGACATCTCGAATGTTGCCCGATTGTCTATGTTGCAAACCGAGCTTGCCTCACGCTGCGACTTTGCGCGGTACAACAAGCTTGGCCTTCTGAATCAGAACGACCTCGCCGCGCTGGTTTATCGTCCGGCTGAGAAGGACTATCGTGCCGCGATCGGGTCGCGAGCGCGATGACGTGACTTCAACGACTTCGCTCTCAACATGGAGTACGTCTCCAGGGCGGGTCGGTGCCGGCCAACTCAACTCTCCCCCGGCGCCGACGAAGCCGCCGGCGAGTGGCGGACCACTCTCGACATTCAGCCGCATCGTGATCGCGGCGGTGTGCCAACCGCTCGCCGCCAAGCCCTTGAAAAACGTGCGCTCAGCGGCTTGCTTGTCCGTGTGAAAGGGCTGCGGATCAAATTGAACCGCGAATGCCTTAATCTGCCCTTCGTCCAGCCTGTGCGTCCGGCTGGTAAAGCGTTGTCCGACATGAAGGTCATCAAGATACAGTTGGGCCCGCGGGGCACTGGTTGCAGCCTCGCTGCTCACTTGAAACATAGTCATGTCTACCTCCTCTGGCCGACGATGGTGACAGTCACTTCCTGCTGCTTTCGCCTGCTACCCACTGCTCAGGCTGCGAGGCTGGAATTACCTGCGTCCACGTGTTCAGCCTTGTTGTTGCGGGCTTCGATGGTCTTGACGGAGTTTTCAAACGCCTTTTCCAAAACCCGCCTGCCGATGGTCCCAAGCACGAACCCGAGGAGCCGCCCCATCAGAGTTTTGCCATCGCGTATGACAACCACATCAATGTCGGTCGTTCCGTTAGGCTGACGAGTGAAGGTGTAGATGTGACCCGACGCGCCACCCCACACGTTGGATTCGGTCGTTGTGAGGACGACGCGATTAGGATCGGACCAATCGTAGTGCAGGCGCTCCCAGATGCCGCCCGAGCCTTCCGTAACATCGGCCTGCGAGCTCTCCTTATGGTGCACCTGCAGGTATTCATCAGCGCTATTGCCGAAGATTTTCGAGCGGCCCGGCCCGAAATCGGTGAGTCCGGCGACGTACTGCTCGGGTGTGGCAGTGGTCGTCCGATGAAGGTGGATGGTGGACATATGTAGTTTCCTTATTCCATTGCGCTTAGCGACTGCACTGGTTCGAGTCGAAGTCAGTTCGTGGTCGCGTTCGCCTTGCGAACAAGAACACTGTCGCCCTTGCGGCTGATCTCGATTGCATCCGCTTGCTGCGGCGTCGAGAGGACCACGCGCTGGCCAGATGCAAGTACGGATACGACACGGATCGGCGTTCCTGCCTCGCCCTGCGCAAGAGTGGTGACGACGTGAAACCCATCGCGCTCGACAGTGTAGTAAGCGATCCCCGATATCCCGCCGAGGTCGATGCTCTTGCCCTCGATCGGACGCAAGCCATCAGCATGGGCGGCCGTCAGAGAGGCGATACCGAATGCAGCGGCGAAAAGCATGTTGCGGATTGGCATAGCGATTTCTCCTAATGGTTGACCGTCGAGCACGGCCAGTTTGTTGATCACGACACCGGTTCGCCGCCCTGATGAATCCAGGTTCCATTGACGGAATGAACTATTGGAGTGTCGTCGCGCTGATCGTGGACTGAATCGGCCGGCGGGAAGACGCTGTTGTATCTCGCGCGGGCTTCTCGTATCAGGCGGAGTCGTTCGCGCTCGGCCTTCGGGATAAATCGGATAACTTCACCCATATTCGCCTCCATCTGTATTGCCGTGTTCCGGCGGGTCATAGCTGGCAGATGGGGCGAAAGGCCTGAGGCAACAGGCGGGGAAATCGGAAGTCATCCTTCCGAATCTTGGAAATCCGGACCAACACCGCCAGCCGAAGAACCCGGGCGGAGATTGCGTGCAGACGCGGTCCGCTTTTGGCGCCTAAGCGCCCGCATTCTCTGAGCAGCGGAGATCGGAGTGTCGCGGCCTACTCCGCGAAGGCTCGCTTCAGCCGCGGTGCTGCAAAGTCCAGGAAAGCCCGTACTTTGATCGGCAGAAACCGGTTGGCCGTATACACGAGGTTGACCGGCATTGCCGGCGGCTGGAATTCATCCAGCACGGTTGTCAATGCTCTTTCTTCGGGAGCAGCCTCGATTTGATAAGCAAAGGCTATGGAAATTCCGATACCAGCCCGGGCCGCGGCACAAGCCGCTTCAGCGCTGCCGACGATGAGTCGCGTATGCACCGGCGCCGCTATGGTCGCCCTGCCTTTGACGAATGTCCAGACATCGGGTGGCGAGAAGCCGGGATAACTGATGCAATCATGTCCGACCAATTCTTCCGGCGTGCGAGGCGTTCCACGAGCCGCCAGATAGGCGGGACTGGCGCACGCTACTCGGCGCGTCCTGCCGAGCCGCAACGCAATCAAGCTCGAATCCGGCAACTCGCCGATGCGCACCGCGACATCGATTTGCTCCTGAGCCAGACTTAGCTTCTGATCGGTGGGGATCATTCTAACTTTGATATCTGGATAGGTCTTGAGGAAGTCCGCAATGATCGGCATAAGAATGACGCGCCCAAGGCCCAATGGGGTCGTCACCGCCAGCTCGCCGGTCGGTGCGGTATATTCACCGGACGCTGTACGCTCGGCTTCGGTCACATCAGCGAGAATGCGCTTGCAGGCCGCAACGTAAGAAGTGCCTGTATCCGTCAGCACGAGCTGCCGGCTCGATCGGTTGAAGAGCTTCGTCCGCAGGTGAGACTCAAGCTCGGATACGTTGCGGCTGACTGTTGTGAGCGGTGTTTTCAATCGCCGCGCCGCCGCGGACAAGCTGCCCTGCTCGACCACGGTCAGAAAGGTCGACATCGCTTCGAGGCGATCCATTGCATCCCCCTTCCGATATTTGGAAGAACGTCTTCCGATTTTGCCATAGCGCCCCGGAATTCGGAAGGCAGCATCGATCCCCGGCAGGTCGCGCGCACGGACGTCCCTTTCAAACGACCTTCCGCTGCCCGGAAGGACCGTTTCCACGGACGACCACTACACGGGGTCGCGTATCCGGCAGATCTTCATGGACGACGGCGCGTGAAGCCGGTCCTCGAAAACTGTAAGGAGAGTTCAATGACAAGACCTTTCGAATCCTATCGTTACGAGATCCAGCACGGCGACGATGCCGACTTCGTCGCGTACCAGCGCAAGTCGAGCGATGGCGCCTGGCAGACGATTTCCTCGTGGATGATCCCGGAGCCGGCGGATCATTGAGGCGGTTGGGCGGAGCCCCCGTCAGCCGGCCGTGACGAAAATCGCCAGGTTGCACTGCATGGCCCCAAGAACATTGGACTACAAATGCCCGTCATCCTCTCGACCATCGTGCTGCCTGCCGTCACGACCGGGCTGGACTCCTGTTCCGGCCTGCTGAGCACGGCTTGTGATCGGATCGCTGACCACCTCGGCCGGCGGACCGCCGTGGCATGCCTTCACGATCTCGACGACCGCGCGCTGCGGGACATAGGCCTGACCCGTTTCCAGATGGAGGCGGCTGTCTTCGGCCGGGTGACGCATTCGGACAAAACGGACGAATTGATCTCGGCCGCCGCAACATATCCAGGCGGATGCCAACACGCGCCAACGCTGGAGGCGGCACCATGGAGCTGACGGTCGCCACGATCCTGGTCACCTTTGCCGGCGTGTTCCTAATCTGCTTCATGAAGGGCGCGTTTGGTGGCGGATTCTCAATTATTGGCATTCCGCTGTTGTCGATCGTGATGGACCCGGTCACCGCCGGCGGCCTTCTCGCTCCATTGTTCATCGCGATGGATCTGTTCGCCCTGCTCTACTGGAAGCCTTCGACGTGGTCGAAGCCGGACCTTCTAGCGCTGTTACCGGGGCTCGTGACCGGCATCGGACTAGGCTATCTGCTATTCCGCTTCCTGGACCACCGCGCCATCGCGATCGCGATGGCCGCGATCACCCTGATCTTTGTCGTGCTGTGGCTTGTTGCAGGCGCAGAGGTGACGACGCGCCCACGTTCGACGCCGAAGGCGATCACCGCCGGCCTTGCCTCGGGAGTCACGACGATGGTGGCGCATTCGGGCGGACCGCCGCTTGCGATGTATCTGCTGCCCCTCGGCCTCAGCAAGGACGTCTACGCGGGGACGACCAGCCTGTTCTTCACCGTCGGCAACGCGACCAAGGCGGTGCCCTGGCTCCTGCTGGTGAAGCCAACAGGTAACGTCTGGACATTGATGGCGCTTTGCGTGCTCGCCATTCCCGCTGGCGTGTGGGCCGGCTGGCGGCTGCACGGAAGTTTGGACCAACGCCAGATTTATCGGGTCTGCTACGGATTGTTGGTCGTGACAGCGCTGAAATTACTGTGGGACGGAGTATCCGGCTATCTCGTGTGAGTCAGCGCCAAGCGCCTCGAGCGCGCGAAAGCGTTGTTGATCCATGGCGATCGGCCCTTGGTGGACACAGCGCTGGCGCTCAGCTTCTCCAGCCAAGCCAATTTCACGCGAGCCTTCAGCAGGCGACGGGTCAGCGCCAGGTCAATATCGTCAAACGGCTGGATCGCAACCATTCCGGTTCTCTCTGACGGATGCCAGGCAATCGCTTTCGGTTTTTGGCCTGAACCTGCATGTCGCTGGCGCGCCAGTCATCAGCAACAAATGACAAGGCGAGAGCACGCAATGCAAAGCCGGTGGCCCGTCATACCATTATGTTCGCCTTGGTAAGCCACCGAGGGTCTCCTCGCCATGCCGATACGTCAGTACTTTGTTTGGGTGGGCAGTGTCCTTCTCGTGGCGCTGTTGGCCGCCGATTGGTGGCTTCCAGGTCCCGCTGATCATTCACATTCCGCGATTGCTCCCAATGCGAGGGTCAATCTGCGAATCCATTCGGACCACAAATGGCCGGAACGGGTGGTGTTCGATACCGCGCATTCGGGAATGCAACTCGCCACAGAATTTGGATCCAAGCTGGATGTCGTTCCGGACCAAGACCTCATCCAGCCCGAGCAACGCAGCCCACTCGACGCGTTCGCAGCGATGGAAGGGGCTCAGGCCACGTCGACAGCAACAAATGACAAAGCATCGGCAATCCGGGCAAAGCCGCGGCCGCTCGGACCTCGTATGACAAGTGCAGCCAAAGCCGACTGACGGGAGCTGACATGAACGACTTTGTGACCCTCGCCATGCTCGCCGCCAAAGTGCTGTGCCTCATGGTGTTCGTGACCGTCCTGAAGCCCGACGGCAGCATCGGCGCCGTCCGGACACCGACGCACCTCGGCCACTGCACCGAGGCGTCCGGAAATGCAGGCATGTGGGCTAGCGTTCTTCCCAGCAGCTTCGCAAGCCAACGTCGGTCCCTGCATTGCAGTTCCGAGCGGGATGCGCTGCTGAAATAACAATCCGCGGATGTCACAATCGTCATGACCCAGCCTTCCTCATTCTGGAATCGACATGCCGCCCTCCTCTTTTCGCTGAGGACGTTTGCAGCGGCGATGTCGGCATTCTCGATCGCGCTCCTGCTGGACATGCCGCGTCCATACTGGGCGATGGCCTCGGTCTACATCACCGCCAACTTGTTCACCGGGGCGACCTACTCTAAAGCCGTCTATCGCGTTCTGGGGACGCTGATCGGAGCGGCAGGCACGATCATCCTGGTCCCGAACCTCGTCAATGCGCCTGAGTTCCTCAGCCTCGGCATCGCGCTCTGGGTCGGCATTTGCCTGTACCTCTCGCTGATCGACGGCACACCGCGCAGCTATGTGTTCATGCTGGCAGGCTACACCGTGGCGCTGCTTGGGTTCCCAATCGTTGCAACGCCTCAATCGGCTTTCGACATCGTGGTCGCCCGTGTGCAGGAGATCGGGCTTGGCATCCTCTGCGCGAGCGTCGTTGCCATGATCGTGCTGCCACGAAGCGTAGCCTCTGGCATCACCGCGCAAGCCGATACCTGGCTCGCCGGTGCACGCCGGCTTGGCCTGGACGTCCTCACCGGCCGTGGCAGCGAACAGGATAGGGACCGCGAACGCATCCGCCTCGCCGCCGCAGCGTCCGAAATCGACCAGCTTGGGCGCCATCTCGGCTATGAGGTCGCCGCTTCCACGAATATTGCGCAAGGCTTGCAGCGCCTGCGACAGCACATGCTGTCGCTACTTCCCCTGCTCGGATCGATCGAGGACCGCAAGCTCGCACTCAATTCGGACGAAGAAGCGTCGACGCGCGTTGCCGCAATCTGCGCAAGGACCGCGCGATGGCTCGAAGACGGCAGCCGCAATGGTCAGGAGGCCGATGCGTTGCGCGCAGCACTTGACGAGGTTCGGCCCGTTCTGGACGTGGATGCGGGCTGGACCGACATCACGGTCGCCGGTCTCGTCATCCGGCTGCGCAATCTTGTGGACGTCATGCAGGATTGCCGGCTTTTGCGCGCGGCGATCGCCGATGGTCGCCATCCGGATTCGCTTCCGCTCGTGTTCAGACCTGACAGGTTGACCATGGCCGTCCCGCACCGGGACCACGGGTCTGCGCTCCTCACTGCCGCGTCCGTGGCGCTTGCCGTGCTGGCTTGCAGCATGTTCTCGATCGCGACCGGCTGGTCCGACGGCGTCGTCGCTCCGCTGTTTGCCGCCGTCGTCGGCAGCTTCCTCGCCGGCGCAGACGACCCACTTCCGACATTCCGCAACTTCTATGGCCTGTTTCTCATCGTCATCGCCATACATGGAATCTACCTTTTTGGCGTGCTGCCGCGGATTACGACGCTGGAAATGCTGATTGCCGCACTCATGCCGACTTTCCTGTTGTTCGGCTGGATGGCTGCGCGGCCCGCGACAGCGCGCGTCGGCTCAATACTTGCCATCTACATCTCAGTGCAATTGGCGCTGACTGAAAGCTACTCGGCCGATTTCTCCCTTTATGCCAACTCAAGCCTGGCGCTTATGTTGGGCGTCGCACTGACCGGCGTGATCTGCGGCATCGTTCGCCTGCTCGGGGCTGAGTGGATCGCAAGTCGATTGCTCCGGAGCAATTGGACAACGCTTGCTGCGGTCGCAGAACGCAAATCGGACCAGGATCCTTTTGCCCTTGCCAGTCTGATGCAGCATCGCCTGGCGTTACTTGCGGCGCGGATCACCGTGGTTCCTGCCGAGGCAAGGAGCGACGCCGCAAGTCTCCGCCAACTTCGAACGGCGCTGAATGTTCTCGACATCAGGCGGGTGAGCCCCGGCTTGTCGCGCCGCACAAGGGCGGCGATCGAAGCGTTCCTCGCTCGTCTTGCTTCGATTTGCAGGGCCCAACCTACGGGCCGGCTTCCCGATGCCCTGATCGGACAGCTCGACGACACGATCGCATTCACGTTGCGGGATTCATCGGGCGAAGCCCACGATGAAGTGCTTGTGAGTCTCGCCGGCATTCGTTCCGGGCTTTTCCCGGAATCGCCGCCCTATCAACCGCAGGAAATCGAACAGAGGACAATCGCGGCATGAAATACCAACTCGATCTGTTCGGCGTGATTGTCCCGAACCTCCTGCTCTGGAGCGTGCTTGCCTATGTCGTCGCTCGCGTAGTGAGCAAGGTGATGGGGCGCGTCGGTTTCTATCGTCACGTCTGGCATCCCGCACTGTTCGATTTCGCCGTTTATGTCTGCATCGTCACCAGCTTCGTCTTCGCTTCCAAGGAGTTTTTCTCATGACCACGCCTGTTTCGTTTCCGAAAGCCCTGTGGCGCGGATTCACGATGAAGTGCCCGAACTGTGGTCAAGGCCATCTGTTCGGCCGCTTCCTGAAGGTGGTCAACAGCTGCGAGGTTTGCGGCGAGGATTACACGGCGCAACGCGCAGACGACCTTCCAGCCTATCTTGTGATCGCTGTCGTCGGCCACCTTGTCGTGCCGGCACTCCTTGCCGTCGAGATGGCCTATTCACCTCCCGTTTGGCTTCAATTGCTGATCTGGGTACCCATTACCGGGCTTGCGGCATTGCGTTTACTGCAGCCCGTGAAGGGGACAATTGTTGGCTTGCAGTGGCAGACCGGGATGCATGGCTTCGAAGCCGCCAGGCGCTGCCGGGATCGAGAAAACCGCGATAGTGCCGTGCCCCTGCCTAACGTCGCCTCCAAGGAGTTGGTGTCATGAAAACCCTTCTGAATTCGCTACGCCGCTTCGCGGTGACCGGTGTCATGGTGCTTGCCGCCATGTGGGCCAGCTACAGGCTGTGGGATTATTATTTTCAAGCGCCCTGGACCCGTGATGGTCACGTTCGCGCCGACGTGGTGCCCGTGGCTCCCGATGTCTCCGGCTTTGTGAGCGAGGTTCTGGTTCGAGACAACCAGCAAGTACAAAGCGGTGACGTGCTGTTCCGGATCGATCGGGCCCGGTACGCCATCGCGCTGGAACAGGCCGAGGCGGTGCTGGACGCCAGACGCGCCACGCTCGACAATGCCAATGCCGACCTGAAACGCTACAGTGCGCTGACAACCGATGTCGTTGTTTCCAGGCAGAGGATGGATCAGGTCGTCGCCACGCAAGCTACGGCAAAGGCAAGCTTTGATCAGGCGGTCGCGGACCGCGCTCTTGCGAAGCTTAATCTCGATCGCAGCGAGGTGCGCGCCTCCGTCAGCGGCATCGTCACCAATATGGAGCTGCGACCGGGCGCCTACCTCACGCCCGGAAAGGGTGTGATGGCGCTGCTCGATACCGACACGCTGCACGTTCAGGGCTATTTCGAGGAAACCAAGCTGCAGCGCATCCACATCGGCGACCCGGTCAAGGTGCGGCTGATGGGAAGCAGCCATGTGTTGCAGGGCACGGTGGAGAGCGTCGCGGCCGGTATCGAGGACCGGGATCGCAGCGCCGGTTCTACCCTGCTCGCCAACGTTAATCCGACCTTCAACTGGGTGAGGTTGGCGCAGCGCGTTCCGGTCCGCATTGCTCTCAACCGCACCGAGCGAAACGAACTCGTTGCGGGAGCCACCGCAACCGTCGAGGTGCTCGGTTCGGCGCCACGCGACGACGCGACGGAAGCGAAGATGAACGAGGCGCCCCGCAGCACTCTAGCTGCCGCGTGGCGCGCGCCGCGATCGCATTCTCTCCATCGCGCGGCTGAGAATCCGCAAGTCAGATGAACTTGGTTCTATTAGAATGTTGGTAGCCTTTCTGGCAATGGTAAGCGGCGGTATCTTCGCGGCCCATGTTCTCGACGCGCTGTGCACGAGCCACCACGCGGCTGATTTGCGGGCTTCAGATCGGCCGGCAGGCTTGGCTTCAAAGCGGACATTGCAGCTCTACTAGCGAATGTCAGCTTTGGGCCCCCATTAGCGGAAGTAGCGCTGGTTCGATCACCTCGTCGCCAACGGCGAGCGCCTTGGCCGGGATGATCACTCGGGCAGCCCGGCTTTTCGCAATCCTTCTTCATATCGCGCGACGTCTTCGGCACGTCGAAAAGGGCCATGCACGTCTTTGAGATTGGAAAGGCGCGTGGGGCTCAGTTCTCGCAGCCGAGCCACTGCCTCGTGTGCTTGCTCCGGCCGCCCGGCCATTGCGTTGCTTGCGGCGCTGATACGTAATCCCGGTAGATAGTCCGGGCTGCACTGCAATGCCATTACCGCCCATGACGCCGCTTCGTCATAGCGGCCCACAAAGAAATGTGCATTCGCGGTCCCGGCTCGCATTGCCATCAGCCACGGGTCAACTGGGCTCAAGCGCATGGCACGTGCGAAGCGCTCGATCGCCGTTTCCGGCTCGCCGAGCCAAATTTTTATCCAGCCGCCGAAATTCCATGCCTCGGCCAAATTGGAATTAAGCACAAGCGCGCGATCGACTAAGCCGGCGCCTACCCCGAGATCCCGAACAACAAACGCTAACGCATTCCCGCTAGCGGCGAGCGCGATCGCGTCATCTTTGCCTAACTCAACCGCTCGTTGGGTGAGCCTCTTCACTTCGGTAATCGAGTTCGCTGTGTCCGGAATCCAGCCATTGATCTTGGCGATGACGTAGCAAAAGGCTGCACGACCGTAGGCGGACGCAAATTCCGGATCGAGCTCGATTGCGCTGTTGAACAGCCGCAATGCCTCGTCGTTCGCTTGCCGGTTGCCAAATTGATAAAACCTGGCCAAGCCGCGCAAATAGAGGGCATAAGCGTCGAGACTCGCGGTTGGCTTGCGCTTGGCGCGCTCGATCTCAGCTTTTTCTACCGCTGGCGCGATCGCCCCGACCACGCTCTCGGTCACCTGGTCCTGCAGGTCGAAGATGTCGCCGAGCCCACCATCAAACCGATCGGCCCAAAGATGTGCTCCAGTGGCGGCATCGACCAGTTGTCCCGTGATGCGTACTCGATTTGCCGCCTTGCGAACGCTTCCTTCCAACACGTAGCGCACCCCAAGCTCGCGCCCCGCCTGCTTCACATCGACGGCGCGCCCCTTGTAGGTGAAGCTGGAGTTTCGGGCGATGACAAACAGCGCCTTGAACCGGGACAGCGCCGTGATGATGTCCTCGGCCATTCCATCGGCAAAGTATTCCTGTTCCGGATCGCCGCTCATGTTCTGAAACGGGAGCACGGCGATGGACGGCTTGTCGGGGGGCGGGAGGACCTGAGGTTGGCTCATAGCCAGACCTGATTTTACCGCGGAAGTGCCGTGACCAGTCAGCCGTACCCGCCACGCTCGCATCGGCTCAGCTATATTTCTAAGGGACTGCTGTCCCATATCATCACAGGCGATCTCGACCTTGCCTCGAACCTGCCGATAGGCATCATCGGATATGCAGATCCCGCCCGGTTCGGCGATGCCTTCAAGGCGAGCAGCAATATTGACGCCGTCGCCGAAGATATCATTATCATCAAAAATGATATCACCGACATGAATGCCGATGCGGAATTCGATCCTTTGATCCTGCGGCACGGCAGTATTTTGCTCGGCCATGCTGCGCTGGAATTCAACCGCGCCGCGCACCGCATCGACGGCGCTGGCAAACTCGACCAGCATTCCGTCGCCCGTCGTCTTTACGATGTGACCGCGATGCGCCGCGATTGCGGGCTCGACAAGCGCTGTTCTAATCGACTTTAACTGGGCTAGCGTACCTTCCTCGTTGGCACCCATCAGCCGACTATATCCGGCGATGTCCGCCGCAAGAATAGCCGCCAGTCGCCGTTCCACGCGCTCTTCGCTCAAGACGCACCTCGGCCGAGAAATCAAATAACTATTTAGCAGAAAAGCAAGCCGGTGTCCGATTGCCCAATGTCCGAGATCGGTCATTCGCAACCCAATTGAACCTAACGGTCTCGGTGCCAAACCATCATCGGCCCGATCGCCGGCAACCCCTCAGGAACAGGTAGGCAACGACCTGTGCGCGCCGCTCTAATTCCTTGCGGCCCGGCACGGGCGCGCGGCCGAACATCGCGGCGCGCTGCGGCTGGAAGACAAGCATGCCGAGCAGCATGCCGGCAGCCTCAGGGGCATTGTCGATCTCGATCAGGCCGCGTTCGGCTTGCGCCTTCAGCCAGTTCGCCAGCGTGTTCTCCGTGCGCCGCATTGCCTTTTGATAGAACGTCTCTGCGATCTCTGGGAATTGCTCGCTCTCGCCGAGGATCATGCCCTGAAGCGCGATGACTTCCTTGTCCAGAATCAGCTCGCCACAGGCGATCAGTGCTTCGCGCAGTGCCGCTTCGATATCGTTGCCGTCGCACGCCTTGAGCCGAACCACGGATGCGAAGCGGTCGATCCGGTCCGTGATCATGTCCTCGAACAGCGCCGCCTTGTTCGGGATCAGGCGGTACAGCGTCTTGGTGGAAATGCCTGCGCGCCGCGCCACGCCTTCCATATTGGTGGCCGCGTAGCCGCTTGAGGCGAATTCATGCCGCGCCGCCTCGAGGATGACGGCGCGCGTCTCCTCGTCCGACCGCGCCTGCGGCCGACCGCGGCCGCGCCGCGCTTCTCCCACTGAGCCTCTCGTCTTCGTGATCGCCATAGCGAGCCATGCCTTTAACTGATGACGGTCATTCCATTGACAGAAGCAATGTGGGCCCTATTTTGGAAAATATCAAGTTTCCAAATTAAACGGAGGGCGCCATGAGCACCCAATCCACCTCTCTCCAGGCTGTCCCGCAGCTTCCAGCTGAGTCCGCTCAAGAGCTGGTTCCGGCGGCCGATTCCGCGGTAGAAATCGCGATCCCGCTGCAAAAGCCCGCGACAAAAGGTCGAATCCGTCGTGTCTTGCTGGCAGGAGCCGCCGCCGCGCTGCTCGCAACCGCATCCTGGTATGGCTGGGATTACTGGACGGTGGGTCGCTTTCTGGTGTCGACCGATGACGCTTATGTGAAGGCCGACAACACGACGATTGCCCCGAAAGTCTCTGGCTACCTCAATCAGGTTCTCGTCGGCGATAACCAGCATGTGAAGGTCGGCCAGGTGCTGGCGCGGATCGACGACCGCGACTTCAAGGTCGCGCTCGATCAGGCCAAGGCCGATGTCGCCGCGGCGCAGGCCGCAGTCGAGAGCAAGCGCGCCCAGCTTGATGTGCAGCAGGCCGTGATCGCTTCGGCCAGGGCGACGTTGGATGTCGACACGGCAGCACAGGTTTTCACCGCCCAGGAAAACAAGCGCTACACCGATCTCTCCGCCACCGGCTATGGCAGCGTGCAGAATGCGCAGAACGCGCAAGCGCGCAACAACACCGCAATTGCCGCGATCGCGCGCGACAAGGCAAATCTAGCGTCAGCACAAAAACAGGTCGAACTGTTGAAGGCCGAGCTCGCACAGGCCGTCGCGGCTGCGGCGAAGGCCGATGCGGTGGAACGGCAGGCCGAGCTCAATCTCTCCTATACGACCATCAACTCACCGATCGACGGCGTGGCTGGCAATCGCACCCTGCGCGTCGGCCAGTTCGTGCAAGCTGGAACGCAGTTGATGTCCCTGGTGCCGTCACGTGGCGCCTATGTCATCGCGAATTACAAGGAAACCCAGCTCAGCGATGTGCGCTCGGGCCAGGCGGTCGATATCGAAATCGACATGTTCCCGGGCAAGACGGTGCACGGCCATGTCGACAGCCTTGCCCCAGCCAGCGGCCAGGAATTCGCGCTGCTGCCGCCCGACAATGCCACCGGCAATTTCACCAAGGTGGTGCAGCGCATCCCCGTCAAGATCGCCCTGGACAGTTCTGACATCGAACTGCGGCCCGGCATGTCGGTAATCCCGAGCATTCAGACCAAGGGGGCAACGGCAGCCGTCCCGCAGCACTCGCCTTCGAACCCCGCAATGGCGCAACTTGCTTCGCAAAGGTGATGCCATGTCCGACCTCTCCCTCACCGGCGGCGCACCGACGCCACGCGCGATATCAGCCGCAACCCTGACGCTCGTTCAACCTGATCGCGCCAGCCCTACTGTGTGGATTACGATCCTCGCCGCCATGATCGGCGCGTTCATGGCCATTCTGAACATCCAGATCACCAATGCCTCGCTGCTCAACATCGAGGGCGGTATCGGCACCGGCGTCGACAACGGCTCGTGGATCTCCACCTCCTATCTGATCGGTGAGATCGTCGTGATCCCGCTCACCGACTATCTGAGCCGGGTGTTTTCCTTCCGCAACATCATGCTGAGCTTTGCGAGCCTGTTCGCCACGTTCTCGGTTGCCTGCGCCTTCACCCACGATCTGCCGTCAATGATCGCCATGCGCGCGCTCCAGGGGTTTTTTGGCGGCGTGCTGATCCCGATGGCGTTCACGCTCGTCTTCACCAAGCTGCCGAAGGCGCAGCAGCCGATCGGCCTTTCTATGTTCTCACTGGCAGTGACCTTTGCGCCCGCGATCGGCCCCACCATTGGCGGCTATCTCACCGAGAACTACGGCTGGCAGACCATCTTCTTCGTCAACGTCGTGCCTACGGCGGTGATGGTCACGACGCTCTACTTCACGCTGGAGCGCCAGCCGCTTAACCTTGGTCTGCTGCGCGAGGGAGACTGGTTCGGCATCGCCACCATGGCGGTCGGCCTGTCGGCGCTGCAGGCGGTGCTGGAGGAAGGCAACAAGAACGACTGGTTCGGCTCGCCCTTCATCGTGAAGCTGGCGATCCTCGCCGCGGTTAGCCTCGCGCTATTCGTGGCCAACGAGTTGATCGTGGAAAAGCCATTGGTGCGTTTGCGGCTATTGACGCAGCGCAGCTTTGGCATTGGCACCATCTCGGCCGTCTTCGTGGGCTTCGCGCTGTTCGGATCGGTCTATCTGCTGCCGGCCTATCTCGGCCAGGTGCAGCGCTACAACGCCGAACAGATCGGCACCGTGCTGGCCTGGACCGGCCTGCCGCAACTCTTGCTGATCCCGCTGGTGCCAAAACTGATGCAGCGCTTTGACATCCGCTACATCGCGTTCGCCGGCATGGGCATCTTCGCCTTCTCGTCATTCATGAACACGACGATGTCGCTGAACTATTCCGGCGACCAGTTCTTCATTCCGAACATCGTTCGCGCCATCGGTCAGGCCCTCATGCTGACGCCCTTGAGCGCGATTTCGCTCGGCAGCGTCGCGCCGCAGGATGCGGCCGCCGCTTCCGGCATCTCAAACATGATGCGAAACCTTGGTGGCGCCATCGGCACGGCCATGCTCGCTACCATCGTCACCAAGCGCGAGCAGTTTCATTCCAACATCATCGGCCAGTCCGTCGATCTCGGTCGTGACGTGGTGCGCGACCGTATCGCATCGATGACGGAGTACTTCATGGCGCACGGCATGCCTGATCCGGCCGGCGCCCGCCATCAGGCGATCGTGGCGCTCGGCAACGCCGTGAAGCAGCAGGCGCTGGTGCTGGGATTCAGCGACGCCTTTGCGGTGATTGGCATCGTGCTGGTGCTGGCAGGTATCGCCATCCTGCTGACCGGCAAGCCGAAGGGCGTGGCAGCTAGTGGCGGGCACTAAGCGGCTGAAGCGCTACAGCAGACGTCGAGGTTCGTGGCCGTGATTGTCTGCTTTACTCCGCGAGCAGACATCGTCGGCTTAGCCGCCCATGTCTGAAGAGCAGGTGCAGCCAACTACCCTATGAAACCGGGCAGTTCCATCGGAGGGTTGCGGCCGAAAAGCAAAACAGCGTGGGGACACTCTAGATACCGCCCATGACTTGCCGCTTGAAATGCCGGATCAGCGCGGGCGCGAGATTTGCGGTGATGCACACGGACGTCGCCCCCAGATGTGATAGCCTCCCGCTCGCTCGGAAAGTCTCGAAAGGATGGGAAGCCCCAATGATGCGGCTGCCACAATGGATGGCGACAGTTTTCGAACCGATCAGACCCACGCCCGCACCAACCTCCATACTCGAGCGCGGGAACATGGGGCAGTAACCGGTACCAGTACCTGACGCGATTCAATCCCGCATCACCGCCCCCGGGGTCTCCCCCCACCCGCCCGCTTGCGCTCCCTCAGGCGCTCCCAAGGCTTTGCGACTGACGTCGCGCAGCACTCTCCATCGCCGCGATGGGGTCTTCGTGCGGATGCAGGATGTATATCTGAGCTGCAGCGCTAGCAGTGAGCTGAGTATCGATGAGAGCACCACAATTTCAATTGTAACTTAGGAAGGGCTGACTCAAAATGATCTAACGACCGTTACATCAAATTGTGTTTTGGGGCTTTTGGTCATGACTGAGGGAAAATTTATCTCCTACTTGCGTGTCTCCACCGACAAGCAGGGCAGGAGTGGGCTTGGCATAGAGGCTCAGCGGCAGGCCGTTGAGCGTTACCTGAACGGTGGCCGTTGGACCGTTGCCGCTGAGTATGTCGAGACCGAGAGCGGTCGGCGGTCGGACCGTCCCAAGCTCGCAACCGCCCTCGCCCACGCCAAGGCCATCAGGGCCAAGCTAGTATTCGCGAAGTTGGACCGACTGACCCGCAACGTGGACCTACTACGATCCCTCGTGGCAAGCGACGTGGACCTTGTCTTCTGCGACCTTCCCAATGTCCCTCCTGGGCCTGTAGGGCGCTTCCTGCTTACGCAGATGGCCGCTGTAGCGGAGTTGGAGGCGGGTTTGATCAGCGAGCGCACCAAGAACGCGTTAGCGGCTGCAAAAGCCCGTGGCGTGAAGCTAGGTAACCCCAACGGGGCGCGAGCGCTCCGGGGCAAACAGGTTGGCAACGCGGACGCTGTGGCGTCCATCAAAGCCAAGGCCACCCAACGCGCCGCCGACCTGCGCGACATCGTTGACGACATTAAGCGCTCAGGCGTCACATCGGTGCGGAGCATTGCAGATGAGTTGCAGTCCCGGGGCATTCGGGCTCCTCGGGGTGACATATGGCATCCGACCGCAGTTGCCCGGCTGCTCGAACGCCTGAACAACACGGAATGTGCAAACTGAGGGAGAGGTGATGATTCCCATCACGCCCCAGCCGGTGGATAACAACTAGCTCTCGTCACTTTCCTTATCATCGCAAAAATGCCAGATCACGACATCCGCGCCTCGATCTTCGGGATGGGCCGCGTAGTGGCGCTGGCGCGCGGCATCAGGATCCTCGTCATACCCGCGAGGCACCGTCACCACCTTCCACGGGCGCGGCTGGCTCTGGCTCTCGATCCGGTCAACTGCTTGGGACAGTCGGTTGATGAAGGATGCGGTGACCATTGTGGTTGTCCATGTTACGCGACAGCACGACCAGTCGCTGTTGAACATCGGTCAGGACCTCGGCTTCAAGGCAGGCCCGGATTTCCTTCAATGCGTAGATGTACCGGGTCATTTCGTCGGACGCGATCCTTCCATTCAACGCGAGCCGATAAAGCCTCGCCATCTCTCCCCTCACCCCGACAAGCGTGTCCAGCGCCATCTTGTTGCGGGGTGATAGCACCTCGGCTTTTGGTTTCTGGTTCAATGACATCCGACCTGTCCACTCGGGGCAAACCAGCCTAACACAATTGACCCGGACAGCGAATGCTTCCAACCGACTGTCCAATTTGGACACTTGTCTCACCTGCCAACTAGCGCTACCGTTTTTCGCTCAGGGCAAGGCAAGGCTTGGCAAGGATCTTCAACTCTATTGAGGAGGTCCTATGCGAGAAGCATCTGAACTGAACCGCGAGCGACGGCTACGCCGGCGGCTCGCTATCTTTAGCTATCGCCTACTGAAAACGCCGGCGCGTTCGGCACTGCGTCGCCATCAACCTGTTGGCTATGCAGTGCTGCACGCGGTGACGAATGCCCAATTCCTCGGTCATCGGTTCTCAGCGACGCTCGAGGACGTTGAGCAGTTTGCAAATAAGCTTGAGCAGTAGGTCACTGGCGGTAGGGCGGGAGAAGCGCCCGCCCTACTTGCCACCTCCCCGATGAAGCTTCCGGTTGGCCGTCAGCGCCCCAATCGCGTCTGCTATCTGGACTCTAAATCATCAAAAAATCCAGGACGCTAACGCTACGCTAACGCTCCGAACGAACGCTCCTCCACAGGGGTGGAGCGTTCGTCGGCAAGTCGTTCAGGCGTGAACGATGAAATTTCAATAGGTTGACACCAATACGCTCTCGGCGTTCAGACCATCGTTCAGTGCGAACGAACGGCCTGCTTTTAGACCCCTCGTCGTTCAAGGCGATCGTTCACGTGGTTACAGGTGCAAAGGCTAGTCGTCATCGTCCTTCCAGCCAATCTCCCGCTTGCCCTTTGACGTGATCCGGTACTTGTTGCCGCGGCGCTCCAGTAGCTTCTCCTCGACCAGCCGACCACATATGGCGAATACCTTCGATTTCTGTGGTTTGCCGGTAGCGCCGACGAACCCGCAAATGATGGCGAGGTTGGCAATCGAGCTGTTCCGGTTAGCGGCGATCGCGCGCATAAGCATGTTCTCGTCGCTCTCCTGCTTGCCCTCTTCTACTTGCAGCTTGAACTCGGATATCGGCTTGGCCACGACCGATGGCATCAGGCGTCCCGCGGCGTCGATCACTCTGTCGCTATCGGCGATTCCCAGCTCGAACGTCATCGGCTCGAACGCCGGCCCCCGGAACTTGCCCTGCCAGTGCAGGGTGGTTTGGCGTTCGGCTGACGCCCAAAGCGTCAGGTTGCCGTCCACTTCGTTCAGGAAAGCACTGCCGCCCATCGGCAGCAGGTTGTCACGCGCGGCATGTTTCACGGGATGACAGTTGACCAGCACGGCGGGCTTACCCGGAAGGAAGGTCAGCTGCCTTAGCAGCCGGGCATACGCCCCCTGCTGAGAGTTGCTGTTGCTTTCATCGCCGGGGAAGTAGGCCGCCCCTGTGTCGACGATGACCAGGACGAGATCGCCGATCTTTTCTGCTTCGGCCCTGATCTCCGGCATCTTGGCGGCAATATCGATCACGCCGGCCACAAAACGCATCTTGAGGTCTTCCGCCTTGAACCCGTAGGCATCGGCCAGCACCAGGAATCGCGCCCTGATGTCGTCCGGATTCTCTCCAGCCAATAGCAGGACTGTCCCCTGCTTGACGTCGTTGCCGTGCATGGGCACGCCACGGGCTATCGCCTGCGCGACGTACATGGCGACTGCCGTCTTGCCGTGCCCCGTGCGTGCCGTCAGGCTGTACAGGTAGCCACGTTGCAGGATGCCGTCGACCAGATAGGCCGGCGGCGTGAAACCCGCCACGAACTGCTCCGCACTCAACAGAAGCGGTAGCGGCCGGCCGATATTGAGTTTGGATTCGTCCGGGAGCGGCTCAAATCCGAAGGGGTTCGGTTTCGGCTTACAGGCCTTCTCCGCCACCCTGCCTTCCCACCTTCTCATTAAGGCCTGCCACTTCTGCCAGAACAGCGTCCAGCCGCGGCCTTCCTGTTCCAGCAGTTCAGCCTTGGTCTTGCCCGGATCGGTCAGGCGGCTGACAACGAGGCTTTCGTAGATCAGATACTTCTCGAGTGCCTTCGTCCTCTGCTCGGCCTCGCCGGGCTTGATCGGGCAGTCCCGGTACCAATCGACCACAGCGGCATAGATCAGCCGGGTCATTTTCCATTCGCGCCCGTCCCGCTGGTGTCCGAACGCGTCGTAGTCGCCGCCAGATGAAGCTGTCTGCTCCCTGCGCGTGCCGCCACCCTTGTCGCCACCATGCTGGGCCACCAGCTCATCTATGGCGGTCAACAGCCATTCCGGCGCCAACGCGATCTCGATTTCATAGGGCGCACAGCCGACCGCCCACCGATATCGTTGGCCGCTCTCATGCAACGACGCCGGCAGCACCGCAAAGCCACCCTGCCCACGAATATCGACGCCGACGGGCGTCCTGTTGGTTGGGGCATGCCAGTCCGGACGGGCCCGAAACAGAATTTGTCGACCGCCGCCGCCGGTCTCCTGTCGACAAGTCTCCGGCTCTATGCCGCTATTGTGGACGGCGAGGATTCCGCACCACCATTGAGCGGCGGCCGGACCTTTCTGGTCGTCCAGATCGATCACAAACACGTTGCCGCTGGCCTGGCCGGTCAACATGCCCATATTGTCTCGGGCCGAGTGTTCGCCGACCGGGCCATACCAACGCGCAAATACTGGATCGGGAACTAGACCGCCCTGAAATTCCGCCCACTCAGAGAGCTTCGGTCGCTTCCACGATCCTCCCTTCGTTACCTCAGATGGAGCAAAGCATGGGATCACCTGCAGGCCGCAGGCGCGGTACATGGCAGCCCATTCCGCTGGGGTCGCGAAATCAGGATCAAATTCCGAAATCGAAGCGGGCCCCATCATGGCGGGCCCTTCCCGAACAACTGCACAAGGGAGGCATTTTTCGCTAAAGCCAAGGCGCACCTATGTGCGTTGCTCGGGAGTACACATCGCGGGAAACCTCAGAGGTGCCGGGGCCAGGTCGGGTGCAACCTTCCTGGCCCCACAGCGCTAGCCGAAGTCGTCGTCAACCTTCGGCGGTCCGGCACGCGTCGAGCCGGTAGCAGGCGGACTACCGTCAAGCCGCATCGCGGCCCGGTTGCCCAAATCACCGCACTCCTTCCACCCGACAATCACAAATGTCGGCTGATAGTTGGTCGACGATTTTTCACCCGCGCCGCTTTTAACGGCCTTCGTGCCTTCAAGGACCATGATGGGCAGTTCGCCGGGGTGCTCAGCCTTCTCTGCCTGATACTGCTCGTAGGCAGCCTCGATCCCAGCCAGAAATGCCTTGGCAGTGCCGGCCATCTCGCGGATCGGCTTGTCGCCGCAACAGTTTGCCGCAAGCCTGATCATCAACCTCACGCCGTTCTTATGCTCGGCGCTCGGTCGAGCAGGAAGTTCGTTACCAATCGGCACCATCTTGAAGTTTGGTGCGATGCCCGAAGCAAATCGAACCCAACCGGTCTCGATATGGTCAAAGCCGAAGATTGCCTTGAACGTTTGCGTGACGTCGACGGCCTCGCTCGCAAAGTTGCCGCTGCTGTCCTGAGTGCGATCCACTCTGAACATGCGGCCAGCGCGGGCGTCGTATTTAACAATCGGGGTGAAATCGCCACCATCGGACGGCGCAGTAGAAAAACCAAACGCGTTTGGCATTTCGCTCTCCATTTTTTGCTTCGATGGGGCCCGAAGCGGTGCCAATCCCGATCTCTGCGGGAATTCAGATTTGCCAGTGCTCGTAGGCGAGTTGTCTGGCGGGACCGCCCCAATAGAAGCTGTCCAGATCCGGAACTGTGATGCTCTTGAAAAATTCAGGATCATCCGAGAGCGCGAGAAAGTTCTCGATCCTCATCGCGATCCGACGAAGCGCTTCGCGATGCTCGCGGATGTTTTCAAGTTCATAGGTTTCGCATTTCTTCGGCGTGACGTAGGTCAGCCGCGCCGCCATATTGTCGGATGCTGCTGCGTAGAAAGCAGCCTGCCTCGCGTGCGAGACCTTGATCCGCGACGGCAATTTTTCGGCGGTCTTGAGATCAACGATGATTCCGTGCTGCGCCCATTCGAAATCAAAGAAGCCGATGACAGGCAGGCGCAGACCATCCGGCCTCCACTCGACGCGACCCTGCACGCTCGAGGGCACGCCGTATGGACGCAATTCCGCCAGCGCCTGACGAACCATGTCCGAGATTGTTTCGCGATACCTCTCGCGACGGGCATCGGGGGACAGCGCCGTGAGGGTGTCGTATCTGACGACGGCGACCTTGACGCATTCGTCGAGCGACGCGTCAGGGTTCATAAGGCCAAGCGTAACGCCCTCCTCGACGGCAACGCCACGGCGCGCCGGCGCCCCAGCGGGCTGCCGGACTCCCAGAATCTTCTCCAGCACCCACATTGCAGGGCTGGCGCAAAAAAGGGTGGTAGAGCTCGCCGAGTGATGATCGTAGTCGATGGTGTGCGTGCAGCGCTCTCCTGCGGTCACGACGCACCTCGGCGCCACGAGATCCGATCAAGTTCGGGTTTGCCCAGAAAACCGCGCTCCCAAACGAACCAAGCAAATGCCACCGAGTTGGAAGCACGATTTCCCGTCCAGCCGTCGCGGTGCATCATCGGCAAACGGTTGCGAAACACATGCACGCGAATGAGTCCGGCGCCTTCCAGCACGTCCTTGCGACACTCGCTTTCGTAGAACGTCAACCTCAGCAGCATGAACACGCGCGGGCAGAGGGTCAGGGCGTGTCGAACGAATGGCCGCGCCAAGCGGTACGGCGGATTCGTAACCACGGCATCGACGCCGTCGATCTCGGCCTGTTTGATGTCCAGGAAATCCTGCACACGGTCCTGACCGAGGCCGTAGTCGACGATGTCGTTCTCGACGACGGTGTGACCGGCGTTGCGCAGCACCTTGCTGATGGCGCCGCGACCACAGGCCGGCTCCAGGATCGTCTGCGGCAGCGGCTCGACGGCGAGAAGCGCACGAGTGGCTGCCTCGGGCGTTTCGTAGAGATCATTACCGCGCGCGGAATCGAGATGACGGATCAGCACGGCCGCCTCCCATCACCGATGTGTCCGGCGGTCTGGGCCGTGTCGGATGCAGGTCGATCGCCGACCCGGCGGCGGCTCTCCTGATTTTCCCGCGCGCGACGCCATTCCGCCGCAGATTCAAACGAGATCAGCGTGCGAGTTCCAACTTTCATCTCGCGCGGGCTTTCACCTTGCTTTTTCAGCTTGTAGAAGAATCCCTCACTGATGCCGTGCGCCTCGCAAAACTCCCGGATGCTGAACGCCAATCGCGGAGTTGGTGACGGCGCGACGGCAGCAAGCTCTGTGCGGGATTTCGGCATGCTCGGCTCCGCGTTCACCATGATCAGTGACATGGACAACCGGAGAGTATGCGTGGGCCACCGACACAAAAATGATGCGGACGATTTTCGTCGCCGACGAAATTTAATCGCTTGAATTTTCGTCGGTCAGGCCCGCCCCGAACACCGACCCCATAGCCTGCGACAATGGCGACGCCATTAATTGTTCGGCCAAACGCCGACGACGTTGTTCCACCCTACGTGCTTCTCGATCGCGAGTGATAAGGTTGGAATAGGTATAGGTGCGCCACTTATCCTTATTCTTTTGGAGCTCCTTAATGGCCTGCTCGTAATTCATTTTCTTGGATTGCCGCAGCGCATCAACATCGCGAATGAGTTCAATTCCCAAGCCGTCTTTCCAGGTCCGCTTGCGTCCGCGTCGCTTGTGACGAACTTGCATTCCCGGTACGTGTTCAGATGCAAGCCTTACGGCCAGATACATCCAGGCATCAGGCTCACCGGGATTGATCGAGTACCAATCGAACAACTGATCCATTTTGAGAAGTCGTTGTTCGAAGGCTCGCCGCTCTGCCTCGGCCTTGCTTCCACCAAGGCCACCCACACTACCCGCCACCGGCTCGTAAATCGGAGTAGCAAGCTCCCCAGCATATCTGCCCGGGAAGCTGGACTTGTTCGCCCGGCTTGTTTTACTCATCGCGTGCACCTCGCGAACGAGCACCGTTCAAGCGCGCGGAAACTGGCGGTGCGAGCCAGCCTGTCGGATGCCTCCTATCCGCGCTTGATGGTCAGCTTACGCTCCGGACGCCTCAACTCCAAGCAGATGACTTTGGGTTTCGAGCGGCTTGAGCGCGTTCCTCACCGCGCTATTGCGATTACATTGTCAGCATCTGGCGCCGGCTCTGACAACAGTCCGACGCGCGTGATGTCGTCGATGGAATGCTCGGTGATGTACTTCGAATAATGTTTTTCGATCATCGCGACGCTGGTGTTGTGCAGCGACGCCACCAGCCTGATTGGCACATTTCGCAGCAGCATGCGAACGATGCTGGAGTGTCGCAGGCAGTACATCGTCACCTCGGCGGGATCGAGGCCGATGCCGGTGACGACGTTGTCGACTTGGCGATGATAATTCTGGCCGGGATTCTTGTCCCAAGGGCTGCCGTCGCTTTGCAGCAGCAGCGGTGCGTCGCCAGCGCGGCCCTTCGCCGCTGCCTTCAATCTCAGCGCCAACGCTCGCGTGATGGGTACGCTGTAGCGTTCGATCTTCTTCGCACTGCGGTTTCTGCCGCCGCCCTTGGCCGACTTCGGCATCATCAACTTCGGCCGCAACGGATGATTGTGCAAATCCTCGACGCGGAGGCGGACGGCTTGGCTCGGACGTGCGCCAGTGATCGCCAAGGTATCGGTCAGTAGCCCGAATTGATGATCGACGCGATAGGCGGCGGCAATCAATTCGCGCACCTTGTCGTCGGAGATGATGACGTTGCGCACTTCCTGTGCGTTGGGCAGACCGGCAAGCCCGGTTTCCCAAGCATCCCGGTTCTGAACGCGCTTGTCGTGCTGCGCCGCCTGCTCCAGTGCGGCGCCCAAGCAGCGACAGAGCCGATTGATCGTGGCCGGGGCCATCGTGCCCAGGAGGCCGTCGCGCCACTTCTTCAACTCGGCGCTCGTCAGCAGCGCCACCGGCTTGCCCAGCAGCACGCTGGTGAGGTGCAAGCGCGGCCACTCGGCGTTATAGGGATTGGCCTCGCGCGCTTCCAAATCGCGCCTATAGGCCTTGAGCGCGCTATCGACGGTAGTCGGAGCGTTGTCGGGACCGCCGTCATCGCCGCGCGCCAGTTTCTTCGCGTGATCCTGCGCCTGATAAAACGTCAGCACGTTCTTGGCGTCCGCGTCCTCGAAATCGTCGGCTAGCGCAAACGCTTTGGTCCAGTATGCGCCGTGGCCATTGCTGGCTTTCAGCACCCAAGTCCCGTTGGTGTTGTTGCGGCGGTACATCAGCGCGATGCCCCGCGCGAGCGACGGGCCGCTGTAGGGCCTGCGGCGGATTTTCAATCGAAGCCGTGCACTGCGGCTTTCCAGCGCACTAAAACTCACCCTGCGTGCCATGTGATGCGTGTCCCCGTTCCCGCGAAGTGTCGCGATCGTGTCTGTGAAGGCCTATGGAGGCGTAGGACACGTTATGGGGATATTGCGCGAGCGATCAATGGCTTGCGGAGTCCACAGGGCTCCATAGAACTTCATGGGACTCTTTATTTTCCCTGCGCAATGGCTTTACGGCTTACTTCGCGCTCTTCCCGGAGAACGGCTCTTTTGCCTCCGTCGCCGGCGGGACACCGCGCTCGATCCGATAGGATCGATGCGCAACCGCCAACTTAACGCCAGCACCGCGGCGCCCGAACCACACGACTTCGCCGTACGCTGCCTTGCGCGTACGTCGAGCGCGCATTCAGCGTCCACCGCATCTCACCGCACGTTCGTGACGATCGCGAAGCGCCCCTCATCCGCCGTGAGACAGGCGGAGTTATGCGACTGATTTGGGTGAGAACCAAAGCAGAATATTTTTGATTCCCGGACTTGACACGTTTTCTGAAAATCAGAAGTGATTTGCCACGATGCTGTAGGATGGGCAAAGCGAAGCGTGCCCACCATTTCGAGCGAGGCTCAAGATGGTGGGCACGTCGCTATCGCTCCTTTGCCCACCCTACAAGAACAACCGTAGCCCGCATGAGCGCCAGCGATATGCAGGAACACTGTCCGGGGGTCGCGCCTGCCAGGCAACGAGTAAGCAGATTCTAGGCCCTCTTCCCGGTCCGTTTGGTCACCGGTGCATTCCGCCGCTCCCGTTTGCCCCGTGCGATCTCCGTCGCCAGCGCGTCCAGCTTTGGCTCCCAGAAATTCCTGAACTGACCGATCCATGCATCCACGCTCTGAAGCCCCGCAGAGTCCACCGAATAGAGTCGCCTTTGCGCCTCCGCGCGAACCCTAGCAAAGCCGCTCTCGCGCAGCACCTTGAGGTGCTGCGACACGGCCGCCTGCGTGATCCCGAACTCGGCTCCGATTGCGTCCACAACTTCACCGGACGCCATTTCCCTGGGGCCGAGCAGTTCGAGGATGCGACGGCGCACCGGATCGGCGAGGACTTCGAAGACGTGCATCAGCTTCCTGTGCCCGGGTGCGCGATGTCAGGCGGCATCTCGCCGCGATAGAAAGCGATGGTACGGTCCGACCGTTCCTTCGCCGACGCCGGATCGACCCCGCTCGCGACATGCGCCGCGCGCCAAAACTCGCCGCTCTCGGTCATGAACCCCTTGCCTTCAGGTGAGCCCATCCATGCCTCGGCTGTCTCATGATCGACCGACGCTCCGGTCGCAAGATAGCGCTCAAGTCCCGCAAGGGAGAGGTCCCAACCGATACCCACCGCGCCTGGACCGAACTGGTTCCAATGATCCTCAATGATCGCGGTGTGCTCCAGGGTCAACCGTGCCTGGCTGCGCTCTGCCGCCAGCTGGACGTCGATCCAGCTCGTCGCGCCTCCGAATTCCCACGTCGCTGCAAAATGACTGGGCGGCGTACACGCCGTGATGGTCCCGCCTGCATTGCCCTTCAGCTGGTACTTTCCGCCCAACTGGAGATCTCCCTCGATCGGCAAGAACCAGCGCGGGATGCGTTCCTTGCTGGTCAGCGCGTCCCAGAGATCATCGACATCAGTGTCGTAAAGCCGTGTCAGCGTCACTGCGCTCGCTGCTTTGCCGTCCTTCTCAAAATTGCGCACCGAGCGCGTGACAAGCCCCAACACCCTCGCGACGTCGATCTGCATCCTGTCCTCCTTGTCGTTTGAGGCAAGAAATATCGGTACGAGCTTATATAAGTCAAGACTTATATTATGGTTGCGGCGGACCGTTTCGGTTGCCGATGCGCCTCGCCAACTGCGTCAGCCTCCCGCCATCAGGTCCTTTGCCAGCGCCATGTAAGCCGGCAGCGTCACAGGGTCGTTGGCGGCGTTGCCCGCGGCCGGATGCGAGGCATAGCGGACGATCACCATCTCGGCTTTCGGATCTATATAGATGCCCTGCCCGTGAACGCCGCGCGCCATATAGGCGCCGTGCGCATTGTGTGTCACCCACCACTGGTTCCGGTACGACGCGCCGGGCAATGTGGTATAGCCGGCCGGTTTGAATTTTGCGGGATCGCCGCCGCGCGTGGTGTCCTCGACGACTTGAGACGGCACGATCTGGCGGCCGTTGAAGCGGCCGTGATTGCGGATCGTTTCGCCGAAGCGGGCCAGATCGCGCAGTGTCGTCGAAAGCCCGCCGCCGCCGCTTTCGGTGCCGATGCGGTCGACGTGATAATGCGCGTCCTCTTCCGCGCCCATCGGAATCCAGATGCGCTCCGATAAGAGATCGGACAGCGTCATTCCGCTCGCCCGCCGGCAGATCCAGGCCAGCACGTCCGAATTGACGGTCTTGTACGCGAAGGCCTTGCCGTGCTCACCCTGCTTCTTCTGCGCACACAGGAAATCGAAAATGTTGGTTGCGCCCTCATAGCCCGGCTCGATCGGCGCCATGCCATTCGCCCGCCGCAGCCCAAACACGCCGGAGTTCTTGTCGGTATAGACCTCGGTGTATTCGAGGCCGGTGGTCATATCCATCGCCTCGTGCACGCGCGCATCAGCGAACGCACTGGTCTTCAGCTCCGGCACATAATCCGTGATCGGCGCCTGCGGATCGATCTTCCCCTCCGCGACCAGAATGCCGGCGAGCGTGCCGGTGAACGATTTCGTCACCGACATCGCAATATGCGGCTTGTGCGGCTTCAGCGCGCCGAAATAGCGCTCATAAATCAGCTTGCCCCGGTGCAGCACGGCGATGCCGTCGGCATAGGTCTCCTCGAGCATACGCGCAAACGTCATCGGCCGCCCGTCCATGGTGATCGAAGCGGATGTGCCAATGTCATGATCTTCGCGCGGCAACACCGACGCAGGCCCTGCCCCGCGCCAGACGTTCACTGTCGGCACCAACTGGCGGATATTGCTCCGGGGAAGCTGCGGAACGAACCGTTCTGGAACGTGATGGTCTTGTCCGGCGGCGGCGGAAAGCCCTGCATCCAGCCAAGTGATTGCGGATCGGATTCGGCGGCGGTTGCAGGATGTTGGCTGGTGGCGGTCGCGGCGGACATCGAGGATCACTCCAGAGAGGCGATGCCGGTGTCGTACCATGGGGTCACGCGGCGCACATCCCGCGTTTGTGCCGGGGTGATCGTCGCCGCAAGCGGTTGCGGACTCAGCATGTGGGACGGATTAGCGATAGCGTAACCCGCCATCGCGAGCATAACTGAACGAAAGGATGCGGTGGATTACGCCTCCGGCTAATCCACCCTACGAGCTGAAGTCACTCCGGCTTTGCAAGCAATCCTGTGGCCAAGCAACGAAAGGCCTCGACGGCTTTTGGCAAAACATCTTCCGGATCGTCGCTCGCTGCAACCCAGAGGGCAGCATTGAGAGCGGCTCCATTCAAAAGCCGCGCTGCGGCCTCTGTGTCCACTGACTTCAGAATTCCTTGTGCGATCAGCCGCTCCACGGTCTCCTTTGTCGCCTGCAAGCAACTGTTTTGACTCGGCCAGTGTGATGGATCTCCGAGGACCGCCGGCCCGTCGAGCAATACAATACGCCGGACTTCAGGATCGAGCGCCATCTCGATATAGGCCGCCCCCTCAGCCAGCAGACCGTCCCAATCGTCCCCCGCTTGGGCGCCCATCTCGCGCGCCCGCGCAGCCATCTCCGCGTCGATCTGGTGAACTGCAGCAGCCAGCAGCCCGCGCTTGTCCCCGAAGTTGTGGTAAAGCGCCCCTCGCGTCAGCCCCACTTCGGCGGTCAACTCATCCATAGAGGCGGCAGAATATCCCTTTTCGGCGAAGGCCTTTCGTGCGGCCGCGATCAGCTTCGCACGGTTCTCTTCCATCATCTCGGCGCGCCGCTTCGCCATCATCGTTGCCCGCATCCACATACGCGACGTATATGAGTTGACATACGCCGCGTATGTCTCTATCTCACATACGCCACGTATGTCAAACGACGCAGCGCGTGTGGATGCTCGATGTTTCGGTCCACGGCTCGCGCAACCAAACAATGAAAAGGAATTACAAGATGGCCCAGCGCGAAGCGATTTTTCCGACCGGCAGGCATGCGCTCTACGAGGCACATGGCTATTCCGCTGCGATCCGTTCCGGCGAGCTTCTCTTTGTCTCCGGGCAGGTCGGCAGCCGTTCCGATGGAACCCCCGAACCTGATTTCCGACGCCAAGTGGTATTGGCCTTTGACAACCTGCGGGCAACGCTGGAAGCAGGCGGCTGCTCCTTCGACGATATCGTCGATGTGACCACATTTCACACAGATCCCCAAAACCAGTTCGAGACCATTATGGCCATCAAGAACCAGATCTTCGACGCTCCGCCCTACCCCAACTGGACGGCGATCGGCGTAAACTGGCTTGCTGGTTTTGATTTCGAAATCAAGGTGATCGCTCGCATTCCCGAAAAGGCATAGCGTCACTGCCAAGCGGCCGTATTCGAAATAGGCTGGCACAACTACTGCCGGGCTACGTGGCAGCGAAAAATCGCCACCGAACCTACGCTATTGCCTCCGATACCCCCCTACTCCCACTCGATTGTTCTGAAGCATCATAAGGCATTGGTCCATCGAGGCAAATCTTCCGCTGACGACGAAGAACCGTATCCTGGATCCGTCATAAATTCTCGCTCTTGCATTCAAAGGAGAATTTCGGCGATCCGCGATTTGCTCGGTTTCAAAGACTATCGATATCGATTGGTCGATTTTCCTCGGAGTTCTCCGCAAAAGCGAGGTCTCCAGCTTGCAAAAAAAGACCGTCAGCGATGGTGAAGTCCGTCGCCGTCAGTAGTGTGGCCCTCGCGCCGGGTTGCGATACGGCGCAACATTCGCGGATTGAACGACGCCGCTTCAAGCGATCGCAGCTCGGCTTCCGACCGGATTATGGCAAGCGTCGCCGGCCACTTGCCGCGCGTCAGTCGCGCGATATGGACAGCCCCGCGAGAAGCGGAGCGTACGCGGCGAGCCTGCGGGATACGAACTCAGTGAAGAGCCGCACGCGCTTCGTCTTGCGTGTCTCCCCCTGGGTGAGAAGCCAGAGCGTTCCGTACATGTGCAGGTCGGTGCCCGGCACCCTCACCAGCAGGGGGTCGGCATCTCCGACGAAGCACGGCAGTGTCGTGATCCCAAGCCCTTGCTGTACCGCAACGAGTTGCGCCTCGGCGTCCGTGGTCCTGAACGGACCCCCCATGGTGCGAACCTCACCCTCGCTGGCCCAATCCGGAATTCCATGAATGCTTATGACGATCCACCGGATGGGATCAGGCGCGCCCGCACGCCACGCGGCTAGTCGATCGCGGGACATGTAGACGCCGCCGAACAGCTCCGGTCCCTTCAGGCCGTGAAGATTGAGCGGCAGGGTTTTGCGGTCGTAGACGACGCGGATCGCCACGTCGGCCTCTCGGTTGGTCAGATTGGCGAGCTCGCCGGACGACAAGATTTCCATCTCGATGTCCGGATGCAGACGCGCGAAATCGGCGAAGTCCGGCATGAGCAGGTGTGTCGCGAGGGGCGGCGCCAGCGTCACCCGCAGAAGCCCGCGCACGCTCTGATCGCGCCCGAAGACGCGCGTCTCCAGCAGGTGCGACGACGCTTCCATCTGGTCCGCGAACTCGAGGACCTCCTCGCCCGCAGCCGTCAGGCGGTAGCCCGAAGGCAGCTTTTCGAACATGTGCACCCCGAGGCGTTCCTCGAGCTGGGCGATGCGTCGCAGCACGGTCGAGTGGTTCACACCGAGGCGCTCGGCGGCAGCCCGCACCGAGCCTCCACGCGCGACGGCAAGAAAGTAGCGAACGTCATCCCAGTCGATCATGGTGCAATCCGGCACCGCCGGGTTTGCCTTCGAAAGCTCCAGTCCAACACCATCGAACATCCTCTCCAATGCTGGGTAGCACGGGCAGGTGATCACTGACTACGCCGACAAGCACGGCGCAATTCCGAACGGCGGACACCGATCGTCGCGGCTGGCGTCAGCCGCTCAGCCGGATCGATTTCGCACCACCCATGTGCGCGCTTCCGCACTGAACGCCTGACGCCGGCAGATCTATCTCGAGGCTCTCGGGGACCTCCCCGAACGACCAAAGACGGAGTCTGAAAGGAAAAGTCATGGGAAAGCTTGAGGGTAAGGTTGCAGTCATCACGGGTGGATCGAGCGGTATGGCGCTGGCGAGCGCCAGGCGGTTCGCTGAAGAAGGCGCCTATGTTTTCATCACGGGCCGAAGGCAGGAGGCGCTCGACGAGGCGGTCAAGCTGATTGGCCGGAACGTGACCGGCGCGCGCGGCGACGCGGCCAATCTCGACGACCTCGACCGTCTGTTCGACACGGTCAAGCGGGAAAAGGGCAGGATCGACGTCCTGTACGCGAGCGCCGGCATGGGCGAAGCCGTCCCACTGGGCGAAATTACCGAGCAGCATTTCGATGCTGCCTTCGGCCTGAATACGCGCGGCACGCTGTTTACGGTTCAGAAAGCCTTGCCGCTGTTCAACGATGGCGGATCGATCTTCATGACCGGGTCAGTTGCTTCGGTGAAAGGTTTTCCTGGTTACGGCGTGTATTCGGCGAGCAAGGCGGCGTTGCGCTCATTCGCACGCACTTGGCTCAACGAACTGAAGGGCAGGAATATCCGGGTGAACGTGCTGAGCCCGGGGCCGATCGCCACACCGATGCAGGACCAAGTTCTCACAGAGGAGGCGAAGCGGATGTTCGAATCTCTGATCCCGCGGGGAAAGATGGGTCGTCCTGAGGAAATTGCGGCGGTCGCGCTGTTTCTTGCTTCAGACGATTCAAGCTTCGTGAATGGGGTGGAGTTGTCTGTCGACGGCGGCTTCTCGGCCATCTGAAATCGCGCCCGATCGCCGGAAGTGGCTGACCGTCCGGCCGCGCGGGAGTCGTTCACGGCAGGACGTCTACGCGTCAATTCAGGAATTCGAACCGATGACGCGCATCGCTGCGGTGGCGGTCCGAATATCTCGCGAAGGTCGCCATGCAGCGAAACGGATAACCCAGCGCCGTTGAAGGCCGAGGAATCAATATCAACACGGATCGGAGAAGTATTATGAGCTATGCGATTGTAGGATTCGGTGCGGTAGGCCAGGCTCTCGCCCGAGCCTTCGCCCGTAAGAACATCAAGGTGGCCGTCGCGAGCCGCCGGCCGCCCGAGGCGTTGGCGCCGCAGGCTCGGGCGATTGGACCCACGGTCGTTGCCAAGTCGCTGCGGGATGCACTCGAGGCCGACACAATCATCTTGGCGGTCCCGTTCGGGGAGCATCGCGAGGTTGCGAAGGCCCTGCCGAGCTGGAAAGGCAAGACGGTCATCGATGCGATGAACGCGTTAGTTCCCCTTGAAGAGCTGGACGGTCTCCCGTCCTCCGCCTTCGTCGCGAAGGCGTTCACCGGCGCCAAGCTCGTGAAAGGTTTCAATCACCTGATTGCGGCCACCCTGGCTGCCGATCCGATCGTCGAGGGCGGCCACCGGGTGGTCTTTCTGTCGAGCGACGACGAGGATGCGACCGCTCCCGTGGCGGCCTTGGCCAAACAACTCGGGTTCGCACCCGTCAAGTTGGGAAAGCTCAACGAGGGCGGCGCGCTGGTGCACGCACGCGGCCGCACTTGGGGCCAGCTCATCTTCCAGGATTTGTTCAAGAAGGAGCAGTAATCGATCTACGACCGTGTGATCGACGCCGAGAAACTGGTCGCGCGCGCTAACTTCTTCGAGCAGCGCGCGACCGAATATTTGAAGGCCACAAAGTCGCGAAGGTTGGGGTGGGCCTGACGGCGTATGGGCGCCGTTCGAAGAGCGGGGAGACGCCCGACAGAGCGGCAGATCTGCGGGTCGCTTAGAATCTATCGACTGCTATCGATGGCCTAGGATTCGCTCGAGTGTCCTCTGCTATCCGATACTACTCCACGGTACTCCCCCTCACTCCCACTCAATCGTCCCCGGCGGCTTTGACGTCACGTCATACACCACGCGGTTCACACCCTTCACCTCGTTGATGATGCGCGTTGCGGTCTCGCCGAGGAATTTCATGTCGAAGGAATAGAAGTCCGCGGTCATGCCGTCGGTGGAGGTCACGGCGCGCAGGCCAACGACGTATTCATAAGTCCTGCCGTCGCCCATCACGCCCACCGTCTTCACCGGCAGCAGCACGGCAAAAGCCTGCCAGATCTGGTCGTACAATCCCGCCTTGCGGATCTGGTCGATATAGACCGCATCCGCATTGCGAAGGATGTCGAGCTTTTCCTTGGTGATGTCGCCGGGGCAGCGGATGGCGAGGCCGGGGCCCGGGAACGGGTGGCGGCCCACAAAAATTTCGGGCAGGCCGAGTTCGCGGCCCAACACGCGGACCTCGTCCTTGAACAGTTCGCGCAAGGGCTCGACCAGCTTCATGTTCATGCGCTCGGGGAGACCGCCGACATTGTGGTGCGACTTGATGGTCACCGACGGGCCGCCGGTGAAGGAGACGCTCTCGATCACATCAGGGTAGAGCGTACCTTGCGCGAGGAAATCCGCGCCGCCGAGCTTCTTCGCTTCGGCATCGAACACGTCGATGAACAGGCGGCCGATGGTCTTGCGCTTCACTTCGGGGTCGGTGACGCCTGCGAGCTCGCCGAGGAATTGCTTTGATGCATCAACGTGCACCAGCGGAATGTTGTAGTGATGCCGGAACAAATCGACGACGGTCTTGGCTTCATCGAGCCGCAGCATGCCGTGATCGACGAACACGCAGGTGAGCTGGTCGCCGATCGCTTCGTGGATCAACACCGCGGCGACCGCGGAATCGACGCCGCCTGATAGGCCGCAGATCACCCTGCCCTTGCCGACCTGCGCGCGGATCTTCTCGATCGCTTCCTCGCGAAAGGCGCGCATGGTCCAGTCGCCGGTCAGCCCTGCGACCTTGCGGACGAAATTGCGGATCAGCTTGGCGCCGTCGGGCGTGTGCACCACTTCGGGGTGGAACATCAGCCCGTAATATTTGCGCTTCTCGTCCTGAATTACCGCGAACGGCGCGTTCGGCGAGACGCCGGCCACCGTGAAGCCCGGCGGCATCTTGGTGATGCGGTCGCCATGGCTCATCCACACCGGATGCTTCTCGCCCTTGCCCCAGGTGGATTCGAACAGCGCGCTTGCCGCCTTCACCTCGACATCGGCGCGGCCGAATTCGCGATGATGGCCGCCCTCGACCTCGCCGCCGAGCTGGGCGGCCATGGTCATCTGGCCGTAGCAGATGCCGAGCACGGGCACGCCGGAATCGAAGATTTTTTGTGGCGCGCGGGGCGAGCCTTTTTCATGCACCGATTCCGGGCCGCCGGAGAGGATCACCGCCTTCGGCTTCATCTCGTCGAAGGCGGCTTCCGCCTTCTGGAACGGCACGATTTCGGAATAGACGCCCTCCTCGCGCACCCGGCGCGCGATCAGTTGCGTCACCTGACTGCCGAAGTCGACAATCAGAATCTTGTCATGCGCCGAGGCCACCGAGGGCGTCGACTCGCGGGCTTTCTGTGCTGCTGTCATGGACAGGAATTACGCGACGGGGCGCGGCCTCGCAACCGCGGCAAAGGGCTGACCCACATTCTTTCTCGGGCATGGACAAGATGGTATTAGGTAAGTATTATTGACCTAATTTGCGCCAATCACCCGGCGCATTAGTCAGCCACAACCGTCGTTGCGAGAAGCGAAAGCGACCCGCAGGATCATCCCGCATGAAAATCCCCACCCTGCCCTTCACCGTCACCGACTGGAGCCAGATCGCCGCGACGACACACGCGGGCGTTTCAGGTGAAGCACGCTGGCGCACACTCGACATCGGCGATCTCCGCGTGCGGATGGTCGAGTATTCGCCAGGCTATCTCGCCGATCACTGGTGCGACCGCGGCCACGTGCTCTACGTGCTGGAGGGCGAACTCGATACCGAATTGCGCGACGGGCGGACGTTCAAGCTTCGCGCGGGCATGAGCTACCAGGTCTCGGATTTCGGCGACGCCGCGCACCGCTCGTCGACGAAGACGGGCGCGAAGCTGTTCATTGTGGATTGAGGTTTTGTAGGGTGGGCAGAGCGAAGCGTGCCCACCATTCAAGACAACGGTCGCGGATAGATGGTGGGCACGCTTCGCTCTGCCCACCCTACGCGATCATCGCTTCTTCAGCACCGAGACGAAAAAGCCGTCCGTGCCCGTGCGGCGCGGCGTCATCAGCCATCCTTCGGGAGACTGTAGCGCGGCCTTCTCAAAATCCTCCGCTCTGTCCCACAGCACGCTTGCCGTCTCGTTCAATGGCTGAACCGAAAACTCCGGATGTCGCGACACGAAGCCGCGGATCTGCTCGCCATTTTCCGCCGGCAGTACCGAGCAGGTGACATAGGCGATGCGGCCGCCGGGCTTCACCATCGCGCTCGCGCGATCAAGCACTTCGGCCTGCTCCTTCAAGCGGACTTCGAGCGCGCCGGGGCGCATGCGCCATTTGGCGTCGGGGTTGCGGCGCCAGGTGCCGGTGCCGGTGCAGGGCGCGTCGATCAGGATCAGATCGGCTGACGCCTTGATGTCGGCCAATGGATCAGCGTCGCCCTTCGGCGCGCGGATTTCAGCGTTGTGGACGCCGGCGCGCGACAGCCGCTCGTAGATCGGCGCGAGCTGGCGCTTGTCGCGGTCGGTCGCGATCAGGCGGCCCTTGCCTTGCATCATCGCCGCCAGCGCCAGCGTCTTGCCGCCGGCGCCGGCGCAGAGATCGATCACCTGCTCGCCGGGTTTTGCGGCCGAGAACAGCGCGGCTAGCTGCGAGCCCTCGTCCTGGACTTCAATCGCGCCCTTGATGAAATCTTCTTCCGCGTGGATGCCGGGATTGCGCGCATCGGCGCCGAGCTCGATGCGCAGGCCGAGCGGCGACCACGGCGTCGGCGTGGCTCCGAGATGACTGAGCGAGGCGAGCACTTTTTCGCGCTTGGCCTTCAGCGTGTTGACGCGCAGATCGAGCGGCGCGCGGCTCGCCATCGCGGTGGCTTCGGCCACGCGGTCGTCGCCGAACACGGTGGCCAGATGCGGATCCAGCCATTCCGGATAATCGCCGGCGACGTGCGGCGGCGCGCCGTCGAGGCTGCGCGAAGTGAGTGCGGATCGTTCGGCCTCGCTCAGCGGTTCCGGCGCAAAACGTCCGCCGTCGCACAGCGCCGATATCGCATCGGTGTTCATGCCGCGCTCGAGCCTGAGCATGCCGAGCACGCGCGCCCGCGACGTGTCGGCATCCATCAGCCAGGCGCTCGACGCCCGTCGCCGCAGCACGTCCCAGATCAGGCCCGAGATCGCCGCGCGATCGCCCGAGCCGGCATACCGGTGCGCGGTGCCCCACTCCTTCAGCGCCTTGGCCGCGGGAACGCGGTCAGTGTCGATGGTGTCGATCAGTTCGATGGCGGCGGAGAGCCGGGCAGCGGGGGTCATTCAAAACTTTCTAGATCAGAAGCAAGAGCTTCAGCGCGAAGTAGATCCACATCGCCAGCAACACCAGCGCGCCGGCGAACCACGCCAGGCTGCGCTGCTGGATGTTGTTGGAAGTGATGAAAATGCCGGCATGGGCAAATCGCGTCACCACGAACACCCAGGACATCAGCACAATGAAGAGATCGGCCCGGCGCAGCGGCAGCGCCAGCGCGATCAGGATGTAGAACAGGAGGGGTACTTCGAACTGATTTGAGAAGCAATTGCCGATCTGGGCCACGCGCGGTGGATATTTCGGCTGCCCCGCCGCGATGTCCTTCAGGCTGGTTTCCCTCGCCTTCACCGCCTTTGTCCGGGCGGTCACCATCCAGAGCATCAGGAAGAAAGTGAGCCCGATCAGGACAAAGACCGGCAGCAAAACCATTTGAACCGACATGAGAATCTCCCCCGAAGCCTGCTTGAGGCCCTAAAGCAATAACGAGACGTCCCTCGCCTGACAAATCCACTTATCGGGCTCGCTTGAACCGCAAGCAGAGCCTCTGCGACCAACTATCGAGAATTCCGAAGGTTCTGGTCCCAAACCCGCCTTTCAAGCCCTCCCCATGAGCTGGCGATGAACATCACCTCCCCGATCCTGACCGGCGCCGGCCGCGCCGTCGAGCTACCCGGTGATTCCGTGAGCTCCCTGCTCCGCGCCGTCGGGTTCAGCGATGGCCCCGATGGCGGGCTCGGCATCGTGATGTCGGCGCTGGCCGGCATCGCCGCGGCGCTGGCGGTCGCGATCGTGCTGTCGGTTTATTTCCGCAGCGGGCAGCGCAGCCGCCAGGATCTGGTCAAGCACGGGCTTGCGGCTTCCGCGGTGCTGGTCCTGGTCGCCTTCGTGGTCTCGGATATCAGGCACGCGGCGCAGGCCTATCTCGGCCTCAATCCGGCAAAGCCCGCGGTGGAATTTGAAATCCGCCTGCCGAAGGCGGCGCTGACCACCGCCGCCGACATCCAGATCGAATTGCTGACCGACCGGAACCAGAAACTGGCCAAAGTTCAGGAGGCGCTGGCCTCGACGGTTGACGGCCGGAGCGTCTTGCGCGGCACGGTGACGCTCGACTACCGCACCACCGAGCGCATGATGGTGCTGAACCTGCCCGGCCAGGTCCAAAGCACATTCCGGCTGCGGCTGCCGGCAAGCCCCTCGTATCAGCCGCAGTTCGGGCCGTGGCATCTGGCCGACGGCATCGTGCCCGCCAACGGCGGCGCTGTGACGACCGAAATCCACGACGCCTTCGCGATCCGCTATCGCGTGCTTTGAGGCACGCGCACCACCCATCGCGCGACTGATCCTTGGCGCCCGGCACCGGTGTGCCCGCTAACATGCAGATGACGCGGGATTGGTGGGACGGCAATTTCGGCCCGCAGGACGATGCGGCGGGCCAAGGCGCTAGAGCGGTTGCGTTGCCGGATTGCGCTAAAGGACAAGGACGGCAAGACCGCAGCGAATATTTGCTTTGACGGGGCGAACTAGGCGCCCCGTCGGGCTACGCGCGCTTTACACAATGTGGAAGTCCGTTATAGGCGCCGGTAATTGTGTCCAAAAGCTCAAGCACTGACATGACGGCCTTCCTTTTCTTATCTCAGGAACTTACGCAAAATCGAAGCGATTGCGACGTCAACAAACACGAGGAAACAGGGAAGCAGCGCAAACGTGAGGTTGACGTTGCGGTATGCTGGCCACCAATTGCTCGAGTAACCCAAGACGCTAAAATAGGCGAGAAATACAATTATTGCCCCCGCTGCTCCTCCAACTACAATTGTTACTGTAGATTGGTAGAGTGTCAGCATCAAATTGCGTTGGCGCATGAGCCAAGCTATCCGAGCGACATGCACTGCCAGCAAGCCGGCTAATGTCACAGTCAGCGCAAAATTTGGCTCGCTGAAAAGAAGAAGCGCCGCGCTCCAACCTAAAATTCCGATGAGGCAATCGACTATCCACATTCGAACGATTTGCGGTCGGTTTAGGAAATAGAAATCACTGAAGCTAACTGCGCGCGTCCAATAACTTCCATTCTCGACTTCATGGTTCTCTCGCAACGATAACGAGATTGCTCCGCTGTCGGCCCCACCTTCCGCGCGTATCGCTGACATCATTTCGCCCGTGGTCGCCGACCAGCGAAGATTCTTGCTCCATAGGATGATGATCGCTGCGAAAAATCCAAGGACTAGCCCCATGCCCAACGGCCGGACTTCCGTGGTAGCAAAGGGCAACATAACCAACAGAGGTGCGACCGCTGCACAAATCGCTACAACAAGAGCATAGGGCAAGCGGTCGACAAATCTTATCATGCTCGACCTCCTCCTAATTCCGTTGGCCTATCACGCTGCTCTCGTCCTGGAGCTGTCCTGCAGTCCATCCCGCCCTGGAAGCGTAGTTCGAATTGTCAACGTTGACCACATGATGCCCGCTTCCGATCTCAACCTGCCAAGTCATTAGCGTCCTCTACGATGGTCGCATCAACGACGGCAAGACACAGGTTGGCGCGCCCCACATTCGTCATTTAAAGATTCGTCGATGATCTGGATCGGCTGCGAAATTGCGCAAAAGAGGCTCACAATCAGCGAAACAGCAAGTATGAACAAGACGCGGATCACCGCATCTTGGCCCGCGTCCTTGAGCTCATGACTGGCTACATAGGCGATCGCAGCGATAGGCGACAGGAAAAACAAATGAAACCAGATCAAGCGAACCGCTTGACTTGGATTGGAGTCGCCACGAATCCCGAACATCCTTATCCGGGAACGTTTACCGGAAGACAATTTAGCTGAACAGTGATTTGGAAAGCTTCAAAGCATCGATGAAAGAAGTCCAGTGCTGCGCTTCGCACCGCCAACTGGCTACGAGCAAGCGTTTTCTCGCCGGCTGCACATATACGCTTTCGCCCGATCCTGGACTAAGCGAGAGGCCTGAATTCCCGACCACAAGAACTCCAAGGGTGCACGAGACTGCCATGTGCAGACTCAACGAGCGACTGCTATTTGTAGCTAGCACTTCTCAACGTTGTAAATAGATTTCTTCGACCGATCAGTTTTACGACAAGTTCTATGAGTCTCGTTGGTGTTAAGCCACATCCTACATCCTTTATGCGACTAACTGAAGAAGCGACGCAAAATGTCTCATTTTGCGGTTTAGTTCAGACATGCTCGTCAGCCAAAAATAAATCCAGCGAGAGCCGATACATATCGAGAACTTGGTCTACAATGTCCCCGACAGCCGCCGAAAAAGAGCGGCCGCGGGAGGAATCCAACTTTGCGATTTCGCGATCAGGATATTGTCTTCGCCAACGGCGCCAAAGGCCAGAATTTCGAAATTCCCACCGCCAATCCGCTGAATTACTTCCATGTCATCAGCAACGCCTCCGACCTGCCGAAGCTTTCGATTGACGGCAAACTATTCCTGCCGGCCACGAATCGCCGGAAGGCGGACGGAAAATGGCCGCTGGTGATCGTGGTCCCGGGCAGTCTCGGCGTGGCTTCCTCGCATCTGGCGCATGCCGAAACGGTGTCGAATGACGGCTTTGCGGCATTTGTGCTCGACGGGTTTGGCGCGCGCGACGTGACGTCCACCGTCGCCAACCAGACCCAGTTCTCATTCGCCGCCAGCGCCTATGACGTGCTCGCAGCCTGGAAAGTGCTCGCAAGCCATCCCGAAATCGATACATCGCGAATCGGCGCGCAGGGCCACAGCCGCGGCGGCTCGGCCGTGCTGACGGCGGCGACGCGCCGCTTTGCCGATGCGGTGGTCGGCGCCGGCGCGGGTTTTCGCAGCGTGCTCGCCGCTTATCCCTGGAGCGGGCACCAATTCCTCGATCCATCCGTCGACGAGACCGAGATCCGCGTCATCATGGGCGATGCCGATGAATGGTGCTCGCCGATGCAGGTGCAGGGCCACTGCCAGGCGATCCGCCTCTCCGGCGGCAAGGCGACGATGCGGCTGATCGGCGGAGCCCAGCACAGTTTTGACCGCGGCACGGCCATCGAGAACGTTCCGGACGCCTCCGTCTCCCCCGCCGCGCCGACGATCTACATCGCCAATGACGGCGCCTTCATCCATCCGCTGCACGGCGTCGCGGACAGCAAGCTGACCGACCGCGACCTGATGGTTTACGCGCTGAAGGCCGGATATGGCCGCAAGGGCGCCCGCATCGGCAGCCGCGATGGCGATGCCGAACTGTTCAAGGCGGACATGCTGGCGTTCTGGCGACGGACGCTGGGGTAAGTGAGTTACGCCACGCAACACGCAAATCGCCGTCATCCCGCGAATGCGGCTGATCCTGTATTCCAGCGACGCCAGCGATTAAATCGAGAAGCCGCGGCGTACTGGGTACCCCGCCTTCGCGGGGTACGACGATTGAGGTTGTGGCGTCATCGTTCCGACTTCGGGCTCAGCTATGATCGGGCCAAAAGGACTAATGCATGACCGAATTTCGCCTGACGCAAATTTCCGACACCCACCTTTCCCGCGCCGCCCGCTTCGCCAGCCTGACCGACAATTTTCATCGCGTCAGCGAGCATATCGACACGATGCGGCCCGATCTCGTGATCAACACCGGCGACCTCGCCTTCGACGGACCAACCAGCCCGGACGATCTGAAATTCGCAAAGGAACTGCATGACGGGCTGCCGGTCCCCTGCCGTCATTTGCCCGGCAATCACGATATTGGCGACAACCCGACGGCGGTCGGTACCGCGCCGACGCAACCGGCAACCGAACAGGAGCGGCAGAAATATCTATCCGCGATCGGCGAGGACCGCTGGCGGTTCGATGCGGCTGGCTGGAGCTTTATCGGATTGAACTCGCTGATCATGAACACCGGGATCGAGAGCGAGGCCGAGCAGTTCGGTTGGCTCGCTTCAGAACTCGGGCGCGTGAACGGCAGACCGGTCGCGCTGTTTCTGCACAAGCCGCTGTTTCTGAATGCGCCTGATGATGCCGAGACGGAGGAAACGGCGATCCGTTATGTGCCGCAACCCCGGCGCAGAAGCCTGATCGAGATGTTCGCTGGAGTCGATTTGAGGCTGGTCGCCTCAGGCCATGTTCATCAGCGTCGCGATTTCACCTATCGACATACGCGCCATGTCTGGTCGCCATCCGCCGGCTTCATCATTTCCGACCGGCTTCAGCCCATCATCGGCACGAAGGAAGTCGGGCTGGTGGAGTATCGTTTCCAGCCCGACGCCCTTGAGGTCCGCCACGTCAGAGCGCCGGGACAGACCGATGTTGATCTGGATTCACTGATTGGCAGGAAATCCTAGAGCGCATCACCACTGGCGCTCCACGAGGCCATAGGAAGTGTAGGACTATCGTCCCAAGGCGCCGTCGCAAACGCGCCTACGCGCGGGGCCGGCTGAAACCGGTTGCCGTAATAGTAGCCTGGTCCGGGCGCGGCTCTTACACCGTATCCTCCAGTGGAATAGCTGGAGTACGGGTAGTTAAACCCGATCATGCCCGGTTCCTGATAGACCTCTTGAGCCATCACCGGAGTGGCCAGCATCGTGGCGGCAAACAGGCCGAGCGATAGTTTCTTGCAGTTCATCATTTGGCATCTCCATTGGATGTCAAAGCCAAACGATGCTCAGGTAACGACGTTCCGACATTTGCCTCAAGTGACCGTGAGGTTCATTTTACGTGTTCCCCACGGCCACCGCAGTTCACTTCACGCCTTGTCGGGGCCAACGCGCACGAGTTGCTTGCCGAAATTGGCGCCCTTCAGAAGGCCCATGAATGCGGCCGGCGCGCTGTCGAGGCCTTCGGTGACGAACTCCTTGTGCTTGACCTTGCCCTCGCGCACCCACCCCGACATGTCGCGCAGGAAGTCGGCGTGACGGGCGGCGAAATCGCTGACGATGAAGCCGCGGATGGTCAGCCGCTTGGTCAATACGTTGCGCATCATCGCCGGCGCCCATTTCGGCGCCACCGCCTGCGTATCGTTGTAATGCGCGATCAGGCCGCACACGGGAATGCGCGCAAAGGCATTGAGCAGCGGGAACACCGCCTCGAACACCGCGCCGCCGACATTCTCGAAATAGACGTCGATGCCCTTCGGGCAGGCGTCTTTCAGTTTCGCGGCAAGATCTGGATCGCGATGATCGAGGCAATCGTCGAAGCCGAGCTCGTTCTTGACGTAAGCGCACTTGTCCTTGCCGCCGGCAATCCCGACCGCGCGGGCGCCCTTGATGCGCGCGATCTGCCCAACCGCCGAGCCGACTGCGCCCGAAGCGGCCGCGACCACGACGGTCTCGCCCGCCTGTGGCTTGCCGATGTCAAGCAGGCCCGTATAGGCGGTCATGCCGGGCATGCCGAGCACGCCGACCGCGGTCGAGATCGGTGCGATCTTGGGATCGATCTTCGCAAGACCCTTGCCATCGGAGATCGCATGCGTCTGCCAGCCGGCGCGCGACAGCACGATGTCGCCCTTGGCGAAGGCGGGATTGTTGGATGCGATCACCTCGCTGACAGTGCCGCCTTCCATCACGCCGTTGATCGGCACCGGCTGCGCGTAGGACGGCCCGTCGCTCATGCGCCCGCGCATGTAGGGATCGAGCGACAGCCAGATCGTGCGGAGGAGAACTTCGCCGGCGCCGGGTGTCGGAACCGGGCAATCTTCGAGACGGAAGTCGGAGGGTTTGGGCTCGCCGACGGGGCGGGATGCCAGAACGATGCGTTTGCCTTGGGACATGGTTGGTTCCTCCGGTTCTTGTTGGTTCGTCATTGCGAGCGTAGCGAAGCAATCCACGCCTCCGCAAGCTGTGAAATGGATTGCTTCGCTGCGCTCGCAATGACGGTGGAGAGTGGCGTTGCCTCAAACGCACCGTCATTCCGGGGCGCGAAGCGAACCCGGAATCTCGAGATTCCGGGTCTGGTCCTTCGGACCATCCCGGAATGACGGCGTGTAGCGAGAATTACACCCCGCCCGGATAGTTCGGGCTTTCTCGCGTAATCGTCACGTCGTGGACGTGGCTTTCGCGCAGGCCTGCGCCGGTGATGCGGACGAACTGCGCCTTCTCATGGAATTCGGCGAGGTTGCGGGCGCCGACATAGCCCATCGCGGCGCGCAGGCCGCCGGCGAGCTGGTGCATGACGTTGCCGACCGGGCCTTTATACGGCACCTGGCCCTCGATGCCCTCGGGCACCAGCTTCAGCGTGTCCTTGATGTCCTGCTGGAAGTAGCGATCGGCCGAGCCGCGCGCCATCGCGCCGACCGAGCCCATGCCGCGATAGGCCTTGTAGGAACGGCCCTGCCACAAAAACACTTCGCCCGGCGTTTCGTCGGTGCCGGCGAGCAGCGAACCTACCATGGCGATGTCGGCGCCGGCGGCGAGCGCTTTCGCCAGATCGCCGGAATATTTGATGCCGCCGTCCGCGATCACGGGGACCTCGGCTTTCTTCGCCGCTTCCACCGCGTCCATGATGGCGGTGAGCTGCGGCACACCGACGCCGGCGACGATGCGCGTGGTGCAGATCGAGCCCGGGCCGATACCGACCTTGATCGAGTCTGCGCCCGCATCGATCAGCGCCTGCGCGCCTTCCTTGGTGGCAATGTTGCCGGCGATAACCTGCACGGCGTTGGAAAGCCGCTTGATGCGGTTGACCGCCTCCAGCACGCGCGAGGAATGACCGTGTGCGGTATCGACCACAATCAAGTCGACACCGGCGTCGATCAGCCGTTCGGTGCGCTCAAAGCCGCCCTCGCCGACGGTGGTTGCGGCGGCGACGCGCAGACGGCCATGCGCGTCCTTGCTGGCGAGCGGATGCGCGACCGCCTTTTCCATGTCTTTCACGGTGATCAGGCCGACGCAGCGATATTGGTCGTCGACCACCAGGAGCTTTTCGATGCGGTGCTGGTGCAGCATCCGCTTGGCTTCGTCCTGGCTGACGCCCTCGCGCACGGTGACGAGGTTTTCATGCGTCATCAGCTCCGACACCTTCTGCTTGGGGTCGGTGGCAAAGCGGACGTCGCGGTTGGTGAGAATGCCGATCAGCTTGCCCGGCGAATTCTTGCTGGCACCGGTGACGACGGGAATGCCGGAAAAGCCGTGATCCTTCATCAGCGCCAGCGCGTCCGACAGCATCGCGTCGGGCCCGATGGTCAGCGGATTGACCACCATTCCGGATTCATACTTCTTGACCTGCCGCACCTGCGCGGCCTGCCCCTCCGGATCGAAATTGCGGTGGATGACGCCGACGCCGCCGGCCTGGGCCATCGCGATCGCCATGCGTGCTTCGGTGACCGTATCCATCGCGGACGCGATGATCGGAATGTTCAGCGGGATCGCGCGGGTTACGTGGGAGCGAATATCGGCCTCAGACGGCAGGATATCCGAGAGACCGGGTTTCAGAAGCACATCGTCGAACGTGAAGGCTTCACGGATACCCTGAAGTCCCTGCGCCATTGCCAACTCCTTTCGGCGGCTCACCGCCGCGATCAGTCTTATGGATGAACGCCGCCTCCAGCGATGCTATCGGCATCGCCGTCGAATCGGAGCCCATCGGTGGGGTTGACGGTGGTCGATAGCATGCCGGAACGCCGAATCAAAGCGTTTGACTGCTATGCACAGGCTTTTCGGGAAACGCCGCAATCCCAAGGGTTTAGCGGCGGGTCCAAAAGCGACCTCAGCGCGGGTATCCGGGCGGCGGGCCGTGCTGGCGGATCGCCTCCACCACCTCGCGGTGCCTGCGGTCCTCCCGCTTCATGTGGACCGCGATCAGCGCATGTGCTGAGGGCACCAGCAGCAGGACGTGAAAAATCAGCCCGAAAATCAGGCAAAACACGATCAGGACCAGGTTGAAGATCGCCGAAAACGGCTGCCCGTTCAGGAGCAGCCCGAGCGGCGGCAACAAGGCAGCGAGAACGTAGATCATTCAGGACCTCCACGGCTGGCGGTGCATACCAGCGTCACGCAGGATTTAGGTGGTTTGCCCCGTTCCGCAATGGCTTGTGTGACGGCGGGATGATACAGGCCCCTCGCCTGCCTCTCTTTCCGAATCCCCCTGATACGATGGACAAGCAACGTCTGATCCCGCTGATCGTCGCCACAGCCCTGTTCATGGAAAACATGGACTCGACTGTCATTGCGACCTCGCTGCCGGCGATCGCGGCTGACATCGGCACCAGCCCGCTGACGCTGAAGCTTGCCATCACGTCCTATCTGCTCTCGCTCGCGGTGTTCATTCCGGCCAGCGGCTGGACCGCCGACCGTTTCGGCGCGCGCATGGTGTTCTCGATCGCGATCGGCGTGTTCATGATCGGATCGATCGGCTGCGCGCTGTCGCAGAACGTGACCCATTTCGTGATCGCCCGCATCCTGCAGGGCATGGGTGGGGCGATGATGACGCCGGTCGGGCGGCTGGTGCTGCTGCGCTCGATCGACAAGAGCGCGCTGGTCAATGCGATGACGTGGGTGACCGTGCCGGCGCTGGTCGGGCCGGTGATCGGCCCGCCGCTCGGCGGCTTCATCACCACCTATTTCTCCTGGCACTGGATTTTTCTGATCAACATCCCGATCGGGCTGCTCGGCATCTTCATGGCGATGAAATACATCGACCCGATCAAGAGCGAGAATCCCGAGCGCTTCGATCTCTACGGGCTGGTGCTGGCCGGTATCGGGCTTGCCGGCATCGCCTTCGGCCTCTCGGTCGCCAGCCTTAATCTGTTGCCCTGGCCGGTCGTCGTCGGCCTGGTCGCGGTCGGCACGATCTCGATGACGCTCTACGTCATGCACGCGAAACGCACCGGCTCGCCGGTGCTGGATTTCTCGCTGCTGCGGCTCTCCACCATGCGCGCCAGCATCATCGGCGGCTTCCTGTTCCGGCTCGGCATCGGTGCGCTGCCGTTCCTGCTGCCGCTTCTGATGCAGGAAGGCTTTGGGCTGACGCCGTTCCAGTCCGGCCTTGTCACGTTTGCCTCGGCCGTCGGCGCGATGGGGATGAAGACGCTGGCCGCACGCATCATCCGCGCCTTCGGCTTCCGCTACATGATGACGGTCAACGCCGTGGTCAGCGCGGTCTTCCTCGCGGCCTGCGCGCTGTTCACGGTGACGACGCCGCTATTGCTGATCTTCATCATCCTCGTCGTCGGCGGCTTCTTCCGCTCGCTGCAATTCACCGCGATCAACACGGTCGCCTATGCCGAGGTCGAACCGCCGCAGATGAGCCGCGCCACCACGCTCGTCAGCGTCAACCAGCAACTGGCGATTTCGGCCGGCGTCGCCGTCGGCGCGTTCTCGGTGGAATCGACCATGCTGTACCGGCATGTCACCGAGCTGAGCGCCGACGTATTCCCGCCGGCATTCCTCGTGGTCGCGATCATCTCGGCGGTGTCGGCCTATTTCTTCTGGCAGATGCCCGATGACGCCGGCCACGAAATCTCGGGCCGCAAGGCGGTGGAAATTTCCAGCCGCAAGGGCGCGGCCAAAGCGGCAACCAAGGCTGCCAGCGAAGGCACCGAAGACGCGCGGGATCAGCGCTTGGGCTAAGCTCAGGGTGAGCCCTCCGCGGATTGTCCCATTCCGCACCACTCGGAACATCCTGCGCCGTAAGGAAGAATCTGATCTGAGCGTCAGAAAGCGAACGGAAGCTTCCGCCACCATCAGTCATATCTCGTTCGACACCGCGCGGGGCTGCTCCGTGTCGGGACCCCGCCAATGGGGAATTCTTCCGTTTTGTTCGGTTTTGAGTGAAAGGACGAAGACGCGTGAATCAAGCCAATACGAAGGAAACGAACACCGATCCGAAAGCTGGTGCCGACGAGAAGCTTTCTGCCACGTCGTTCCTTGGAATGCCCGGCATTTTTAATGGGCTCGCCGAGCAGAACGTAATTCGAGCAAAGGAGAACATCGAGAAGGTGAAGATGGCCTCAGGAGCGGTCAATGACGCGCTTCGGGAAGCCTATTCAGCCAACGCAAAGGGCACGGCGGACTATGCCGCCAAACTCCTTGAGTTCTCCAGCGTCAACACCAGCTCCGCCTTTGACTTTCTCAGCCATCTCCTGGGCATGAAATCGCCCTCGGAAATCCTGCAACTCTCGGCCGCGCAGGGCTGCAAGAACTTCGAAGCCACGACCGCACAGAGCCGGGAACTTTGGCAGCTTACGCGCAAGATCGCGACCGAAACGGCCGATCCGCTCAAAAAGAGCTTTGCCAGCGCGCTGCAGAAAGCGGCCTAGATCATCATCGAACTTTGCGGCCCGCCGGGATCGGCTGGAATAAGCACCCCTGTGAGAAGGGCGCGTTCCAGCCGATGGCGAAGCTGCGTCGACACAAAAATCAAATTCAGCAACGGAGGAACAGGATGGGCGTGGTCATGATCAAATGCCCCGGAACGGGGCGCGCTATCCCGACGGGGATGAAATCGGAACGGGACAGGTTTCGATCCAGTCCGGTGTTTTTCGCGCGCACCTTCTGCTCGATCTGCCAGACCAACCACGAATGGTTTGCCCGGGAGGCCTGGGTGCACGAGCCGGAAGAGGAATGGCGCATGTCCGGCCCCGCATTCGCCCTATCGGCATAGGGCCGCCGCCGCGGGCTTTCAATCCGGCCAATGATGCCGCGGCCGCTGGCCGGACACTCCCCGCGCCGGCGTGCGCGGCCGGGTCTCATCCGCGTTGGCAAACAAGGCCGCCACATCAGCCCCGGACGGTGGCGTCTGTGCCTCCTCGGTGTGGACGATACGATCGATTCGACGGCGCATGAGCTGGTAGCATTCGCATGTCGCCATCTCGAGCCGCGGCCTGTCGATCTCGATCAAGCCCCGCCGATTGGACCGGATTCCACCCGCGTCGCGCAGCTTGCCTACGATATGCGTCACCGTGGGGCGGCGCACGCCGAGCAATTCCGCAAGCGTATCTTGCGTCAGGGGCAAGGTATCGCCCCCGGCCCGATCGTGGACCTGCAGCAACCAGTTCGCCAGCCGGGCCGTTACCGAGTGCAGCGCATTGCAGGCTGCGACATGCTGGAATTGCGCCATGAGCGCCCTGGTGTGGGTTTGAACCGCTCCCCTCAAGGCGCTGCTGCGTCCAAGCGCGCCCTGAAATTGCGTCGGCGAAATCTGCAGCGCCGTTCCTGCCACGCGCACCACCGCCGTCATCGGAGAGCGGGTAGGCCCGAGCGCCGTCAGAACGCCCACGGCGCCCTCGTTGCCGACAACGGCGGTTGCGACCGTTTGTCCGTTCGGCATGTCCATGACGAAGGCGATCAGGCCGGTAAGGGGAAAATAAAGCCGTCCGATCGGATCGCCCGACCGCACCAATACGGTGTCCCGTTCAAGCGAAACCAGTCGGAAATGACGCACAAGCAAATCGAGGTCTGCTGTTGGCAACGCAGCTAACAGTCGATTACCAACTCTGGTCCTCTGCTCCATCACGGGAATACTCCTTCCCAGACGGAGGCGCGGCTCGCTGCAGAAATTCCCGGCGGCGTCAGGGCTGCATGCGGATGAACAGACCGCGCCTGACTAAAGAAATACGCCCTTCCGGGCAAAGTTCCAACAGGATTCGTGGAAGGCGCGGTGCCCGCCAGCCCTCACGCGGCAACCGTGTAAGACGATGTCCAGCCGTTCTGCCGTGAAGGTTGCGCTCAGGGCTGATTGCGGTGTCCGCGAAATCCCATCGCCAGCACGTAGCGCTCCGAAGAATCCTGGCGGCTCGAGGCCGGCTTGACGTGGCGCACGCTGGCAAAATCGCGCTTCAATTGCGCGACCAGTTCGGCATCGGCGCCGCTCTGAAACACCTTTGCCAGGAACGTTCCGCCGGGATTGAGCACGTCGGCAGCAAAGGCCGCCGCCGTCTCGACGAGGCCGATGATGCGCAATTGATCCGTCTTGCGGTGGCCCGTGGTGTTGGCCGCCATGTCGGACATCACCACGTCGGCGCGCCCGCCCATCATCGCGATCAGTTTCTCCGGCGCGTCCTCGGCCAGGAAGTCGAGCTGCGCGAACTCGACGCCGGGGATTTCCGGCATCTCAAGGAGATCGATCGCAACCACCTTGCCCTTGCCGTTGACCGCGCCGACGCGCCGGGCCGCAATCTGGCTCCAGCCGCCGGGCGCGGCGCCGAGATCGACCACCGCGAGGCCCGGTTTGAGCACCCGGTATTTGTCGTCGATCTCGATCAGCTTGTAGGCCGCGCGCGAGCGATAGCCGTCCCGCTTGGCTTTCGCCACATAGGGATCGTTGAGTTGCCGCTCCAGCCAGAGCTTTGACGACAGCTTGCGCTTGCCGCCGGTCTTGACCGTGACGTGGAGGCGTCCGGTGGTGTCTTTTGCCATATCGATGCTTGTCTTGAGATGTGAGCCGGGACCCGGCGCTGGAATCAATAGCACGGAACCGGATGCGCATTGAAGCGAGTATGACGAGGCCGTCATGCGGGACCATCAGCCCATGTGGCGAAGTATGTAGATCGCCAAACCCACCTTCCGTACGCCACCTCCTATTTGGTCATGGCGACTTCCAGGGACTCGACGGCCTGAACGATGGTGGCGCTGTCGACATACGTCACCATGTGTCCGGCATCCCGCACAAGATGCAAGTCGGACCCACCCAGCACCTCGTGTAGGCGTCCGGCCTGTTCAGGTTCGATAATCTGGTCACCTGTTCCGTGGAAGATGTGGATCGGACACCGCACGTCCTGATAGCGCGATTGAAGCCGTGCTGCTTCCGGGATGAGGAACGCGCTTTCCTCAGCGGCCGCCCTCAACTGTTTCGGCCTGAGAGTCAGGGAGGCTGGAAAGCCGTCCTTGAAGTTCACCGGAACAGCGCGGGGCGCAAAAAGCTTGCGAAACAATATCGGCAGAATGGCCCATGAGATGACCGGCGCTATTGTGTAGCGAACCAGATCGCCCAACACCGGTATCGCTGGACCTGACATCATCCAGAAGTCCCATCGCCGTGTCGGAAAGTAATAACCGGAAGCAAGCACAAGACCACGGATCGGATAGTCCTTTTCAAATCCGATGGCGACGGCAACCAAGGCCCCCCATGAGTGGCCAAGCACGACGGGACTGTGCACGCCGAGCGCCTTGAGCGCCTTAACGAACAGCCCGGCCTGCGATGTCGCTGTCCAGATGCGCAAGCGGGGCCGCTGGCTGTAGCCGAAGCCTGGCCGATCAAAGCATATAACCCTCTTGCGGCGAGCAAGATGGTCCACCAATCCGCTCAGTATGAAATCCTGGATCATCGAGCCGTTGCCGTGGAACAGCACGACGCATGGAGCTGCGGGATCACCACGATCGATGTAATGAAGTCGCACACCTTCACAGTCGATGAAACGACCGATTGGCGGGTTCTTCCGTTCGGCCACGAACGAGAACACGATGTTCCCGATCACCAGAAGAAGGAGAACGCCTGCAATGATGACAAGAACGGTTTCAGCTGTGGTCATTCGCTGAGCCTCGTGACGTGCGTAGCAAGCCGAATTGCGGCAGGCGAAGAGCCAGTCTGCGGCATAACCATGGAGATGCGGCCGCCGTTCCTAAGCAACATCGAGAGCGGCGGAAAAGATCGGCAGGTCTGGAACGGGTCCACAGCGATCGCGTTGCCCGGAAGGAGCTGGGGCAAAGTCATCAACCTGCAATCAGCGGAGAAAAAGATGGCAAACCCACGCCAGGAGGAAAAGTTTACACAAGGCATTGAGGACGCCGCCCGCCGCGCCAGCGAGACGACTGCCGAGCAGGCCAGCCGCGCCGGACAAGCCGCAGCCGAGCAAACAGCGCGCCTCGGACAAGTTGCGGCTGAGGCTGGGCAGGAAGTGGCTCGGGTGAGCGCCAATCTGGTTCAGCAAAACGCCGAGACGTTGCAGAACGCCTGGCGCTTCGGTCTGGATATGGCGACCACAGTCATGGGTCGGTCAACAGAGCAACTTAGCCGCACACTCGGCTTGTCGGGAGAAGGAGTGCAGCAGGCAACGGAACGCTCGTCCCGCAGCACCCAAACCAGCACCCAAACCATACTTTACACCAGCACTGCTGCCGCCCAGATGATGGGTGGGATGTCTCGAGAATACTTCGATCTGGTTCGGCACCAGGTCGAGAAGAGCATGGACCGCATGAATGATTTGTGGGCCTGTCGAACGCCTCAGGACGTTGCCGCCGTACAAAGCGACATGGTGCGTGAGACCGTGGAGAATGTTCTGGAAAGCAGTCGCCGGATAGCCGACATGTCGCTGAAGCTTGCGGACGATGCCGGCAAGCAGATCAATCAAAAGATGGAAGAGATTCGGCGCGCCGCCTAGAGCTGCCTCCGGGACATCAGCACGCCCTGAGCGCGCCGTCCTCGCGCATCATCTCGACCAGCATGCCCTCCCGCAGGCCGCGGTCGGCGACGCGCAGCCGCGGCATCGGGAAGGCATCGCGAATCGCGTCGAGAATGGCGCAGCCGGCCAGCACCAGATCGGCGCGCTCGACACTGATGCAATTATTGTCGGCGCGCTCCTGATAGCTCATGCCGAGCAGCCGCTGGATCACGGCCGTGACGTCAGAACTGTTCATCCAGATGCCGTCGATGCGGCGGCGGTCATAACGTGCCAGATTGAGATGGACGCCGGCAAGCGTCGTCACGGTGCCCGAGGTGCCCAGCATATGCATGTCGCGTAAATCCGTGCCGTGCTCGGCCGCGAACGGCGCCACATATTGCGCGACGTCGCGCACCATCTGCGCATAGGATTTCGTCGTTACGTCGCGTCCGCCGAAATGCTCGGCCAGCGTGACGACGCCGAGCGGCACCGACATCCACGCCTTGATCCGCGGTGGCGCGTACTGCTGGTCCGGATCGCGCTCGATCCGAACCAGTTCGGTCGAGCCGCCGCCGATGTCGAACAGGATAGCGCCCCGCCCCCTTGGATCGAGCAGCGGCGAGCAGCCGATCACGGCCAGCGTCGCCTCGGTCTCGCGATCAATCACCTCGAGGCGGATGCCGGTCTCATCAGCGACGCGGGCGCGAAAGCTGTCGGCATTGGCGGCCGCGCGGCAGGCCTCGGTTGCGATCAGCCGCAGGCGCTTGGCCTTGCGGTAGCGGATCTTGTCGCTGCAGATGCTGAGCGCCGCGATGGCGCGCTCGATCGCCGCCTCGCTGATGGAACCGGTTGCGGAAATGCCCTCGCCGAGCCGGATGATCCGCGAAAACGAATCCACCACGCGAAAGCTGTCGCCGACCGGGCTGGCGATCAAAAGCCGGCAATTGTTGGTGCCAAGATCAAGCGCGGCATAGACACCGTTTGCCGTTGCCGCCGCAACCGACCCTGACGGGCTGGCACCGGCCTGAAGGCCTTCGCGCAGCCGCGTATCCTCATTCATCAAAACTGTCTTTCCGCGGGCCGCTCCCGGCCGCCGAAGAAAATTACCGTTCACGGAAACTTTAGCAGCGCCAAGGGGGTACGCAACAACCCATCACATAGGACTATGCCCAATCAGGCGTTGTCCGGAATGATACGGTACGTTATCTCAGCGGGAACCCGCGGAACCGGGAAAGTCCAAGAAAATCCAGCATTTCAGGTGCTTTTCGATGCAAGACCACACGTCGGCCTCCTCCCTGGACAACGCTATCGCACTGCAAAAATACGGTGTGGGGCAGCCGGTGCGCCGCAAGGAAGACGACACGCTGGTGCGTGGGCGCGGCAAATACACCGACGATTTCACCCTGCCCGGCCAGGCCTATTGCTGGATGGTGCGTTCCAGCCATGCCCATGGAATCATCAAGGGCATCGACACCGCCGCCGCCAGGGCGATGCCCGGGGTGCTCGGCGTCTGGACCGGCAAGGACCTGGAAGCCGCCGGCTACAGCCCGTTCACCTGCGGCCTGCCGCTGAAGAGCCGCGACGGCTCGCCGCTGTTGCAGACCAACCGTCCGGCGCTTTCGACCGACAAGGTGCGCTTCGTCGGCGATCCCATCGCCTTCGTGGTCGCCGAAACGCTGGCGCAGGCGCGCGATGCCGCTGAGGCCGTCGAACTCGACATCGAGCCGCTGCCGGCGGTGACCGATGCGGCGGAAGCGGCAAAGCCCGGCGCGCCGCAGCTTTACGATCACATCCCGAACAATGTCGCGCTCGACTATCACTATGGCGATGCCGCCAAGATCGATGCGGCGTTCGCCGCCGCCGCGCATGTTACCAAACTCGACATCGTCAACACCCGCGTGGCTGTCGTCTCGATGGAGCCGCGCGTCGCGCTGGCCGCCTACGACAAGACGGCCGAGCGTTTCACGCTGCAGGTGCCGACGCAGGGTGTCTCCGGCAACAAGGTAACGCTGGCGAAAATCCTCAACGTGCCGAACGACAAGGTGCGCATCCTCACCGCCAATGTCGGCGGCTCCTTCGGCATGAAGAACGTCAGCTATCCCGAATACACCTGCATCCTCCATGCGGCGAAGGCGTTGGGCCGTCCGGTCAAATGGACCGACGAACGTTCGACCAGCTTTCTTTCCGACAGCCACGGCCGCGCGCAGCTGATTCACGCTGAACTGGCGTTGGACGCCGAGGGTAAATTCCTCGCGGTACGCCTGCAGGGCTACGGCAATCTCGGCGCCTACATCACCGGCGTCGCGCCGGGGCCGTTGTCGCTCAACACCGGCAAGAATCTGGCGAGCGTCTATCGCACGCCGCTGCTCGGCGTCGACATCAAGACGGTGCTGACCAACACCACGCTGATGGGCGCCTATCGCGGCGCCGGCCGGCCCGAAGCCAACTACTACATGGAGCGGCTGATCGACCGCGCCGCCGACGAGATGGGCATCAATCGCCTCACCTTGCGCAAGCGCAACTTCATCAAGCCGGCGCAACTGCCATTCGCGGCGGCTTCTGGCGTCACCTATGACAGCGGCGATTTCGCCGGCGTCTTCAACAAGGCGCTGGAGATTTCCGACCACGCCAACTTTGGCAAGCGCAAGAAGGAGAGCAAGAAGAACGGCAGGCTGCGCGGCATCGCCGTTGGCTCCTATCTGGAAGTGACCGCTCCTCCCAGCGGCGAACTCGGCAAGATCACTTTCGAGCCGGATGGTTCGGTGAAGCTTACCACCGGCACGCTCGATTACGGCCAGGGCCACGCCACGCCGTTCGCGCAGGTGCTGTCGGCGCAGCTCGGCGTGCCCTTCGAAAAGATCACGATCGAGCAGAACGACAGCGATCTCGTCCGTTTCGGCAACGGCACCGGCGGCTCGCGCTCGATCACCGCGACCGGCCAGGCGATCGTCGAAGCCTCCGCGCTCGTGGTCGCAAAGGGCAAGCAGGCCGCCGCGCATCTGATGGAAGCGTCCGAGGGTGATATCGAATTCGCCGGCGGCCGCTTCACCATCGCCGGCACTGACCGCTCGATCGGCATCATGGAGCTGGCGCAGCGGCTGCGCGAGGGCAAGATGCCGGAGGGGGCGCCGTTGTCGCTCGACGTCGACCATGCCACCAATGACACGCCTTCCACCTTTCCCAATGGCTGCCATGTCGCGGAAGTCGAGATCGATCCCGAAACCGGCGTCGTGGCAATCGTGCGCTACTTCGCCGTCAATGATTTCGGCACCGTGGTCAATCCGATGATCGTCGCCGGCCAGCTGCATGGCGGCGTGGCGCAGGGCATCGGCCAGGCGCTGATGGAGCAGGTCAGTTACGACACAAACGGCCAGCCGATCACCGGCTCGTTCATGGACTATGCCTTGCCGCGCGCGGAGGACATCCCGCAGATGGAGATCGGTGACCACCCCTCGCCGGCGAAATCCAATCCGCTCGGCACCAAGGGCTGCGGCGAAGCCGGCTGCGCCGGCAGCCTCGTCTGCATCGTCAATGCGGTGGTGGATGCGCTGTCGGACTACGGCATCACCCATATCGACATGCCGCTGACGCCGGAGCGGGTGTGGCGCGCGATTCAGGATGCCAAGGCGAAGGCGGCGTGAGGTCAGGCCAACCCGTCATTGCCGGGCTTGACCCGGCAATCCATCACGTTTCAATGACTCTTCTGAAGTGATGGATGCGCGGGTCAAGCCCGCGCATGACGAGTCTTTGCTGTTCTGCGCGTCACACCTTCTCGACCGCGCCGCCGCTCTCGGCCCATCCCTTGAAACCGCCGAGGTTACGCACATCCTTGTAGCCGAGATCCTGCAGCGTCTTGCCTGCAAGCGCAGATCGCCCGCCGGAGGCGCAGTACACGATGACGGTCTTTTCCCGATCGAACGCATTGTCGTAATAGGGGCTGTCGGGATCCGCGCGAAACTCGAGCATGCCGCGTGAGACATGCTTCGCTCCCTGAACCTTGCCGGTGCTTTGTAGTTCAGTGCCGTCGCGCACATCGACCACAAGAACCTTGCCACCCTCGATCAGGTTTTTTGCATCCTGTGGGGTGATGTTTGGAACCGAACTGTTCGCCGCCGCGAGTAGATCCTTCACTGAACTGGGCATCGTCCACTCCCGCCTTTCGTTTTCTCTTTGGATCCGGATCATAACGCATTTTTGCAGCCGCGTGTGTCCATTCGGCCTGTCTTTTTTTCAGCGCGCGCTGCTCGGCCGATCAGGCCTGCATCTTCAAGGCGCGTTCCAGAAGCTCCAGCCGGTCCTGGCCCCAGAAGATCTCGCCCGACGGCAGCACGTAACTGGGCGCGCCGAAGACGCCGGCATTCAGCGCATCCTGCGTGTACTGTTCGTACAGCGCGTCGAGTTCGCCATCCGGCGGGCCACCGGCGCGCAATGCCGCCGCGTCCAGACCGGCGCGCTGTGCGGCCGCCGACATGACAGCGGCGTCGGCGAGCGATTCCTTGCGTTCCCAGATCGCGCGGCCAAACTCCAACGACAGAAGATGCGCGTCCTTGCCCTGCAGTTTGGCTGCTATCACAAGGCGCGTCGCCGCGAGGTCATCGCAGGGAAAATATTTGGGTTCGAGATTGAGCGGAATGCCCCTCACCTCGCGCCAGCGCTTGAGCTCCATCTGCCGGTAAGCGCGCCGTTGCGGCGAACGTTTTGGCAACGGCAGGCCGCCGGTCTGCTCGAAGATCGGGCCGAACTTGCAGGGCTTGACGTTGACGGTCGCGCCATATCGGCGCGCGATCTCAGCAAATGGTCCGCTGCCCATATAGGTCCAGGGCGAGTTGAGCGACAAATAATAGTCGATGGTGACGGGCATGATTACGCCACCGCCTGTTCGCGCGGCTGGTAGATCGCGACGTGGTGGCAATGCGCCAGCGGCGTTTTGCCGTTCGCGACGACCAGCGCGTCGAGCTCGACGAAGCGGTGGCCCTTCTTGTCGTAATTGCCGATCACCTTCGCACGCGCCGTGATGACATCGCCCGCCTTCTTTGCTGAGAGCAATTGCATGCGGCTGCCGACGTGAATCCACGGGCCCAGAATGGCGTTGTCAACCAGCAGCCGGTTCATCACCCGCTGCAGCAGGCCGGGATGACCGAGGCCCTCCTTCGCGTAGATGGGATCGGCTTCCCTGATGTCTTCAAGATATTCGCTGGCCGCCTCGCCCGCCCAGTCGCGCGGCGCGGTGCCCAGCCATTTGCCGACTTCGTAGGACGTCGCATCGACCGGCTTGCGCTCCGCGACGGCCGCGACTTCCTTGTAGTCTGCGATCGAAACAGCGGGCACGGAAGCCGGCAGTGACGCGGTGCCGGTAGCGCAAGGCTCGCCACGGCTATGCACCTCGATCGAAAGCACGCCATTGTCTTCCTCCGCCGTCAGTTCGGCGAGTTCGCCGTCATAGACCGGCTTGACGAAGCGGGCCTCGATCAGCCCGCGTTCGAGGAAGGCGCGGCCCCATTTGGCGACTGGCTGGTGCATCATACAGGCCATCACGTCGACGCCGGGGACCAGCCCGCCGGAGAAGCCGAAACGCTGTGCCACGGTGTCGTCGTGCATCTTGTTTTCGGATTGTTTGGCGGTGTTGTAGGCCTCCACGCGATACGGCTCGATGGGCATGCCATTTCCTCTTGTTTTTGGTTGTTTTTCCGCCGGTTATGGTACGCAAAGAATGTGCTGACGCAAGCGTGTTCCCACCCCTGTTTTCCTCGCATTCCGGCATCGAATAGGCTACCACCCGCGGGCAAGAGAACGCTGTCGAATCCGTATGCCTGACGTGAACCCAACCCGCATCTATGTCGATGCCGACGCCTGCCCGGTGAAGGACGAGATCTATCGCGTCGCTGTCAGGCACGGCCTGCCGGTCAGCGTGGTCGCGGGCAATTTCATCCGCGTGCCGCAGGACCCGTTGATCGAGCGCATCGCCGCCGGTTCCGGCATGGACGCCGCCGACGACTGGATCGCGGAACGTGCCGGCAAGGGCGATATCGTCGTCACGTCGGACATCCCGCTCGCCAGCCGTTGTGTGAAGGCAGGCGCCGAGGTAATCGCGCCGAACGGCAAGCCGTTCACGGAAGAATCGATCGGCATGACGCTGGCGGTACGCAACCTGATGACCGATTTGCGCTCGTCCGGCGAAGTGACCGGCGGTCCAAGATCGTTTGCGCCGCGCGACCGCTCGGCATTCCTGTCCGCGCTCGACCAGACCATCCGCCGCATCCAGCGCCAGCGCGCGCAGCAGCCTGCGCCGAACCAAGGTTGAACCATGGCGCCGCCGCTGATCCAGTTGAAAGATATTCGCCTGACCTTTGGCGGCACGCCGCTGCTGTCGGGCGTAGAACTGTCGGTTTCTGCAGGCGAGCGCGTCTGCCTGATCGGCCGCAACGGCTCCGGTAAATCGACGCTGCTCAAGATCGCCGCCGGCCTCGTCGAGCCCGACGGCGGCAGCCGCTTCGTGCAGCCCGGCGCCACCATCCGCTACCTGCCGCAGGAGCCTGATTTCGGCGAGCACAAGACCACGCTGGCCTATGTCGAGGCAGGCCTCGGCCCCGGCGACGATCATTACCAGGCGCGCTATCTGGTCGAACAGCTTGGGCTCTCCGGCGACGAGGACCCCGCGCATGTCTCCGGCGGCGAGGCGCGCCGCGCGGCGTTGGCGCGGGTGCTGGCGCCCTCACCCGACATCCTGCTGCTGGACGAGCCGACCAACCATCTCGATCTCCCGACCATCGAATGGCTGGAAGGCGAACTGGCGAGCCGGAAATGCGCGCTCGTCCTCATCAGCCACGACCGCCGCTTCCTCTCCAACCTGTCGCGTTCGACCGCCTGGCTCGACCGCGGCCAGATCCGCCAGATCGACCGCGGTTTTTCCGCGTTCGAAGCCTGGCGCGACGAGGTGCTGGCGGAGGAAGAGCGCGACCAGCACAAGCTCGACCGCAAGATCGTCAACGAGGAGCACTGGCTGCGCTATGGCGTCTCCGGCCGCCGCAAGCGCAACGTCAAGCGGCTCGGCAATCTGCATGCTCTGCGCGACCAGCGGCGCAATTACCGTGGCGCGACGGGGAATGCCAGCCTCGCCGCGGCGGAGGCCGACAAATCCGGCAAGCTCGTCATCGAGGCCAAGAACATCGCCAAGGCCTATGGCGATCGCACGATCGTCGAGGGCTTTTCGACCCGCGTCCAGCGCGGCGACCGCATCGGCATTGTCGGCCCGAACGGTGCCGGCAAGACCACGCTGGTTCATCTCCTGATCGGCAACGATCCGCCCGACTCTGGTACGATCCGGCTCGGCGCCAATATCGAGATGGCAACGCTCGACCAGCATCGCGAAAGCCTGGATCCGAAAGCGACGCTCGCCGAAGCCATGACCGGCGGCCGCGGCGACCATGTGATGGTGGGCGACAAGCCCAGGCACGTCATCGGCTACATGAAAGACTTTCTGTTCGCGCAGGAGCAACGCGGCACGCCGCTGGAGGCACTCTCCGGCGGCGAGCGCGGCCGGCTGATGCTGGCGCGCGCGCTGGCAAAGCCGTCGAACCTGCTGGTGCTGGACGAGCCGACCAACGACCTCGATCTCGAGACGCTTGATGTGCTCGAGGAAATGCTCGGCGATTACGAGGGCACGGTGATCCTGATCAGCCATGATCGCGATTTCCTGGACCGGGTTGTGACGTCAGTGATCGTGCCCGAGGGCAACGGCCGCTGGATCGAATATGCCGGCGGCTACACCGACATGCTGGCGCAGCGCGGCGAGGATTTGACACGAGAGGATGTGAAGGCGACGGCGATCGTTGAAGAAAAAAAGGAAGCTAAAGTTGCCGCCCCCGCTGCGGCGCCGAAGCGCCGGCTGAACTTCAACGAAAAACACGCGCTGGAGACGCTGCCGAAGACGATCGCAAAGTTGCAGGCCGAGATCGCAAAGCAGCAGAAGCTGCTTGACGATCCCGATCTCTACGCCAAGGATCGCAAGAAGTTTGATGCGGCCTCATCCGCCATTGCAAAAGCGCAGGAAGAGCTGTCGGCTGCGGAAGACCGGTGGCTGGAGCTTGAAGTTTTGCGGGAAGAGATCGAGCAGGCATAATGCGTAGGATGGTTGGAGCGAAGCGATACCCATCATGTTGCATGTTGCATCGACACGATTGATGGGTTTCGCTGCGCTCTACCCATCCTACGGACCCGAACAGAGAGAAGAGCATGACAACGCCCCTCGCCGCCAAAATCGCCCGTGAATACGGCACGCCCTGCGCCGTGATCGACATGGACCGTGTCGAGCGCAATATCGCGCGCATCCAGGTGGCCTGCGATACGGCCGGCGTCGCCAACCGGCCGCACATCAAAACCCACAAGAGCCCGCTGCTGGCGCAGATGCAGGTCGCGGCCGGCGCCAGGGGCATCACCTGCCAAAAAATCGGCGAGGCCGAGGTGATGGCCGAAGCCGGGATCGACGACATCCTGATCAGCTACAATCTGATCGGCGAGGAGAAGATGGCCCGCCTCGCCGCACTGCAGGCCAAGGCCAACATGACGGTCGCCGCCGACAATTCGACCGTGATCGCGGGCCTGCCGCAAGCCGCCGCTACATCAGGCCGCCCGCTTTCGGTCGTGGTCGAGTGCGACACCGGCCGCAAGCGCGCCGGCGTCGAGACGCCAGCGGAAGCGATTGCGCTGGCGCGCGAGATCGCGGCGTCCAAAGGGCTGCAATTCGCGGGTTTCATGCTCTATCCGACCGAAACCGGCTGGGCCGAGGCGCAGAAGTTCTTTGACGAAGCACTGGCCGGCGTCCGCGCGCATGGGCTGGATGCGACGATGGTTTCGACCGGCGGCTCGCCGAACCTGAAAAACCTCGGCAAGCTCAAGGGCGCGACCGAGCACCGGCCCGGCACCTATATCTACAACGACCGCATGCAGGTCGCGGCCGGCGTCGCCGAGTGGGATGATTGCGCACTCAATATCTATTCCACCGTCGTCAGCCGCGCCGGCCCGGACCGCGGCATTCTCGACGCCGGCTCGAAGACGCTGACGTCGGATCCCGGCGGCGGGCTCGACGGTTACGGGCTGATACTCGAGCACCCGGAAGCCAAGATCGCACGCTTTGCGGAAGAGCACGGCTTTCTCGACCTGTCCCGCAGCAACACGCGGCCTGTCGTCGGCGACGTCGTGCGCATCGTGCCCAACCATGTCTGCGTCGTGGTCAACATGATGGACGAGGTGGTGATGGTGCGCGGCGAGGAGATCGTCGGCGTGCTGCCGGTGGCGGCGCGGGGGAAGTTGCGCTGACTCGTCCGTGGGATGGGTAGAGCGAAGCGAAACCCATCAGGACTTGCCGGGCTGCACGATGATGGGTTTCGCTTCGCTCTACCCATCCTACGAATTGAGCCACTTCAGCGCGCCCTTCCCGGCCGCGGCACCCGTCGCAAACGACGCCTGCAGGAGATAACCGCCGGTCGGCGCTTCCCAATCGAGCATCTCGCCAGCGGCGAACACGCCCGGCAGGCGCTTGAGCATGAAATCGTCGTCGAGCTCGTCGAAGGCGATGCCGCCTGCGGTCGAGATCGCGCGCGCGATCGGCGCGATGCCGTTGAGCTGCACGGGCACCGCCTGGATCAAACGGGCCAGATCGCCGGGAGAGAGTGCGGCCAGCGACATCCCGGATGGTTTGGCAGCCTCCTGTAACAGGCCGATGGCGACGGGCGAGAGGTTGGCTGCCTTACGGAGAAAGTTCGAAAAAGACTGCTTGCCCTTCGCGGCCGACAATTTCGCGATCAGTTCGCCGGTCTCCACATCGGGACGCAAGGCGATGTTCAGCGTAGACCGTCCGTCGCGCAGGATGGCTTCGCGCAATTCGGCTGATAGCGCGTAGATCGCGCCGCCCTCGATGCCCGATCGTGTCACGATGGCTTCGCCACAAACGCTATGCGAACCAAAGTTCAACTCGATGCCCTTGAGCGGTTGGCCTTCGAACCGGTTTCGAAATATATCCGACCAGCTTACCGTAAAGCCGCAATTGGCCGGCCTGAGCGGGGATACACTCACGCCCCTTGCGGCGAAGATCTCCGCCCATGCGCCATCGGAGCCCAGCCGCGGCCAGCTTGCGCCGCCGAGCGCCAGCACGGTCGCGCCCGCCTCGACGGCGCGTGCGCCGTCCGGTGCTTCAAAGCGGAGGGAGCCCCGCTCGTCCCAACCGGTCCAGCGGTGACGTAGCACCAACTTTACGCCCTGCGAGTCCAGCCGCCGCAGCCACGCCCGTAACAAGGGTGACGCCTTGAAAGCTTTCGGAAACACCCGCCCGCTGGAGCCGACGAAGGTCTCCTGCCCTAGTGCCTCGCTCCAGTCGCGCAGTGCTTGCGGTGGGAATGCTTCGATGGCGGCTTTCAGATGCGGCATCGCTTCGCGGTAGCGTGCGAGGAATTGCGGCAATGGCTCGCTGTGCGTGAGGTTCAGCCCGCCGCGCCCCGCCATCAGGAATTTGCGGCCAGCGGACGGCATCGCGTCGTAGACGGTGACGTAAGCACCGCCCTGCGCGAGCACTTCGGCTGCCATCAGGCCAGCGGGGCCAGCGCCGATGATGGCGACGTGTTGTGCGGGTGAAGGCATGGCGAGAGTGTAGGCCGGATTGACGGTGCGTAGGGTGGGCAATGCGAAGCGTGCCCACCAATATTTACCGGCATTGAGGATGCATGGTGGGCACGGCGCGATGCGCCTTTGCCCACCCTACTAGTCCGCGCGTTACAGCTTAATTCCCGCCCTTGCCGCCGCCTGCGCCACATACTTCTGCGTCTGCTCGAACGCGCCCTGCAGTGCCTTCGCCTTCGACACGTCGTCGATCTCGGCAAAGTGTGCCGCGATCGCGTCCGGCGTCCAGTCGGACTGAGCGAGGTTGATGCCTTCGGTCTCGATGATCTTGATCACCGCGAATGAGCCGGCGCCGGCGCCCATGATGGTGCGGGTGGGCGCGTCCTCGCTCAGCAAAAATTCCACCGCGGGCGTGATCGCCTCCGGCTTCATCAGCTCCAGCGCTTGCGGCGGCAACAGCTCTTCCGTCATCCGGGTCGCCGCGGTCGGCGAGATCGTGTTGATGCGGATGTTGTTCTTGCGGCCTTCCTCGGCCAGCACGTTCATCAGGCCGACCATGCCGGCTTTCGCCGCGCCGTAATTGGCCTGGCCGAAATTGCCGAACAGGCCCGACGACGAGGTGGTCAGCACGATGCGCCCATAGTTGCGCTCGCGCATGCCCTCCCATACCGCCTTGCAGCAGTAAAATGTGCCGACGAGATGGACGTCGAGCACCTTGGCAAAGTCGGCGACGTCCATTTTTCCAAACGACTTGTCGCGGAGGATGCCGGCATTGGCGCAGAGCAGATCGACGCTGCCCCACTCCTTCGTGGCCCGCTCGACCATCGCCGTGACCTGCCCGAACTTCGAGACGTCGGCGCCGTCGGCCATGGCGGTGCCGCCGGCTTTGCGGATTTCCTCGACCACGGCTTCGGCCGGCGACAGCGAGCCGCCGGTGCCGTCACGCGCGCCGCCGAAATCGTTGACCACGACCTTGGCGCCGCGGCTCGCCAGGCCCAGCGCATGTGCCCGTCCCAGACCATTGCCCGCGCCAGTGACGATGGCGACGCGTCCGTCAAACCTGATTGCCATGAGTTGCGATTCCCGGATTCTCGTCATGCCCGGGCTTGACCCGGGCATCCATCAAAATTGAAGAGCTTTTTGATCAGTGATGGATTGCCGGGTCAAGCCCGGCAATGACGGCAGGAACTCAGTTGAAGTAAATCAGCCCGATCCAGTCGGCGACCAGCGCGGGCTTGTCCTCGCCCTCGATCTCGACGGTGACGTTGGTGCGCGACTGCAGTTCCTTGGGCTTGCGCAGCTTGGCTTCCATGAGCGTAAAGCGACCGCGGACCCGCGAACCGGCGCGGACGGGCGACAGGAAACGCAGCTTGTCGAAGCCGTAGTTGACGCCCATCGCCGTGCCTTCGATGACCGGCATCACCTCGTAGGACATGATGCTCATCAACGACATCGTCAGAAAGCCATGCGCGATGGTGTTGCCGAACGCGGTTTCCTTCTTCGCCCGTTCAGGATCGACATGGATGAACTGATGGTCCTCAATCACGTCGGCATAGACATTGATCCGGTTCTGGTCGATCAGGTGCCAGGACGACACCCCGATCTCCTTGCCGACCATGGCCTGATAGGCCTCAAACGAGACCGGCGGCTTCTTCCAGACTTCATTCATTGATCAGCTCTCCAACCCGGCGGTCCGCACCTTCTGCAGCTCCGGGAATTCATCCTCGCGGAACTCGGCGCCGCGCAACGCGTCCTCGCGGTTATTATCATGTTCGAGCCGGCGCAACTGCACGCGGCGGATTTTGCCGGAAATCGTCTTCGGCAGTTCCGTCACCAGCTCGATCTTGCGGATTCGCTTGAACGGCGCCAGCCGCGTGTGCAGGTGTTTGAAGATCGACAGCGCCGTCTCCGGCGTGCGTTCCGCGCCCGAGACCAGCAGCACATAGGCCTTCGGAATCGCGAGCCGGATCGGATCGGGGCTGGGCACGACGGCGGCTTCCGCGACCTGATCATGTTCCAGCAGCACGCTCTCCAGCTCGAACGGGCTGATGCGGTAGTCCGATGATTTGAAGACGTCGTCGGAGCGGCCGACAAAGGTGAGATAGCCCTCGTCATCGGCAAACACCACGTCGCCTGAACGGTAGAGATCGCCGTCGGCACCGCTCAGTTTGCCGTCTTCTCCCTGATAGCCCTGCATCAGGCCCGCCGGGCGGTCGGCGCCGAGCACCAGCGTCACCTCGCCCTCCTTGGTAACGTGGCCGTCATTGTCGGTGATCCGCACGCGGTAGCCCGGCAGCGGGCGGCCCATCGAACCGACCTTGACCTTTTGCCCGGGCGAATTGCCGGCCAGTGCCGTGGTCTCGGTCTGGCCATAGCCGTCGCGGATGGTCAGGCCCCACGCCGCCTTCACCTGGTCGATCACTTCCGGATTGAGCGGCTCGCCGGCGCCGCAGACCTCGCGCAGGCTGACCTTGAAGTCCGCGAGCTTCTCCTGAATGAACAGCCGCCACACCGTTGGCGGCGCGCACAGGGTGGTGACACCGCAGCGGCCGACGGTTGCGAGCAACGCCTTGGCGTCGAAGCGCGGCTGGTTGACCACGAACACGGTGGCCCCCGCATTCCATGGCGCGAAGAAGCAGCTCCAGGCATGCTTGGCCCAGCCCGGAGAGGAAATGTTCAGATGGACGTCGCCCGGCTGCAGGCCGAGCCAGAACATCGTCGACAGCGCGCCGACCGGATAGCTGCGCTGGCTGTGCCGCACCAGCTTTGGTTTTGCCGTGGTGCCCGAGGTGAAATAAAGCAGCATCGGATCGTCGGCATGGGTCGGCCCATCAGGCGCAAACGCTTTCGGCGCACTCTCCGCCCCTTCGAACGGCAGCCAGCCGTCGTGCTTCGACGTCGCGCCGACCACGATCCGCACCAGACTGTCGCCGCCGAGATTTGCAAACTTGGCAACCTGATCCTGCGTGGCGACCACGGCCCTCGCCTTGCCGCGATCGAGCCGATCGTGCAATTCATCTGATGTCAGCAGCGTCGTCGCAGGGATTACGACAACGCCAAGCTTCATCGCCGCCAGCATGGTCTCCCACAGCGGCACGACATTGCCGAGCAGCAACAGCAAATGATCACCGCGCCTCAAGCCCTGCGCGCGCAGGAAGTTGGCGACCTGGTTGGACCGGCGCGACAGCGTGGCGAAGGAAAGCTTTATTTCCTTGTCGCCGGGATCGACGATCCAGAGCGCGGTGCGATCCCGGCTGTCGGCATTGCCGGCGAGTTCCGCGTCGAACCAATCCAGCGCCCAGTTGAAGGGAACCGGGTCGGGCCAGCGAAACCCTTTCACGGCCGCATCGTAGTCGGTGCGGTGCTTGAGCAGAAAGGCGCGCGCTTCCTGAAAACTCGTCATCAGGTCTCCGTTATTTCCCAGCCAGGCTCCTAACGTGCTGGATAATACCGGAAAAATCCACCCCGCCATGGCCGGCGGCATCAAACGCCTTGTAGATCTCCTGCGCGTGCTTGCCGAGCGGCGTCACGGCGCCGGCGGCGTTCGCCGCGTCCTGCGCCAGCGTCAGGTCCTTCACCATCAGGTTGGAGGCGAAGCCCGGCTTGTAGCCGTTGTTGGCGGGCGAAGCCGGCACCGGACCGGGCACCGGGCAATAGGACGTCAGCGCCCAGCACTGGCCTGAGGAGGTCGAGGCGACGTCGAACAGCGCCTGATGCGACAGGCCGAGCTTTTCGGCAAGCGCAAAGGCTTCGCCGACGCCTATCATTGAGATGCCGAGGATCATGTTGTTGCAGATCTTGGCCGCCTGCCCGGCACCCGCACCGCCGCAATGCACGATCTTCTTGCCCATGTTTTCCAGCGCGGGCTTTGCCGCCGCAAACGCCTTGTCCTCGCCGCCACACATGAAAGTGAGCGTGGCGCCCTTGGCGCCGCCGGTGCCGCCCGATACCGGCGCATCGACCGACAGCATGCCGGACTTGGCGGCCAGCGCGTGCGCCTGCTTGGCGCTTTCGACATCAATGGTCGAGCAGTCGATGATCAGCGTGCCCTTGGCCATTGCCGGGACCACTTCGTTCCAGACCGACAGCACATGCTTGCCCGCGGGCAGCATGGTGACGACGACATCAGCGCCCTTGACGGAAGCGACCGAACTCTCGGCAATGGATGCGCCGTCCGCCTTGGCCTGATCGCGCGAGGCCGCGACCAGATCGAAGGCGGTGACCTTGTGGCCGGCCTTGACCAGATTGGCCGCCATCGGCCCGCCCATGTTGCCGAGGCCAATGAATGCGATATTTGCCATGATGTTCCTCCGCTGGGGCGTTTCTGTTTTGACTTATCGAAATTTCAGTTCGTCGGCGCCGATCTCGGCGAAGTAAGGCGCGATCATTGCCGGCGTCACGTCTTCAATGCGCGGCGGCGACCATTTCGGATTGCGGTCCTTGTCGATCACGGCGGCGCGCACGCCTTCGCGAAAATCGTCGCTGGCGAACACTTCCAGCGCGGCGCGATACTCCCGCACCAGGCATTCTTCCAGCGAGTTCGACTTGCGCGCCAGCCGCAGCAGCTTGAGCGTCACCACCATGCCGCGCGGTGACTTTTCGCTCAGCGTCTGCGACGTCGCTTGCGCGAAATCCGATCCGTCGCGCTGCAGCGCCGCGACAATGTCTTCCATGCGATCATGGGAGAACAGCGCATCGATCTTCGCCTGCTGCGCGGCCACCGGGCCAGCCGTCTCGCCGGTCGAGAAACCGTCGATCAGTTTTCGGACATCAGCCGACGTCGTGCCGGGCTGCACCTTCGTCAATGCCTCGCGCAAGGCCGGCAGTTTTGACGACGGCACCACCGTGTCGGCGAATTTTGCGTGAATGGCATCCGGGCCGTTCATGGTCTGCCCGGTCAGGCCAAAATAGGTGCCGATCTCGCCGGGCGACTGCGACAATAGCCAGGTGCCGCCGACGTCCGGAAAGAAGCCGAGGCCGACTTCAGGCATTGCCAATTTAGTCTTCTCGGTCACGACGCGGTGGCTGGAATGCGCCGACAGACCGACGCCGCCGCCCATCACGATGCCGTCCATGAAGGCGACATAGGGCTTTGGGAATTTCTTGATGCGGGCGTTGAGGATATATTCGTCGCGCCACAGGATCTTGCCGAGGTCGCCCTTGACCTTCGAGCTTTCCCAGAGCGCGCGGATGTCGCCGCCGGCGCATAGCCCACGCTCGCCCGCCCCTTCCAGCACGATCACGGCAATGGCGGGATCGGCCTCGAAGACGTCGAGCGCCTTGTCGACATCGTGGAACATCTCCAGCGTCACGGCATTGATGGCCTTCGGCCGGTTCAGGCGGATGATGCCGGCAAAACCTTCCTTGCGCGCGATCAGGTCGCCCTCTGCAACGGCCGCATCCGTCATCGCGCGCCCTCGATCATCTTGCGCGACACGATCAGCCGCATGATTTCGTTGGTCCCTTCCAGGATCTGGTGCACCCGCAAATCGCGGACGATTTTCTCGATGCCGTATTCGCTGAGGTAGCCGTAGCCGCCATGGAGCTGCAGCGCCTGGTTGGCGACCTCGAAACCGACATCGGTGCCGAAGCGTTTTGCCATCGCGCACAGCATGGTGGCGTCGGGGTCCTTGCGGTCGAGCGCCGCCGCCGCGCGCCACAGAAAAGTCCGCGCCGCCTCCAGCTCGGTCGCCATGTCGGCGAGGCGGAATTGCAGCGCCTGGAATTCGTCGAGGCGCTTGCCGAAGGCTTTTCGGTCCTTCATGTAGGCCAGCGACTTGTCGAGCGCGCTTTGCGCGCCACCGAGCGAGCACGCCGCGATGTTGAGGCGGCCGCCGTCGAGCCCGGCCATCGCGATCTTGAAGCCGATCCCCTCCTCGCCCAGCCGGTTCTCGACCGGCACGCGCGCGTTCTCGAAAATCACCGCGCGGGTCGGCTGCGCGTTCCAGCCCATCTTGCGCTCGTTGGCGCCGAGCGAGACCCCGGGCGTCTTGCCGTCGATGACGAGCGTCGAGACCCCGCCGGGACCATCGCCTCCGGTCCGCGCCATCACCACCAGCAGATCGGTGCCGCCCGCCCCTGAAATGAACTGCTTCTGGCCGTTCAGGACATAATGATCGCCCTCACGCACCGCGCGGGTTCGCAACGCTGCGGCATCCGAGCCGGCGCCCGGCTCGGTAAGACAGTAGCTTGCGATCAGCTCCATCGTGCAGAGTTTCGGCAACCACTTTTGCCGTTGGGTGTCGTTGCCATAGGCATCGATCATCCAGGACGCCATGTTGTGGATCGAAATGAAGGCCGACACGGTCGGGCAGCCCGTCGCGAGCGCCTCGAAGATCAGCGCCGCGTCGAAGCGGGTCATCGCGGAGCCGCCAACGTCCTCCTTGATGTAGATGCCGCCCATGCCAAGCGTGGCCGCTTCGCGCATCACGTCGACCGGAAAATGCTTCTCCTCGTCCCAGCGCAGCGCGTGCGGCGCGATCTTCTCGGCCGCAAACGCCCGTGCCATGTCGCGAATTGCGATCTGGTCCTCGTTGAGAGCGAACTGCATTCTGGGCTCATTCTTTCGTCATTGCGAGGAGCGAAGCGACGAAGCAATCCATTCGTCCTTTTCGCAATATGGATTGCTTCGCTGCGCTCGCAATGACGGGCTGGGCTACGCCATCACTTCATCAACGGGATCGAGAACTCCGCGCCCTCCTTGACGCCGGACGGCCAGCGCGAGGTCACCGTCTTGGTCTTGGTGTAGAAGCGGACCGAGTCCGGACCGTGCTGGTTGAGATCGCCAAAGCCCGACTTCTTCCAGCCACCGAAGGTGTAGTAGGCGATCGGCACCGGGATCGGCACGTTGATGCCGACCATGCCGACATTGACCTTGGCGGCGAAGTCGCGCGCGGCGTCGCCGTCGCGGGTAAAGATCGCGACACCGTTGCCATAGTCATGATCGGACGGCAGCGCCAGCGCCTCCGAATAGTCGTGGGCGCGCACGACCGAGAGCACGGGGCCAAAAATCTCTTCCTTGTAGATCCGCATGTCCTTGGTGACGTTGTCGAACAGCGAACCGCCGAGATAAAAGCCCTTCTCATAGCCCTGCATCTTGAAGCCGCGCCCGTCGACGGCGAGCGTGGCGCCTTCCTTGATGCCGATATCGATATAGCTCTTCACCTTCTCGACGGCTTCGCGCGTGACCAGCGGACCAAAGTCGGCGGACGGATCGACGGAGGTCCCGATCTTGAGCGACTCCACGCGCGGGATCAGCTTTTCCATCAGGCGGTCGGCGGCGGTCTTGCCGACGGGCACCGCGACCGAAATCGCCATGCAACGCTCGCCGGCGGAGCCGTAGCCGGCGCCGATCAGCGCATCGACGGTCTGGTCCATATCGGCGTCGGGCATCACGATGGCGTGGTTCTTTGCGCCGCCAAAACACTGCGCGCGTTTGCCGGTGGCGGCGGCGCGCTCATAGATATATTGCGCGATCGGGGAAGAGCCGACAAAGCCGACCGCACGGATGTCGGGATCGTCGAGGATCGCATCGACCGCTTCCTTGTCGCCGTTGACGACGTTGAGGATGCCGGGCGGCAGCCCCGCCTCCATCATCAGTTCGGCAAGCCGCATCGGCACGCCGGGATCGCGCTCGGAAGGCTTCAGGATGAAGGCGTTGCCGCAGGCGATCGCGGGCGCGAACTTCCACATCGGGATCATCGCCGGGAAATTGAACGGCGTGATGCCGGCGACCACACCCAAGGGCTGCCGCATCGAATAGATGTCGATGCCGGGGCCGGCGCCTTCGGTGTACTCGCCCTTCATCAGATGCGGGATGCCGCAGGCGAATTCCACGACCTCGAGGCCGCGCTGGATGTCGCCCTTGGCGTCGGGCACGGTCTTGCCGTGCTCGCGCGCCAGAAGTTCGGCAAGCTTGTCGTAGTCGCGCTGCACCAGTTCGAGGAACTTCATCATGATGCGCGCGCGGCGCTGCGGATTGGTGTTGGCCCATTCGGGCTGGGCCAGCGCGGCGTTCTCGACGGCCGCGCGGACTTCGGCCTTGGAGGCCAGCGCCACCTTGGCCTGAACCTCGCCGGTCATCGGCTCGAACACGTCGGCCGTCCGTCCGGACGTTCCCTTGACCTCTTTGCCGCCGATAAAGTGTCCGATTGAGCGCATGGATAATCTCCCTAAGGTCCCGCGTGGGATCGCTTTCGAGCCCCTTTTTGACCTGCATTTCTTAGGATACAAGTCCGATAAATTGCACCATAGATGTGCGGAAATGCTGGATCAAGGCGACCGTTCGATCGACTGGGATGACTTCCGTTTCGTCCTCGCCATTGTGCGCGGCGGATCGGTTTCCGCTGCCGCCAAGCAGCTATCGGTCGATCATGCCACCGTGATCCGCCGTGTCGACCGGCTGGAACGGCATCACTCCGCCAAACTGTTCGACCGCCGCAAGACCGGCTATCTCCTGACCGAAGCCGGCCAGCGCGTCGCCGACAGCGCGGAAGCGATGGAATCCACCATCGTCGCCAACCAGGAGGCGGTCGGCGGCTCCCGCGCCCAGCTCACCGGCACGGTCCGGATCGGCGCCCCCGACGGTTTCGGCAGCCACTTCCTGGCCGCGCGGCTTCTGAAGTTCACCGAGCGGTATCCCGATCTCGATCTGCAGCTCGTCGCCACCGCACGGCTGTTCAGCCTGTCGAAGCGGGAAGCGGATATCGCGATCAGCCTGACCATGCCCAAGGAAGGGCGGATCGTCGGGCGCAAGCTGCTCGACTACAGCCTCGGCCTCTACGCCGCCCCTGCCTATCTCGACCGCGCGCCGAAGATCGCCTCGCGCAGCGACCTGCCCGGGCACCGCTTCGTCGGCTATATCGAGGAACTGCTGTTCACCCCGGAACTGGATTACCTGCCCCAGGTCTCGCCGAAGATTTCCGCCAAATTCCGCAGCGCCAACCTGATCGCACAACTCAACGCCACCATCGCAGGCTTCGGGATTGCGGTGCTGCCGCACTTCATGGCGACGGCGCATCCGGAATTGCGACCGGTATTGCCTGATGAGGTCAGGATTTCGCGCACGTTCTGGATGCTGATGCATGCCGACAGCAAGGACCTGGCGCGCATTCGCGCGGTGGCCGATTACATCTGCGAGACGGTGGAAAGCGAGCGGGCGCTGTTTGGCGGAAGGTGAGCCGTAAGATGGGCCTAATCTAGCTAGCGGAGCGAAATGGCGGATCTTTCGATCAGCGTTCACGACGCCGAGCCGGCCGCCCGAATTTCAACGCCAACCGAACTTGAAAGAGTGATCCGCCTTGCCAGCGAGGAGGCGCGGGCACGCAAGATGCTCAACATCATTATCCTCGAAGCGGCCAACGGTAACCATCTCTCGTTCGTCGTGGGCGGCGATGACACCGTCCTCTCCTTCACCTATGGCCACCGTAATCCGCCGTACTATGCGAGCCGCGGCGCTCAGGCGAGCACGCATCCAATCATGACTTGCTACGTGGGGCTGGTTCACCACACGGAATTTGCGCGAGAATACGTCATCTCTTTCGAGCGGGGATTGACTGCTGTCCAAGAGTTCGCCGAGTCCGGGGCCCTACCACAGTCAATGGAATGGATGGAAACATGACGGCACTGCGCTTGCGACTCGTGCTCCGCCTCAGATGGAAAGGGTGAGCACCTTAGTGACGCAATGCGCCCTAGGGTGGGTTAGGCGAAGCCGTAACCCACCGCGGACGTGCCGCATGTCGAGACTTTCGGCGGGTTACGCTGCGCTAACCCACCCTACAATCTACAATTCAATTCGCCTTCGCCCGTGCCTTCTTCGCCGCTGGCTTTGCCGCAACCGCGCGTCCGAGCGCCGCCTCGCGGCCGGCGAGAAGAATCTCCTCGGAAAGCTCTCCGCTGCCCGCCACGCGCGACATTACCAGCGTGCCCATCATAGTCGCCAGCGTTCCCATCGCCTGCTTGCGCGCGGTCTTGCGCGGCACGTCCGGAATCTGGTCGGCCATCACATCGATCAATTGTTCCAGCTTGGCGGAAAAGGCTCTTCGTGTTTTTGCGCTTTCCCGGGCAATCTCGGCGCCGAGCGTGGGCACCGCGCAACCGCGACCGGGATCGTCGCGATGCACCGTCGAGACGTAGGAATCGACGATCGTCGACAACCGCTTCTCCGGCGGGGTTTCAGCGGCGATCTTGCGCCAATGCTCGACCGAGCGGTCCATCGCGTAGGCAAAGGCCTCGATCACCAGCGCCTCGCGGGAATCGAAATGCGCGTAGAAACCGCCATGGGTCAGCCCCGCCTCCTTCATCAGGTCGGCGACGCCGATGCCGTGGGCGCCCTTCTCGCGAAGCCGCACCGAGGCCTTTTTCACGATCCGTGCGTGGGTCTCCTGCTTGTGCTCTTTCGAATAGCGCATTGACGCGTCCCATTAAATGTCCGTGGTCATATAATAGCAGTTGTGCGCGGGAAATGCTGCATCTATTTCGCGTTTCCACCTGGTATCATCGAGAAGGTCGCGGTTGCGTGCACTGCAAGATCGCCGACGCCGTCGCGGACGAAGCCTTCGGCATAACTGGTCTGGCGGCCGAGCTTTACCACTTTGCCTTCCGCCGCGATCGTGCCTGAACGCACCGATAACGGCCGCAGAAAGGTCAGCTTGAGGTCCAGCGTGACGGAGGTCTGCCCGGCAGGCTGCATAGTTGCAATGGCACAACCCATGGCGGTATCCAGTAACGCCGCTGATGTCGCGCCATGGAGCAGGCCGATGGTATTTTCGAGGCTCTCGTGCGGATCGAGTTCCATTACGATGCGGCCGGGCTCTGCAACGGCCATCCGGAAGCCGATCAGCCGGGCCATCGGCGGCGGTGGCATGATGCCGTCCCGGATCGCGCACATCGTCTCCAGACCGGACATGCCGGCGGCTGCTTTCGCCACCGGCCCGGGCGCCTGCCAGTCCACCACCCGCTGCCTTCGCGCGGTTGCCGAGAAGAGATCGACGGTATCAGCCATAGTCATGGCAGCCCCCTTTGAATGATGATCGTCATTTTATACGGAAGACCTCCCGCGCGCAACGGCCCTGCCCACCTGCCCTTGACAAGCCGGCGCAATGTCCCGGAAGTGGCGTCACCATCCAAAACAAGGCCCGGAAAAACAAAATGGAAATGCTCAATCCCCATTGCGGCATCGACCGCGACGGCAGAGGCGTCGTTCGGCTCTCGATCTGCAATGCGGGCAGCCTCAATATCCTGTCTTCCGCGGTCACCAACGGCGTCCGCGAGGGGTTTGAGAAGCTCGCCACTGAGCCCGATATCCGCGCGGTGATCCTGGCCGGCCAGAGCGAGAAGAGCATGATCGGCGGCGCGGACATCAAGGAGATGGCGAAGCTCGATCAGAAATCCGCGGAAGCTTTCATCACGCGGCTGCGCGACCTCTGCGAGGCCGTGCGCCAGTTTCCAGCGCCGGTGATCGCGCGACTGCCGGGCTGGTGCCTCGGCGGTGGCCTCGAAGTCGCCGCCGCCTGCGATTTCCGGATCGCCGCCCACGACGCCAAATTCGGCATGCCGGAAGTGCGCGTCGGCATCCCCTCGGTGATCCACGCTGCGCTATTGCCGCGGCTGATCGGTTGGGGCCGCGCCCGCTGGCTGGTGATGACGGCCGAAAATATCGACGCGCCCACCGCGCTCGCCTGGGGCCTGGTCGACGTAGTCGCGAAGGAAGGCGGGCTCGATGCCGCGGTCGAGCATACGGTGAACGCGCTCCTCGAATGCGGACCCGAGGCGTTGCGCATCCAGAAGGCGCTGTTGCGGCAATGGGAGGAGTTGCCGTTGACCGAATCCGTCAATTTGAGCGTCGGCGTGTTCGGGCAGTCCTTTTTGACCGGCGAGCCGCAGCGGTTGATGGGGGAATTTCTCGCCCGCAAGAAATAGACGGAGGGAGGTATGAGGCCTGCCGGCAAGGGACCGCTGGAGTCGCTCTATTTCGACTATCCGCGCTTCGCGGCGCGGCGCGTCCCCGAGCTTGACGGCGTCACGGCTCGGCATCCCGTCCTGATCGTGGGGGCCGGCCCGATCGGCATGACGGCGGCGCTGGTGCTGGCGCGGTACGGCATCAGGAGCGTGCTGATCGATCGCAAGGACACTTTTAATGATGGCAGCCGTGCGATCTGCATCGCGCGGCCGAGCATGCATATCCTGGAGCGAGTCGGCGCGGTCGCACCGTTTGTCGAGAAGGCGCTCGGCTGGCGGTTCGGCCGCAGCTACTACCGCGGCGAGCAGATTTTCCGGCTGGAGATGCCGCAGCCGCCGGGCGAAAAATATCTGCCGATGTACAATCTGCAGCAGCAGTACATCGAGAAATTCCTGCACGATGCGGTGGCCGCCAACAATCTCATCGACATGCGCTGGCAGAGCGAATTATCCGGCCTCGAGCGCCAAGTAGATGGTATTTCTGCCCGCATTTCATCGCCGGAGGGGGATTACTTTCTCGACGCTCTCTATCTGCTGGCCGCCGACGGTGCACGCTCGCCAATCCGGTCGATGCTCGGGCTTCGCTTGAAAGGTGACAATTACGAAGGCCGGTATGTGATCGCCGACATCCGCATGGACCATGATTTTCCAACCGAGCGTCGGGCGTTCTTTGAACCGAGCGGCAATCCCGGCGGCACGGTGCTGATCCACAAGCAGCCGGACGATATCTGGCGCGTGGACTATCAGCTTCGGGAAGGTGAGAGCGAGGAAGAAGCCCTGAAGGAGGAGAATATCCGCGCACGCGTCAGTGCGATCCTTGCCGATATCGGCCACACAAAACCGTGGGAGCTGGAATGGTGGAGCGTCTATTCCGCCAATACCTTGTGCCTCGATGATTACCGGCACGAGCGGGTGTTCTTCATCGGCGATGCCGCGCATATCGTGCCGATTTTCGGCGTGCGCGGACTGAACAATGGTCTCGCGGATGCCGAAAACATCGGCTGGAAGCTTGCGCTTGTGCTCCATGGCGAGGCTGACGACCGGCTGCTCGACAGCTATTCGCCGGAGCGGCGCGGCGCCACGCTCGATGTGTTCGCCAACGCCACCAAAAGCACGCGCTTCATGACGCCGCCGACGCGCGGCTGGCGGCTCGCGCGCGAGGCTGCGTTGTCGCTCAGCTTGAAGCACGAATTTCCGCGGGGACTGGCCAATCCGCGCCAGATGCAGCCCTACACCTATTCGGACAGTGTGCTGAACCCTATGCCGCACGCGATGCAGCCTTTGCCGGCGGGCCAGCCTGCGGCAGTGTCGCGTCGAACGCTGGGCTGGCCGACGGAAGCTACCTGCTCGACTACGCCGGCCATGGCCTGACGGCGATCCTGTTCTGCGAGGCACAACCCACCGCCGAACAGTTGGCATCGATCGAACATCTCGGCCGGATCGACAAGCGGTTCGCAGCCATTGTCGTGGGCTCACAGACCTCCATATCCGGCGCAAAGACAATCGCTGATCATGGCGGGGAAATCGCCCGCCTGTTTGCTGCAGCACCCGGCACGCTCTATCTGCTGCGGCCGGACCTGCACATCGCCGGGCGATGGAAGGCGGCTGTCCCCTCCGAGATCCTGAGAACCGCAGGCATTTGCCTGGGAAGCGAGATGCCATGAGCGCGATGCCGTTTGAAGACTTCGAGACCGCCTACGAGACGCTGGCGAAGGCGATCGATATGGCCGGGCCCGACCGCGAGGCGCTGTTCCTGACCCGGCTTGCGCTGGTGCTCGGCCACGAGGTCGGCGATATCGCGGTCTTCAGGAAGGCCATCAAGACGGCACTCGAGGACCTGGAATAGGACGTGTACTCACTAGCCGACTGAAAAGAACGGAGTGGTCGGATAGCCAGTATCCGCGGTTGGAGGTGAAGCGCGGGCCTCGAGGGCTGAAACTGGGATGTCTGCCAATGCCGTTTGTATTGGCCTTGTGGCTGGCCTGTTTCGACCTCATATTGGTCGACTTCTCTCCCGTAAAGGTGACGCTTGAACTGAAGCATCCGAACGTTTGCGTAAACCTTGACCATCCCTTTCGTATGACCCATCGCGCCTGCCGCATTTTTGCGAAACAAATCAACGTGCTCGTGCGTCGCGATGGTGACATAACGCTGTTGTTTATGGTGCCTGCCCTTTAGGAGCAAGGAGGAGCTGATCGATGAAAGCCGAAGACGCCGCCGACATGATGGATCAGGAGAAGGAGAACGACCGCTTCAAGCAGCGCGCGGCGGTCGGCATCGCCATTCTGGCGATGCTGCTGGCCATCACCGGGCTTGGCGGCGCCAACGCCGGCAAGGAGGCGACCAACAACAACATCTATGCCGCGAACCACTATGCCTTCTACCAGGCCAAGAACATCCGCCAGACCGACTACAACCTCGCGGCCGACGCGATCGAACTGGCGTTCCTGCAGGACGGAAGCCTCAACGCCGAGGCCAGGACGGCCCTGAAGGCAAAAGCGGACGCCTATCGCAAGACGGCGGCACGCTACGAGTCCGAGCCCGAGACGCAGGAGGGCAAGAAGGAATTGATGATGCGGGCCAAGGACTACGAGAGCAGGCGCGACCATGCGCTGAAGCAGGATCCCTACTTCGACTATGCCGAAGCGCTTCTGCAGATCGCCATCGTGCTGATCTCGGTCTCGATCGTCGCGACGCTGCCCTGGCTTGCGATCGTCGGCAGCATCGTCGGTGCCGCGGGTGGCCTGCTGATGGTCAACGGCTATACACTGGCGATAGAGATACCGTTTCTGGCAGCATAGAGGTCCGAACGCACGCTGCGCCGGTCGGATGGTGGTGCGCAGCGTGTCGGATATTCTGATCCGCTGTCCTACGACTGGAAAGCCCGTGCATTCCGGCTTGGACACTGAGACGGTGAACTTTGACACGCTCCCGAACGTCGCGCTTTCGAACGCTCCCATTGCGGGGAGTGCATTTTTGGAGGCCAATGGATGCTCGGGTGTGGCACGGAGGCAAGCCGCTACAGCGCTAAACTGAGGCCGCTTCAGTTGGCGGGTTCTTTCACTTCGCGAATGTCACCTGTTGGGCGCATATTGTTGTGCATGTCTTGAAACGAGGGAAGTGTGACATTCAAGTCATGCCATCATCACGATAGAATGCGCAAAAGCAAATCAGGCAAACCGCCCCAACAGAAATTCCTGAGGCCCAATGATCTCGAACTGGTTGTCCGCCACCCTCGCCCGCCGCAACATTCACTATGGCTGGGTGATGGTCGCCGTGACCTTTCTCACCGCCCTGATCTCTGCCGGCACCGTCGGCGCTCCCGGCGTTTTCATCGTGCCCCTACAGAAGGAATTCGGCTGGACCACGGCGGAGATTTCCTCGGCGCTGTCGATCCGCTTCATCCTGTTCGGGCTGATGGCCCCGTTCGCCGCCGCGCTGATGAACCGTTACGGCCTGCGCAATGTGACGCTGCTGGCGCTGCTGATCGTGGTGTCTGGTCTCGTCGCGTCGCTGGCGATGACGCAGGTCTGGCAATTGATGCTGCTGTGGGGCGTGGTGATCGGGATCGGCACCGGGATGACGGCGCTGGTGCTGGGCGCAACCATCGCCGCGCGCTGGTTCCTGGCGCGGCGCGGCCTCGTCGTCGGCATTCTCACCGCCAGCGTTGCCACCGGGCAACTCGCCTTCCTGCCGCTATTGGCGAGCCTGACCGAGGCCTATGGCTGGCGGCCCGCGCTGGCGCTGGTGTGCGTGATGCTGAGCGTCGCTGCCTTCGCCGTGCTGATGACTATGCGCGACCGGCCGAGTGATGTCGGCCTGCGGCCGTTCGGCGATGAAGGCACCGAGCCGCTGCCGGCGCCGCCGCCCAACACCACCCCGATCATGGCGGCAGCGCTGGGCACACTGCGCGATGCCTCGAAGTCGGGCGTGTTCTGGATCCTGTTCGCCACCTTCTTCATCTGCGGCGCTAGCACCAACGGTCTGGTCCAGGTCCACCTGATCCCGATGTGTCTCGATTTCGGCATTCCGCAGGTGCAGGCGGCAAGCCTGCTGGCTGCGATGGGCATTTTCGATTTCGTCGGCACTATCGCCTCGGGCTGGCTGTCCGACCGCTACGATAATCGCAAGCTATTGTTCTGGTACTACGGACTGCGCGGCCTGTCGCTCTTGCTCCTGCCCTTCTCCGATTTCACGCTGTACGGCCTGTCGCTGTTTGCGATGTTCTATGGGCTCGACTGGATCGCGACCGTGCCGCCGACGGTGAGGCTAACCGCGCAGCGGTTTGGCGCCGAGCGCGCCAACCTCGTGTTCGGATGGATATTTGCCGGGCATCAATTAGGCGCGGGTGTCGCAGCGTTCGGTGCCGGATTGTCGCGGACGATGTTGCAGAGCTACCTGCCCGCCTTCTTCGTCGCTGGCGCGCTCTGCATCGTCGCCGCGCTGATTGTCCTGGCGATCTCGCGGCCGAAGCCGGTGGTAGCAGCGGCGGCATAACAACTGCCGTAGGGTGGGCTGAGCGAAGCGAGCCCACCATCGCGCAGCTCGCTCGATGATGGATGGTGGGCACGCTTCGCTTTGCCCACCCTACGATTTCCGCGCAAGCTCACGGCCGCGTCGACATGTTGGTTGGCGGACCCACGCTGCGGATCGGCTCCGCCAATCGCGCGAATTCGCACAATAGCGAACGCGTTTTGCGGGGATCGATCACCTCCTCGACCCAGAATTTCTCGGCCGAGCGGAATGGCGAGCGCAGCTTGTTGAGGCGTTCCTCGATCTCTTTCAGCTTCAACGCCGGATCCTCGGCGGCGTCGATATCGGCGCGGTAGGCCGCTTCGATGCCGCCTTCCAGCGGCAACGAGCCCCAATAGGCCGACGGCCAGGCATAGCGCATCGAATAGCGGTTGGCCGGCTGATGCACGACACCGGCCACACCGAACGCGTTGCGCACGATGATGGTGCACCAGGGCACGGTCGACTGGTTCACGGCGGCCATCGCGCGCACGCCGTGCCGGATGGTCGCCGACTTCTCGGCCTCGAGCCCGATCATGAAACCGGGGCAATCCATCAAATAGACGACGGGCAGATGGAAGGTTTCGGCGAAATCGACCCAACGCACCACCTTCTGGCACGCTTCCGCCGTCCACGATCCGCCGTAGTGGAAGGGATCGCTGGCGAGCAGCAGCACCGCGCGGCCTTCCAGCCGGGCAAGCCCGGTAATGACCGGGCGGCCGAAATTGGAGTTCACTTCGAAGAACGAACCCTTGTCGACGACGGCGTCGATGATCGGGCGCATCTTGTAGACTTGGCGGCGGTTGCGCGGCACGGCCTTCAACAACGACTCGTCGGCGCGCTCCGGATCGTCGCTGCAGGGCGTGGTCGGCGGCAGGTCGTACACCGATGACGGCAGATAGGACAGAAAACGCCGCGCGCGTTCGAACGCCTCCTCCTCAGTGTCGACGGCATCATCGACACCGCCGGCGCGGGTCTGGATCTCGGCGCCGCCGAGCTCCTGTTTGGTCAAATCCTGGCCGAGGCGTTTGACGACCGGCGGTCCCGCAACAAACATCGCGGAATTCCGGGTCATGACCGAATAATGGCTGGCGGCCAGCCGCGCAGCGCCAAGGCCCGCGACCGAACCGATCCCGAGCGCGACCACGGGCACGCGCGCCATGTTCGCCGTCGTGAACCAGTACCAGCGGGTGCCGCCGACGCCGCCGGGCAGATTGGCCGCGCCGCGCGTCTCGATCGTCTTCACCGAACCGCCGCCGCCCGAGCCCTCGATCACGCGGATGATCGGCAGGCGGAAATCATGCGCCATTTCCTCGGCCATCAGCGGCTTGGCCGAAATCGAGGCGTCGGCCGAGCCGCCGCGCACGGTAAAATCATCGCCGACCACCACCACGGTACGGCCATCGACCCTGCCGCGGCCGAACACGCAGTTGGCCGGCGTCAGGTGCTTGAGTTCACTGCTCTCGTCGTATTCGGCAATGCCGGAAATCGCGCCGATCTCGTGGAAGGAATTCTTGTCGATCAGTCTGTCGATGCGCTCACGAACCGTGAGCCGGCCCTGGTCATGCTGGCGCTTGACCTTGTCAACGCCTCCCATCTCGCGCGCGAACGCTTCGCGCCGAGCGAGCTCGTCGAGCTCCGGCTTCCAGTTCATTCGTATCCTCCGTCTTGATGATCTTGTTGTTATTGTGGGGTCGCGCCGGAAGCGGCTTTCTTTCGATACGGTTGGCGAAGATGTCGCCCTCGGCGCCTTCGAGCAGGCCGCCGATCGCAACGCCGAGTTCGAGCATCTGCGGCGCCACTTCCCGGTGCAACCGTTCCTCGTCAAACATCGCGGCGAGAAGGCCGATCGTCACGACGACGAAGGTTTGATATTGCGGTGACCACACCGGCACCGCGCAGCCGTTGATATGCGGGCTCCAGGTGCCGCAGCCGACGACATAGCCGTGTTCGCGCAGATGGCGGCGATTGTCCTCGATGCGGGACTTCAACTGTTCCGCATTTTCCGGAATCTCGCGCTCCATTTCGGCGATCAAGGCGTCGCCGACGTCAGTGTCGAGCGCTGCGGTATAGGCAAAGCCGGCCGCGGTGCTCGTCATCGAAATGCGGCTGCCAGTGCCTTCGTGCAGGCCGAGCGCGTTCGCGGCGCGGGCGAATTCGAGATAGACCAGATGATAGCGGTCGGGAATTACGAAGCCGACGGTTCCCGGCAATTGATCGGCGACGTCCTGCAGCCGCAGCCGGATCAGGTTCCGAAGCTGCAACCCCTTCATCATCGAGGTGCTCATCGCCACCGCGCTTGGTCCGATGCGGTATTTCTGGTCGCGCGGCAGATAAACGAGTTGGCCCATCCGCGTCAGAGTGTGGGTGAGCCGCGACACCGTCGACCGCGGCAGGCCGCAGCGGCTGGAAATTTCCAGATTACCTAACCTTGCTTCATGACCCTCGAAGCAGCGCAGGACGTCGAACGCCCGCGACACCACCTGGATCACGTCACCCTCGCCCGCCAGATCGCTGGCGAGCATTCCCTGTTTGCTTAGCCTTTCCGAGCGTCTTCCCATTGTTATGGCTCCATGGCCTAATTCCGCCCTGCGGAACAAAATTCCACTTGCAGAACAAACTACCTCAGGCAATCTGCGGCCACAACAAAAAGCCGTTCACGAGGACAGCCTGTCCGTCAGACGGTCCCCGGGGAGAACGGAATGCCAGAAATCAAGATCGTCACCGAAGTCGCCGGCCGCGTGTGCGGGCTTCACGTCACAACCGGCGGCAATGTCGACGACGGCGACGAGATTGCGTTCGTCGAAGCGATGAAGATGGAAATTCCGGTGACGTCGACGGCATCAGGAAAGATAAAGGCCATCCTGGTCGAACTCGACGACGTCATTGCCGAAGGACAGGTCGTCGCCATCATCGAAGCTTAACAGTATCGCGGCATAGACTTGCTCGCGACATGTTCCGCGACAATCTGTCCAGCTTTGGTGTTGACGCACGTGTCCTAACGTTGCCATTGCAAGTAGCGAATGACATGATCAATGCGGACGAGAGAATTTCGCATCGCGAACCAATCTGAGGGGAAAATATGATTCACGGCTTGAAGGCGCTCGCGCCAATCGCCCTTGCGGGCATCTCATGGCTGGCCATGCCGGCGGCGTACGCCGATGACGTCAAGCTGCCGCCGACCATGGTGGTCACCGCCTATGACACCGGCACCGCGGGCTTCAACATCGCCGTCGGCGTCGGCAAAATGATGAAAGACAAATACGGCACCGACGTTCGCGTGCTGCCGGCCGGCAACGACGTGGCGCGGCTGGCGCCGCTGCGCGCCAAGCGCGCGGCCATGTCCGCGATGGGCTCCGGCTCCTATTTCGCCCAGGAAGGCGTGTTCGAATTCGGCACCAAGGAATGGGGTCCGCAAGCCCTGCAACTGGTGTTGTCTACCGTCGATTGCAACGGCGCTTCGCTCGGCGTCGCCAAGGATACCGGCGTGACCGAGATCAAGCAGCTCAAGGGCAAGCGCGTCGGCTTCGTGGTCGGTTCGCCGGCGCTGAACCAGAACGCGCTCGCGGTCCTGGCGTTCGGCGACCTCAAGCAAAGCGACGTCAAGGTCGTCGAGTTCTCGAGCTATGGCGCGATGTGGAAGGGCATGGTCAACAACGACGTCGATGCCGCCTTCGCCACCACCATTACTGGCCCGGCAAAGGAACTCGAGACATCGCCGCGGGGCATCGTCTGGCCGCCGCTGCCGCCCGGCGACAAGGCCGGCTGGGAACGCGTGAAAAAGGTTGGCTCGTTCTTCTTCCCGCACGTCGCGACCTGCGGCGCCGGCATCTCCAAGGACAAGCCGATCGAGCTCGGCAACTACCCCTATCCGATCTTCGTGTCTTACGGATCGCTGGCCGCGGACGAGGTCTATTCGATCACCAAGGCGATGATCACGGGCTACGACGCCTACAAGGATTCCGCGCCGGGCGCGGGCGGCCTTGCCGCCGACCGGCAGACCAAGAACTGGGTGGTTCCGGTGCATCCGGGCGCCGCGAAGGCGCTGAAGGAAGCCGGTCAGTGGACCGATGCACAGGAAGCTCACAACAAGGAATTGCTCAAGCGCCAGCAGGTTCTAGCAACCGCATGGGCGGACTACGGCAAGTCGAATCCGCCGTCGGACGACAAGGCGTTTCTCGACGGCTGGATGAAGGCGCGCGCGGCGGCGCTAGCAAAGGCGAACATGCCGAACGGCTTTGAATAGCACCGCCGCTATTCGCTCAAGTCGAAGGCCAACACCGTCTCGGGGGAAATGATGTCGAGCGATAGCGTAGTCGCGCCTGCAAAACGAATTGAGTTCGACGACCCGCATGCCAACATGCAGGAAGCCGAAGTCACGCGGGTGCGAACATTGCGTGGGGCCTGGCGCTGGGCGCTGGTTGTTGCCACCGCGGTAACCATCCTGCTGTGCATCAACCAGCAATTCTCGCTGCGCTTCTTCCTCGGCTATACGCAGCTCAACACCGAGTATTTTTATCTCCTGATCGCGCTGATGCTGCCGTTCACGTTCCTGATCTTTCCAGGAACCGGGAGCGCGCCGCTCGATCGAATTCCCTGGTATGACATCCTGCTTTTCGTTGTCACCTTCGCCTGCGCCATCCTCTTGATGCGCAGCGTCCGCAAGGCGGCTGAAGCCGGTTGGGAGTTCGGCGGCGCGCCGACGGACGTCATCGTCGCCGGCGTCATCATGTGGGTGGTGCTGATGGAGGCGTTGAGGCGCACCGGCGGCTGGAGCCTGCTGCTTAGCGTGCTGCCGTTTACGGTTTATCCACTGTTTGCAGATGCGAAGTGGCTGGGACCGTTCCGCGGCACACAATCGACGCTGGAACAGGCAACCTCCTATCATGTGCTGTCGGGCGAAAGCCTGCTCGGCATCCCGATCCAGGCCTTTGCCGACACCGTGATCGGCTTTCTGGTGTTCGGCACCGCGCTGATGATGACGGGCGCCGGAAAGTTTTTTATCAACCTGTCATTCTCGCTATGCGGCACCTTTCGCGGCGGCGCGGCAAAAGTCTGTATCTTCGCCTCCGGGCTGCTCGGCATGATGTCGGGTTCGATCATCTCCAACGTGCTGACCGCCGGCACCATGACCATTCCGGTCATGAAGAAGAGCGGCTTTCGCGCCTCTTATGCTGCCGCGATCGAGGCCTGCGCGTCGACCGGCGCCGTGCTGGCGCCGCCGGTGATGGGTGCGACCGCGTTCGTGATCGCGCAATTCCTCAACGTCAGCTACGCCGACGTCGCGCTCGCCGCGATCATTCCGGCGGTGCTCTATTACGCCGGACTGTTCATGCAGGTGGACTCCTATGCGGCGCGTCACAACCTGAAGGGCATTCCGCGTGCCGAACTGCCGAAGGTCTGGGATACGATCAAGGACGGCTGGTATTATGTCTTCGTCATCGCGCTCCTGATCGTGATGCTCTTGTATTTCAAGCGCGAGAGCCACGCGCCGTTCTACGCGACCGCGTTGCTGCTGGTCTTGAACCAGCTTTTCTCAAAGGACACGCGCTGGACGCTCTCGACCATTAACAAGTTCCTCGAGGTCAACGGGCGCACCTTTGTTGAGCTGGTCGGCATCCTCGCGGGCTGCGGCCTGCTGATCGGTGCGTTCTCGATGACCGGCGTCGTCTCCAGCCTCGCCAACGACCTGTTGCGGATCGCCGGCGACAATGCGTTGCTGCTGCTGGTGATGTGCGCCTTCACCAGCCTCGTCCTCGGGCTCGGGCTGACGACGACGGCCTGCTACATCTTCCTCGCCATCTTGGTGGCGCCCGCTTTGGAAAAGCTCGGCCTCAACCGCATGGCCGTGCACATGTTCATCTTCTACTGGGGCATGCTGTCCTCGATCACGCCGCCGGTCGCGATCGCCTCCTTTGCCGCGGCCGGCATAGCCGGCTCGCCGGCAATGAAGACGGGATGGGAATCGATGTGGGTCGGCAGCATCATCTATTTCATTCCGTTCTTCTTCGTGCTGAACCCGGCGCTGGTGTTGCAGGGACCAAGCCCGTATCTGGAAGGGCTCGGGCTGATGACGCTGGCGGGCTTCGGCACGCTGTTCATCTGCGGCGGCATCCAGGGCTATCAGGTGTTTGTCGGCGACCTCAGAGGCGCGGGCGCGCTGGAATGGCCGCTGCGGGTGTTGCTCATAATCGGCGGCTTCGTGATTGCCACGCCCGGCGGCGGCATCATGCCACTCTCGCAATGGCAGATCACCTCGCTCGGATTAGCGATCCTGATCCCGACCGTGCTGATCGCGCTGGTCCTGATAAGGCGCCAGACCCTGGCGCCGGGCCAGTTGCGCGCACCCTGATTGCGTTGCACAAGAGGAGGCGATGAAACAATCGCCTCCTCCGTTCAAGGCCGGCCCCGCGGCCTGGGCCAGTTCAAAGCCGCCTTTGCTGCGGTTCCTTAACGCCTGTCACGCCGATTTCACCCCCGAGACCGGCGGCGCCGTTGCCGACTACATTCCTGAACTCGGCAAGGCCGACCCTGCTCATTTCGGCATCAGCCTCGCCACCCTCGACGGCCATGTCTATGAGGTCGGCGACACCCAGGTCCCCTTCACCATTCAGTCGATGTCAAAACCGTTCGTGTTCGCGCTGGCGCTGGACACGCTGGGGGCGGCACGGGTCGAAAACGTGATCGGCGTCGAACCCTCGGGCGATCCTTTCAACTCGATCCGCCTCAACGCCGAAAACCATCCCTTCAACCCAATGGTCAATGCCGGCGCGATCGCCTGCTCCGGCCTCATCTACGAGGCCAAGGGCAATGCCGCGTTCGACTACATCCGGCAGGCGCTGGGACGGTTTGCCGGGCGTGAGCTCGATGTCGACGACGCCGTCTATGCTTCCGAAAGCTTAACCGGCGACCGCAACCGGGCGATCGGCTATCTCCTGCGCACCAACGCCGTCATCAAGGATAACGTGGCCGCCGTGCTGGAGGTCTATTTCCGGCAATGCGCCATCCTGGTCACAGCGCGCGATATCGCGGTCATGGCGGCCACGCTTGCCAATCGCGGCGTCAATCCGGTGACCGGCGAACAGGTGTTGAGCGTCTACGCCATCTCGCGCACGCTTTCGGTCATGACGAGCTCCGGCATGTACGACTATGCGGGAGAATGGATCTACCGGATCGGCATCCCCGCCAAAAGCGGCGTCGGCGGCGGCATCCTCGCGGCGCTCCCGGCCCGGCTCGGGCTCGGTAGCTATTCGCCGAAGCTCGACAAGCACGGCAACAGCGTACGCGGCATCAAGGTCTGCGAGGCGCTGTCGTCGCATTACGACCTGCATATGCTGAACCGCAGCGACGACGCGCGCAACAGCATCATCGCCGATTACGACATCGGCAACAGCCCGTCGCGGCGCGTGCGGCGCGCACGGGAACAGAACATCCTCGCCGCGCATCACGAGGACGTCCGCGTCATCGAGCTGGTCGGGACGCTGTCGTTTTCAAACGTCGATTACGTCTCGCGCCAGTTGGCGGCCAAGCCGCGCCCGCAACTGGTTATTTTCGACCTGCGCCGCGTCACCGCCATGACCCGCGCCGGCGCCCGCCTGCTCGCCGAGGAATTCCGCGAGCTCGCCGCGCACCACGTCACGGTGATCCTCTCCGGTATCAGGCGCGCGTCGCCGGACTGGAAAATGATCGCGGAATGGACGGAAGGCCTCACCAACATCCGCAACTACTATCTGCTCGATGCCGCGATCGAATGGGCGGAAGACCAGCTGGTGTACCGCTACGGCGGCGCGATCGACTTCTTCGATGCCACCGAATTGTCCGAACAATCGCTGCTGGCGGGATTGACGGACGAGGAACTGACCGATCTCGCCTCGCTCGCGTCGATCAGGACCTATCAAACCGGCGAGAAGATCATCTCTGCGGGAGAAGTCGCCACATCCCTGTTCTTCCTCCGCAGTGGCGCCGTCCACGTCACCCTGCCCGACGGCATCCGCCTCGCGACGCTCACGGCGGGAATGCCCTTTGGCGAAATGGCGCTGCTGGAGTCGCATCGTTCGGCCGACGTGCTGGCCGACATGGCCGCGACCGCCTACGAAATTTCGCTGCGCGATTTCGAACGTTTCCGGAAACAACATCCGCGCGCCGGCGAGCGCATCATGCGCAACCTCGCGCAACTATTGGCCGACCGCCTGATCCTCGCCAACGCCAAGCTGAATGTGCTGACGTCGGGGTAATTCCGGCAGGCGTCCGCTGCTGGCCGCAAACCGGTCATTGGTCAGGCGCTAGCCGCTAAGGGCCATTAGCGACTAATGCAGTGCAGCAAATAGCGTCCTATTCGATCACCTCTTCGGCGCGGGCGGGAGTTTTGCCGGATCGTATGTCCACACCCCGGCGACCCGATGCCGGCGTTCCTCAGCGGCCCAGGCCCGCACCCGACGCCCACGCCAGCCTGCTGAAGCTGCCACCCCCTCAAATTATTTTTTGTGCCGCGACCCCGGCGCCGGGTTTGCGCCCTCTTGTCTGGGTGAATGCGCCATAGCGGCGCGTCACGAACCGGAGCACAGAACCATGTGGTATAGGAAGAACGTTGGCGGGTGGGAGCGCGCGGCCAGGTTGATCGGCGGAGGCTTGATGCTCATCTGCGGCGTGGTTGCGCTGCACGCTTCGCCGCTCGGGCTACTGCTCAGCGGCGCGGGTGTCGTGACTCTGGTCACCGGCGTGTTCGGCTATTGCCCTGCCTGCGCCATCGCCGGGCGCGAGCCACTGAAGGGGTGACCGCCTTGGCGCGCGTATCAGACGATATCTTGCTCGCGGCACAGTCGGGTGACCGGCACGCGCTGACACAGCTATTGGTGGCGCTGCAGCCGGACATTCGACGCTACGCCCGGCGCCTTTGCCACCGCACCTCGGTCATCGAAGATGTGGTGCAAGAAGCCCTCATCGTCGTGTACCGGCGCGTGGGTACGATCCGCAGTCCAGCCGCACTCGCCGGCTGGCTGCTGACCGTCATCGCCCGCCTTTGCATGCTGCCGGCGCTGATGCTGATACGCGGAGTCGAGGAGCTCGCCAGCCTGGAAGAGTCACGCGAGCTCGCAAAGGTCCCGCCGGACGAGTTACGCATGGACTTGGTCAATGCGATCGAGTCGCTTTCGCCGTCCCATCGCGAAGTGCTGCTGCTGCGAGATCTCGAAGATCTGACGATTGGGGAAATCGCCGGGCGGCTCGGCGTGACGCGCGAAGCGGCCAAGAGCCGCCTGCGCCGCGCCCGCGCGTTGGTGCGCGAATACTTGCTCGGCACAAAGGACAGCGGACGAGAGAGCACATGAATTACTTTCGTGGAGTCGGCATGTTCGGGAGCGCCTTCCTGGGCGCACACCTGATGCGCGGCGCAGCTGCGGCGGCGCTACTCGCTTGGGCCATCGTCCACCAGACCGCGCACCCTTGGCTATCCTTGGGCGCGGGCGTTGCCGCCCTCGTCGCGCTACGCGGATGCCCGATGTGCTGGACTGTGGGCTTGGTCGAGACGCTTTCGCAGGGCCGTCGCGATTCAACGATAAGATAGTTGTTGGCGTGCGTGAGCCGGCGCCTCGATGTCGGGGCTGGCGCGCCGCGGCCGATGATGATGGGCACTACGTGTTCGCCGTAATGGCGCTATGATGCAACGGTTCAATTTTGCCGACCGCCTTGCGACAGGACGGGAAGGAGGTGCCATGCCGAAAACGATCGCGGTATTGGGCTCTGCTCTATTCTTCGTCGTCGCGCCCTTGGTGCTGGCGGGGTTCGTCCCATGGTGGATCACACATTGGGAGTTCCGGCCGGCTTTTTTCGGCTTTGAACTGACCCGCGCCATCGGACTTATGTTGATCATTGCCGGAGTGCCCGGAGTTGTGGATTCGTTCGCGCGGTTTGCACTGCAGGGGCTGGGAACGTCAGCCCCGATCGCGCCGACACAGAAGCTGGTGGTCACGGGTCTCTATCGCTACGTGCGAAATCCGATTTACGTCGGGGTCGCTGCTGTCATTTTTGGTCAAGCGCTTTTATTCGGCGATTGGCGCCTCCTCTGGTATGCCGCGCTGCTCTGGCTCTTTTTCCACGTCTTCGTCTTGGTGTACGAAGAACCAACGCTCAAGCAGACGTTTGGCGCGCAGTACGAGGACTTTCGGGCCAACGTCCCGCGCTGGGTTCCACGGCTGACCCCATGGCGAGTCCCGTAACGCGAGCATCATGACGACGGGCACTGCCTTCGCTAAGGTCCATGCGCGCCTCTCCTCCCTGATCAGGTGCAGCAGCTGCGGCGGCGCCATGTCGGCTTGGGGTCTTGGCCGTCATCGACCAGTGGGCCAACGAAGTCCGCTTTTCCCTTCCCAAGCAGTCAAGCGCCTTGCCAAGAGCCGCCCCTCCTCAAGCAGCGATGCGCCTCGAAGGATGAAGCCACCGGCCGCGCCTACCCCGCCTTGCCCCGCCCGTTCTTTTCGGCAGCGCGACGTAGCGCCTCCGCGAGCGCACCGCCCTGCTCCTGCGGCTTGCGCGGCGACGACGACGTCATCGACGCTTTGGAAAACTCACGCGGCTTGCCCTGGGATGGACGGTCGCTCTTGGCACCGACTTCGTCGTCGAGCCGCAGCGTCAGCGCGATGCGCTTGCGGGCGACCTCGACCTCCAGCACCTTGACCTTGACGATATCGCCCGGCTTCACCACCTCGCGCGGGTCCTTGATGAAGTTCTTCGACATTGCCGAGATGTGCACCAGGCCGTCCTGGTGCACGCCGATGTCGACGAAGGCGCCGAAGGCCGCGACGTTGGTCACCGTACCTTCCAGGATCATGCCGGGCTTGAGGTCCTTGATCTCCTCGACGCCCTCCTTGAACACCGCCGCCTTGAACGCCGGACGCGGATCGCGGCCGGGCTTTTCCAGTTCGCGTAGGATGTCGGTGACCGTGGGCAAACCAAAAGTTTCGTCGACAAAGGCCTGCGGCTTCAACTGGCGTACGACATCGGCGTTGCCGATCAGCGCCTTGATGTCGCTCTTGGTGGCAGTGAGGATCCGCCGCACCACCGGATAGGATTCGGGGTGCACGCCGGACGCATCGAGCGGGTCTTCACCGCCATTGATGCGCAGGAAGCCGGCGCATTGCTCGAACGCCTTGGGCCCGAGCCGCGGCACCTGCTTCAGATCTTTCCGCGACTTGAACGGTCCGTTGGCGTCGCGATGCTGCACGATGCTTTGCGCAAGCCCCGCGCCGATACCCGATACCCGCGCCAACAGCGGCGCGGAAGCGGTGTTGGCATCGACGCCGACGGCGTTCACGCAATCCTCGACCACGGCATCCAGCGAGCGCGCCAGCTTGGACTCGCCGAGGTCATGCTGGTACTGGCCGACGCCGATTGCCTTCGGGTCGATCTTGACGAGTTCGGCGAGCGGGTCCTGCAGGCGCCGGGCGATCGAGACCGCGCCGCGCAAGGTGACGTCGAGTTCCGGCAATTCTTCGGATGCAAAGGCCGAGGCGGAGTACACGGACGCCCCGGCCTCCGACACCACGATCTTCGACATTTTCAGATCCGGAAGCAGCTTGACGAGCTCCGTCGCCAGCTTGTCGGTCTCGCGCGAAGCGGTGCCGTTGCCGATTGCGATCAGGTCGACGCGGTGCTGGACCGCGAGCTTGCCCAGCGTCGCCAGCGCCTCGTTCCACTGCCGCTGCGGTTCGTGCGGATAAATCGTCGTGGTCGCGACTACCTTCCCCGTCGCGTCGACGATGGCGGTCTTGACGCCGGAGCGGTAGCCGGGATCAAGTCCCATGGTGACGCGCGCGCCGGCCGGCGCGGCCAGCAGCAAATCGCGCAGGTTCGAGGCGAACACTCGGACGCCCTCGGTCTCGGCGGCGGTCCACAGGCGCATGCGCAAATCGATGTTGAGATGCACCTGGATCTTGGTGCGCCACGCCCAGCGCGCGGTATCGACCAGCCAGCGGTCGCCCGGACGCTTCTGATCGGTGATGCCGAAGCGCTGCATGATCTTCAGTTCATAGGCGCTGGGAACGCCGGGCTCGGGCACAGTGGCCTCGGGCTGGATCTGCAGTTCGAGGATTTCTTCCTTCTCGCCTCGAAATAGCGCGAGGATACGGTGCGACGGCAGCTTGTGGAGGGCTCCGTTGTACTCGAAATAGTCCGCGAATTTCTCGCCCTCGGTCTTCTTGCCCTTGCGCACCGTGGACGTCATCAGGCCGTTCGACCACATATCCTCGCGCAAGCGCCCAATCAGATCGGCATCTTCGGCAAAACGCTCCACCAGGATCGCACGCGCGCCTTCGAGGGCCGCGGCGACATCCGCTACCTGCTTCTCGGCGTCGACATAGCCCGCGGCAACGACCTGCGGATCGTTTTGCGGCTGCGTCAGCAGCAGCTCGGACAACGGCTCGAGGCCAGCCTCCTTGGCGATCTCGGCCTTGGTGCGGCGCTTCGGCTTGAACGGCAAATAGATGTCTTCCAGACGGCCCTTGGTGTCGGCTGCCATGATCTGGGCTTCCAGCGCGGCGTCGAGCTTGCCCTGCTCGCGGATCGAATCGAGGATCGCCACCCGGCGCGCTTCGAGCTCGCGCAAATAGGTCAGGCGCTCTTCCAGCGTGCGCAACTGCGCATCGTCGAGGCCGCCGGTGATTTCCTTGCGGTAGCGCGCCACGAACGGCACCGTGGCGCCGCCATCCAGCAGTTCGACGGTTGCCGCGATCTGCTCTTCGCGGACGCCAAGCTCTTGCGCAATCTGTCGGTTGATATTTGCCACGCGACCTCATTCCAAAGCCGTTTGCGGCGGGATAACCGGCCGCGGGGACGCAGCTTATGGACCATCTCGGATTGATTTGCCAACCCGCCGCAGGAAAGAAATTGATCTGTGGATCGGCCCTCTCGGTCGACCTCAGCACCCGGGAATCGCAGGAAAAACACGCCGAGATAAGGGTGGATTGATGGCCTCGTAATGTGTAAACGGGCGCTCCCTCCCGGAGCCTCCCATGTCGATCTGCGGCCTTGATTTCGGAACGTCGAACACGACGCTCGGCACCATCGATGGCCGGACGCCGGTTCTGGCGGCGCTGGAGGCGGCGCACACCACTATTCCCAGCGCGATCTTCTATGAGCCGAATGGTAACGTCCTGATCGGCCGCAGGGCCATGGAGGCCTATGTCGAAGGCACGGCCGGCCGGCTGATGCGCAGCCTCAAATCGGTGCTCGGTACCTCGCTGATCGAGGAAACCACCCGGCTCGGGCGTGCGCGGGTCGGCTTCCGCGACGTGATTGCCTATTATGTCGGGGCGGTCAAACGCCGCGCGGAACGGGCGACTAGCCGCCAACTGCGCAGTGTCGTCCATGGCCGTCCCGTGCACTTCGTCGACAATGCGCCGGACGCCGACCGCAAGGCCGAGGAAACCCTGCGGTCGATTGCGAAGGGAATCGGCTTCGACGAAGTCACGTTTCAGTTCGAGCCGATTGCGGCGGCCCTCGACTATGAGCGGCAGATCACGTCCGAGGAACTCGCACTGATCGCCGATATCGGCGGCGGCACATCGGACTTCTCGATCGTGCGTCTGGGACCCGAGCGCCACGGCAAGGCCGATCGTGCGGCCGATATTCTCGCCAATGACGGCGTACGCGTCGGCGGCACCGATTTCGACCGTCAGCTCAGCCTCGGCGTCGTCATGCCGCTGTTCGGATTCCGTAGCGCCATGAAACGTGCCGGGCTTGACGTGCCGTCGAGCTATTTCCACGACCTCGCCACCTGGTCGAGCATCAACCGCATGTACGAGCCGCGCGTGACGGCCGATATTCGCCAGGTCCGGCAGCAGGCCAAGGAACCGGAACTTCTCGACCGCCTGATCCGCGTCATCCACGAACAGCGCGGCCATACGCTGGCGATGGAAGTCGAGGACGCCAAGATCGCGCTCTCCGAGAAGCCCCGCGCGGACATTCCGCTGGAATGGGTCGCTCCCGGTCTCAGCGCTGACATCAGCCGCCCCGATCTCGTCAGCCACACAAAACAGTTGGCCGATCGGATCGCGGCGCGCATCAGGAACTGCCTCGTTCAGGCGGGGCTGGAGGCCGGCGATATCGATTCCGTTTTCCTGACCGGCGGTTCGGTAAAACTCGCCCACGTCCACAAGGCAATCACCAAGGCCGTGCCGTCGGCCCGCATCGTCGAGGGCGACATCTTCGGCGCCGTCGGTAAGGGGCTGACGCTGGAGGCGCTGCGGCGCTACGGGCCGGCGAAATAAGATCCGTCGTTCGCGGACCGATCGCCGATCAGCCCACCACCTCCGTCACCGGCTGCATATCGATGGCGAAGGTTTCCAGAAACTTCGACGTCATGATGTAGAAGCCGACCGAAAGCTGCAGCTCGACCAATGCAGCCGGGGTCAATTTGGCGGCGATGGCGTTGAAGGTCGCGTCCGTCGGCTTGTGAAGCTTGACGATTTCGTCGGTGAAGGCGAGCGCGGCGCGCTGCACGTCGTTATAACATGTCGCCACCTGCCAGTGCTCTAGCGCCTCATTCTGCTCGTCGGTGACGCCGACATTCTTGCCGATCCGCTTGTGGGCGACGATTTCATACGGCGCTTCGCACAGGATGCCGGTGCGGGTGATGGCAAGCTCGCGCACGATCGGGTCCAGTTCGCCCTTGTGCCTGATCGCCCCGCCGAGTCGGCAGTACTGTTCGAGATAGCTCGGCGAATGCGCCATCATCCGGAAGATGTTCGCATTGCGGTTTTTGCCGAGCAGTTCTCGGGTGCGATCGTTGTGCTTGGCGGGATCGCTATATTCAATGCGGGCCATTCGTCACCTTGGGGTCTTGGGCTTTTCTGATTTACTGACAGAGGGATCATGCACCGCAGCAGGAGCTCGATCAACCATCGAAACGCGGCCGACGCGGGTTCGAGGCGGCACTCAAGCCCTTAGACCCGCGCCAAAAAACTCCCTTTCTCGTGCACAAACCGGCTGCGAGCGAGACAAATTGCCGCCTCAATGCTGGTCGATTCTCAGCACTGTCGATATTCGCTGAGTGGGGACTCAAAAGAGCGAATACTCGTCGCGCGGGGTGTTCCGAGTAAACCAAACTGAGTTCATCAGGCCTTCACGGGCAAGGATGACTCATGCCCAAGTCTAGGGAGTTAGGCATGAAGGAAGCCACCAGGAAGGCGGCCTCGGAAGCACTTGCGCAGATGTTGGCGGTATCAGCGATGCTCGTTATCGCCAGCGTTGTGTTCTACTGGCACTGAATGTTGACGCGTCGAAGCACTCAGATTTTTCACCCGTTCCGCGTAATTCTGGGTTGCTTCGTTGCGTGAACATTGTGTTTGAACACGTCACTTTTTCTTCTCGAAATACGGGACCAGCCTTCCCGCAAACGGCCGATAGCTTGCGGTGACCTCATCGCCGATGGCGAGATCGTTGTCGCCGTGCGCCATCATGCGAAAGCCCTCCTCCGCATCGACCAGCACGATATTGTAGGGAACGTGCGCGCGCGTCTCCGGCGTCGCGGCGCGGCACACCAGCGATGTCGCGTAGACGGTCGCGATCCCGCTGGCGCGTTTCGCAACCGGATCCGGCGCACCACAGGCGGCGCAGAAGCTGCGATGGAAATATTGTGGTTTCCCACAGACACCGCAGGATTGATAGACGATGGCCTCGGCCCCCTTGGTCCAATCGGCTGACTTGTCGCTCATCGCACCCGCTCCAGGAACATGCTGACATGCGACGACAGCACGCCGCCGTCGCCATGCAACAGCGCGATCGAGGCATCGCGGACCTGGCGCGGACCGGCACGCCCGGTCATCTGCAGATGCGTCTCGACCAGATGCGCCATCGCGCCGCCGACGCCGCAATGGCCGTAGCTCAAGAGGCCGCCATGGGTGTTGAGCGGCATGGCGCCGTCGCGGCCGAAATGCCCTGCCCGCACCCGCGCCGCCGCCTCGCCGCGCCCGGCAAGGCCGAGGTCTTCCAGCAGCATCGCCAGCGTGATGGTGAAACTGTCGTAGACCGCCGCGTAACGCACATCCGATATCGCGACGCCCGATGCGGCCTTGGCCTTGGCGATCGCAATCTCGGCGCCGAGTTCGCTTAAGGCCGGCGCAGCTGTGATGTGCTGGTGGGTATGCGCCTGCGCACAGCCGCGCACGCGAACCCCGGTCGAGCCGGTGCGCTCGCGGCTGACCACGAACGCCGCGCCGCCGTCGGACACCGGGCAGCAATCCAGCAGCTTGAGCGGCATCGCTACCGGCTTCGAGGCCATCACATCGGCGACCGTGATCGGTTCATGAAACTGCGCCCCGGGATGGGTTATCGCATGCCCCCGCATCAGCACCGCAAATTCCGCGAGATCCGCCTGGGTGACGCCATATTCATGCATGTAGCGCGAGGCGACGAGGCCGTAATAGGCGGGGATGGTCGGTCCCAGCGGCACCTCGTAGTCGGGATGGCCGACCTGCGCCAGCGCCTGGATCGAGGCGTCGCGGCTCTGTCCGGTGAGACGGTTTTCGCCGCCGACAACCAGCACATGCTTTGCCACTCCGGCGTCGACCAGATGATGCGCCAGCATCGTCATCGCAAGCCCGGTCGCGCCACCGACCTGCACGGCGTGGGCGTAGGACGGCTGAATGCCAAAATGCTCGGCGAATACGGTCGCCAGCATGATGTGCGGGGAGACCGTCGAATAGCCGCAGAGAATGCCGTCGATCTCGGAGCGCTTCAACCCGGCGTCGGTAACGGCTGTTTCAGCGGCCTTGTTCATGAGATCGAGCGAAGACGAGCCTTCGTGCTTGCCGTAGGACGTCAGTCCGACGCCGGTGATGAAGCTCATCGCCATGCTTCCTTGTCATTCCGGGGCGCGCGAAGCGCGAACCCGGAATCTCGAGGTTCCGGGTTCGATGCTTCGCATCGCCCCGGAACGACCATTCGAGAGAGTGCGTCCATCCTCAATACGACTTCGGCAGGCCCAGTACCTTCTCCGCAATAAAGCTGAGAATGAGCTGCGGGCTGATCGGGGCGATGCGCGGGATCAGCGATTCCCGCAAGTATCGCTCGACATGATATTCCTTGGCGTATCCGAAGCCGCCATGGGTCATGACCGCCTGCTCGCAGGCGTGGAAGCCGGCTTCGGCGGCGAGATACTTCGCTGCATTGGCGGCCGGTCCGCATTGCATGCCCTGGTCATACTGCCAGCCGGCAGAGAGCACCATCAGCCATGCGGCCTCCAGCTCCATCCAGTTCTTCGCCAGCGGGTGCTGGATGCCTTGATTCATGCCGATCGGACGGTTGAAGACGATACGGTTCTTCGCATAGGCCGCGGCGCGCGACAGCGCGACCTGGCCGAGGCCGACCGCTTCGGCCGCAATCAGGATGCGCTCGGGATTCATGCCGTGCAGGATATATTCGAAGCCGCGGCCTTCTTCGCCCAAGCGGTCCTCGACGGGAATTTCAAAATTCTCGAAGAACAGCTCGTTTGAATCGACGGGCTTGCGGCCCATCTTTTCGATCTCGTGGACCGTGACGCGCTGCTTGTCGAAGTCCGTGTAGAACAGGCTCAGGCCATGCGTCGGGTTCTTCACCTCTTCCAGCGGCGTGGTGCGCGCCAGCAGCAGGATCTTGTTGGCGACCTGCGCCGTGGAAATCCAGACCTTCTGGCCGTTGACGACATATTTGTCGCCCTTGCGCACCGCGCGGGTTTTCAGTTGCGTGGTGTTCAGCCCGGTATTGGGTTCGGTCACCGCAAAGCACGACTTATCGCGGCCGTCGATGATCGGCGGCAGCATGCGCGTGCACTGTTCCTTGGTGCCGAATACGACGACGGGATTGAGCCCGAACACGTTCATGTGCACGGCGGAGGCGCCGGACATGCCGGCCCCCGATTCCGAAATCGTCCGCATCATGATCGCGGCGTCGGTGATGCCGAGCCCGGAGCCACCATATTCCTCGGGGATGCAGATGCCGAGCCAGCCGGCATCAGCCAATGCGCGGTGGAAGTCGGCGGGGTAGCCACCCTCCTTGTCCTTCTTCAGCCAATAGGCATCGTCGAAGCGCGAACAGATTTTCCCGACCGCGTCGCGGATCGATTCCTGGTTGGCGGACAGCGCGAAATCCATGTGTCATCCTATGTGTTTGGCACGGTCTTGGTGACGCCTTCGCGCACCAGGGTGGCAATCTCGTCCGCCGAAAAGCCCGCTTCGCTGAGAATTTCCGCGCTGTGCTCGCTCAGGCGCGGCGCCAGCCGTTTTGTCTCAACCGGCGTTTCGGAAAACCGTGTCGATGGCCTCATGTTGCGAATGCGGCCCTCGGTCGGATGCTTGACCACCGGGAAGAACTTCGTCGCAACGATGTGGGGATCGCCGAGCAGGCTTTCGAGATCGTGCATCGGCATGACCGGCACGTCGGCCTTCTCGAGGATCGCGGTCCACTCGGCGGTGGTTTTGGTCTCGAGGATGCGCGCCAACTCGGCGTATACCGTGTCGATATTGGCGGCGCGGCCGGCGAAGGTCGCAAATTTCGGGTGGACGCGAAGATCGTCGCGGCCGGTGGCATCGAAGAAATTCTGCCACTGCTTGTCATTGTAGACGATCACGCAGATATAACCGTCGGAGGTCTTGTAAGGCCGACGGTCCGGCGACAGGTGGCGGGCATAACCACCCTTGTCGAGCGGCGGCTCGTAGGTGAGACCGCCCATGTGGTCGCCCATCACGAAGCCGGCCATGGTTTCGAACATCGGAATGTCGACGCGCTGGCCGCGCCCGGTACGGTTGCGATCGACCAGGCTGGCGCAGATCGCGCCAACGGCCGTCAGACCGACGATGCGGTCGACCAGCGCATTGGGAACGTAGCGCGGCACACCGTCGGCCGTCTGCGCCATCAGCGCCGGCAAGGCGGTAGCGCCCTGGATCAGATCATCATAGGCGGGCTTTGCCGCATAGGGGCCGTCCTGACCAAAGCCGAATACGCCGGCATAGATCAGGCGCGGATTGACTTGCGATACCACGTCGTAGCCGAGGTTCAGCCGCGCCATCGCCTGCGGGCGCACATTGTAGACCAGCACGTCGGCGGATTTGATCAGCCGCAGCACGGCTTCGCGTCCCGCCGGCTTCTTCAGGTCGAGGCAGATGGAACGCTTGCTGCGGTTGGTGTTGAGGAACACCGGCCCCATGCCGGGATGGCGCGTCGGCCCGATCTGCCGCGTCACGTCGCCGTCAAGCGATTCAACCTTGATGACGTCGGCGCCGTAGTCGCCGAGCATCTGGGTTGCATAGGGCCCCATCAGCACGGTCGTCATATCGATGACCTTGGTGCCCGCCAATGGTCCCATGGATCAGCCTGCTCCCGATACACGGCCACCGCCGCCGCATTGTTGTGGGAACCAAGTAACGGCAGGCGCTTGCGAAGATCAAGGCGCGCCCAGCGTATGGCCGTATGCGCAATGGCGGCGGCTATTTCGTCGGTTTGGATCTGGCGTCGCGCTCCCGGGTCAGGCGTTCCAGCTCTTCATTCTGCTGGTGGAGGCGATCGGCGATGCGCGCTTCGTTCTGTTCGCCGGAGGCGGCGGCAGCCTGCTCGATCAACTGCCGGATGTTGTCTTCCAGAATCCTGATCCGGTTGTTGAGTTCTGACTGTGACAACGAACTTTCGTTGCTCATGATGCACGCTCCGGAAATTGTAGGGTGGGCAAAGCGAGGCGTGCCCACCAGCCTCATCTCACGGTACTCATGGTGGGCACGGCGCTGATGCGCCTTTGCCCACCCCTAGGATAGCACATTCGCGGCTACTTTGCGGGCTCCAGCACGGAGACGTAGTTGGCCACCGCCGCGCCGCCCATGTTGAAGATGCCGGCAAGCTTCGGGTTCTTGAGCTGCATGCCCTCGGGCGCCTGGCCGGCGAGCTGCATCGCGCTCATCACATGCATGGAAACGCCGGTCGCGCCGATCGGGTGGCCCTTGGCTTTCAGGCCACCGGACGGATTGACCGGCAGCTTGCCGTCCTTCAGCGTCCAGCCTTCCTTGATGGCACGGGCACCCTGCCCGCGCGGCGTCAGGCCCATCGCTTCATATTCGATCAGTTCGGCAACCGTGAAGCAATCGTGAGTCTCGACAAAGGAGAGATCGCTGAGCTGCACGCCGGCCTGCGCCAGCGCGCGCTGCCAAGCCACCGTGCAGCCCTCGAACTGCAGGATGTCGCGCTTTGACATCGGCAGGAAATCCTGCGCATGCGCGGTGGCGCGGAAGTTCACCGCCTTGCCCATCGTCTTCGCGGTCTCGCTATCGGTCAGCACCAGCGCTGCCGCACCGTCCGACACCAGCGAACAGTCCGTACGCTTCAGGGGACCGGCGACGTATGGATTCTTCTCGCTCTCGGAGCGGCAGAACTCGAAACCGAAATCCTTGCGCATCTGCGCATAGGGATTGGCAACGCCGTTCTTGTGGTTCTTGGCTGCGATCAAGGCCAGCGCGTCCGACTGGTCGCCGTATTTCTGGAAATAGCCTTGCGCGATCTTGCCGAACACGCCGGCAAAGCCGCCGACAGTGTCGCCATCCTCAGGCAGATAAGACGCCTTCAGAAGGTAGCGGCCGATATCGGCCGAGGGCGTCCGCGTCATCTGCTCGACGCCGACCACCAGCACGATCCGGGCCGCGCCCGAGGCGATCGCGCGGATGCCCTGATGCACCGCCGCCGTACCGGTGGCGCAGGCGTTCTCAACACGGGTTGTCGGCTTGAAGCGCAGCTTGGGGTCGGCCTGCAGCACCAGCGAGGCGGTAAAATCCTGCGGCGAGAAGCCGGCATTGAAATGCCCGAGCACGATCTCGTCGACGTCCTCGGCGGAAATACCGGCGTCGGCCAGCGCGTCGGTCGCAACCTTCACCACGAGGCTTTCGACGGTCTCGGCGTCGAACTTGCCGAATGGCGTGTGCGCCCACCCGACGATGCTGGCTGTCATGGTCGTTCTCCCTGTTCCGGTTCTGAAGCCCTTGTACCCTATCGGGAAAAAGACTTCACGCCAGTTTCAGCGATTTCAGGGTGCGCTGGCACATGGCGGTTATGCCGGCCCAATTGCTGGCCCGGATGTCCGCTGCCGGGCAGAGCCAGGAACCGCCGACCGCCACCACGTTCGGCTCGGCCAGCCAGGACGCCGCATTGGCTTCGCTGATCCCGCCGGTCGGGCAAACCCTGATGTGCGGGAACGGTCCCGCCAGCGCCCGAAGTGCCTTGATACCGCCGACCTGCTCGGCGGGGAAGAATTTCACGAGATCGAAGCCGGCGGCCAGCGCCTGCATCAGCTCGGAAGCCGTCGCGATCCCCGGGGCGAACGGCAGGTTGCCTGCGGCGGCAGCCTTCAGGAGCTCCGGCGTTGCGCCCGGGCTGATGCCGAATTTGGCCCCGAGCGCCGTCGCCCTCGCCAGATCGTCGGCGTTCAGGATCGTGCCGATGCCGACAATAGCGTCCGGCACCTCCGCGATCATGGCCTTGGCGGCGTCTGCAGCGACCGGGGTCCGCAGGGTGACTTCCAGCACGCGCACCCCGCCGGCGACCAGCGCGCGTGCCAGCGGCACCGCATCTTCCAGCCGTTCGATGGTGAGCACAGGGATGACAGTCGCGGACTTGAAGATGGCGGCGAGTTTTTCCTGTCGGGAAGCTGCGCTCATGGAGGTGCCTTGCGAGAGGTAGCGGGAAGGAGGCCGGGCGGCATCGCCGCGCGCGGGATGATGGCTCCGGGATGGCATACCACAACCCCGGCGAGGCGGTGTCCCGCCCGCGCGGCTTCGATCGGATCCGCGTCCAGCAGGCGCGCGGCAACATAGGCGGCAGCAAAACTGTCGCCGGCCGCGGTGGTATCGACGACGGGCGCTTTCAATGGTTCGGCCCTGACCGGATAAAGCGCGCCCTGAAGACGCAGAATGCTCGCCGGTTCCGAAAGCTTCAGCACCACCTCCGCGCCCGGAATCCGCGCCAGCAAGGCGTCGTTGCTTTCGCCGGGATAAAGCGGAGCCAAGTCCTCGGTGGACGCCAGCACGATATCGACTACGGCAAAGGCCTCCCGGAAAACGGCGCGGGCGACGTCGAGGTCGGGCCAGCCCCGCGACCGGAAATTGGTATCGAAGGCGAACCGCGCCCCGGCTTCACGCGCCCTTCTTAGCGCTGCAAACAGCCGCGCCCGGCCCTCCGCGCCATACAGCGACAGCGTGATCGCCGAGAGATAGATAACGTTATAGCCGGCCAGCGCATCCAGGATCTCCGGCGTCTGCGGCAAATCCATCAGGCTGCGCGCGGCGGCGCCGTCGCGCCAGTGAAAGAACCGGCGTTCGCCCTTGTCGTCGGTCTGGATCATGTAGAGGCCCGGCAGCTTGCCGGCCAGCCGCGCCACGCGTTGGGTCCCGACTCCCTCCGCCGCCCAGCCGGCGATCATCTCGTCGCTGAGGCTGTCGTCGCCAAGCGCGGTGATGTAATCGGCGCCGGCACCGAGCCGGGCGAGATAGACCGCGGTATTGAGCGTGTCGCCGCCATAGCCGCGCGAGAACAGGCCACCATCAGCCTGCTTCAGCTCGACCATGCATTCGCCGATGCAGGCTACACTGCTCATGACCGCATCCGCGTCAGGAAACGTGAGATCGCGTCAGGCCGCAAACTTGCCGCCGAGTTCATCCTCGATGTGGATCCGGATGATGTCGTCGAACGTCTTCTCGGCGGTGGTGAAGCCGAGCTTGAGCGCGCGGTCGGTGGAAAAATCCCGCGGCCAGCCCGAGACGATGCCGATGATGGTCGGATCGGGCACGCGCTTGATGCGCGCGGTGACGTTCTTGCCGGCGACGCGGTCGAGCGCTGCGATCTGTTCGCCGACGGTCACGGACATGCCGGGCATGCTGAGATTGCGCCGCGGGCCCATCGCGTCGAGATCCATGGTGCCGGCGTGGACCAGAAAGCCGACTGCGGATTTCGGCGAGGCGTGCCAGTGCCGCACGTCCTCGGACACCGGCAGCACCGCCTCCTCGCCCGCCAGCGGCTCGCGGATGATGTTGGAGAAGAAGCCGGAGGCCGCCTTGTTCGGCTTGCCCGGCCGCACGCAGATCGTCGGCAGGCGGATCGAGATGCCGTCGAGCAGGCCCTTGCGGGTGTAGTCGTTGATGAGGAGTTCGCAGATCGATTTCTGCGTGCCGTAGCTCGTCAGCGGCGTATGGAAGAACTCGTCGCCGATCTTTTCCGGGAACGGCGCGCCGAACACCGCGATCGAGGACGTGAACACCAGCCGCGGCTTGTAGCCGCCGCCGGCATGACGAATGGCGTCGATCAGATGGCGGGTGCCGTCGAGATTGATCCGGTAGCCCTTGTCGAATTCGGCTTCCGCCTCGCCCGAGACGATGGCGGCGAGATGAAAGATCACCTCCGGCCGATGTGCGATCAGCGGCGCCGCAGCGCCAGCATTGGCAAAGTCGGAAGACACGACCTGGATCGGGATCGATGCGTTGGCAGGCTTGGCGGGCGCCACCACGTCCTGCAACGTCATGCGGGTGATGTCGTGCTTGCCGAGGCGGCCGTCGCGCAGCAGCCGGTCGGTCAGCTTGCGGCCCACCATGCCGGCGGCGCCGAGAATCAGAACGTGCACGACCCGTCTCCTTTTATTAGCCTGTTATCAGATACGGGCCTTAAAGCGCTCACTCTTTCACGGCTCCCGTCATGGCCGACACATAGTGCTCGACGAAGAAGGCGTAAAGAATGACGAGCGGCAAAGAGCCCGCCAGCGCGCCCGCCATCAGCGAGCCCCAGCGATAAATATCGCCGTCGACGAATTCGTTGACGATCGCAACCGGCACCGTCTTGTTGGAGGTCGATTGCAGGAACGTCAGCGCGTAGATGAACTCGTTCCAACACAGCGTGAAGCAGAAGATGAACGCAGAGATCAGTCCCGGGATCGCCAGCGGCAGCACGATCTTGATCAGAATCTGCCAGCGGCTGGCGCCGTCGATCAGCGCGCATTCCTCCAGTTCGAACGGGATGGTCTTGAAGTATCCCATCAGAAGCCAGGTCGAGAACGGGATCAGGATGGTGGGATAGGTCAGGATCAACGCCATCGGCGAGTCGAACAGGCCGTACTGAAACACGACGGTGGCAAGCGGAATGAACAGGATCGACGGCGGCACCAGATAGGCCAGGAAGATCAGGCCGCCGACCATATTGGCGCCCTTGTAGCGGAGGCGAACGATGGCATAGGCGGCGAGCACGCTCGCGATGATCGACAGGATGGTGGCGCAGACCGCCACATACATCGTGTTCCAGAGCCACATCGGATAGTGGCTTTCGAACAGCAGCTTGTAAAAGTGCTTGAACGTCGGATTCCAGGTCCAGAACGGGTTGAACTTGTCGAGGTCGAGCAGTTGCTCGTCCGGTTTGATCGCCGTCAGGCCCATCCAGTAGAACGGGAACAGCAAGACGACGACGATGATCGACAGCGGCAGATAGAGCGTCACCAGCCGGCGCGGTACCGACTGCAGGTAACTCATGCCCTCGCTGTGATCGTCCATCGCAACTGTCGGCGCGGAACTATGCAGCACGGCCTTGAGATCGATCCGCGAAGTGGGAAGATCAGTCATTGCTCTCTCCCTGCTGCCACTTGCGGCGCTGCAGCCCGAACCAGGACACCATGATCGCCGCGAGCAGGAACGGGATCATCGCGCTTGCGATCGCCGCGCCCTCGCCGAGCTGGCCAGCGATGATCGCACGCTGGTACGACAAGGTCGCCATCAGATGGGTGGCGTTGACCGGGCCGCCCCGCGTCATCGCCCAGATCAACTGGAAGTCGGTGAAGGTGAACAACACCGAGAAGGTCATCACGACAGCGATGATCGGAGTCAGCAGCGGATAGGTGATGAACCGGAATCGTTGCCAGCTGGTCGCGCCATCGAGGATCGCCGCCTCGTAAAGCGATGGCGACACCGTCTGCAGGCCCGCCAGCAGCGTGATCGCGACAAAGGGAACGCCGCGCCAGATGTTGGCGAAGATCACGCAGATACGGGCCCACGTGGTATCGCCGAGAAAATTGATGTTCTCGGTGATCAGGCCCATCTGCTTCAAGGACCAAGAGATGATCGAGAACTGGGAATCGAAGATCCACCAGAACGCCAGCGCCGACAGCACCGTGGGCACGATGAAGGGGATCAGCACCAGCGCGCGCAGCATCGCCTTGAAGGGCATGTTCTCGTTCAGCAGCAGCGCCAGATAGAGCCCGATACCGAATTTGATCGCGCTCGCGATGAACGTGTACAGAAGCGTGTTGAACACCGAGAGCCAGAAGATCGCGTCGTCCCATAGCCACTCGTAATTCTCGGTCCCGACGTATGCCCCGACGCGACCGATGCGGGTGTCGGTAAACGAAAGCCAGATACCGAGACCAAGCGGATAGGCCAGGAAGAAAATCAGGAACGCCATCGCCGGTACCATGAACCAGAAGCCCACCCAGTTACGGTTGTGCTTGAGCTGGTCCCACGCGCTGGCCTCGCGGATCTCCGTCTTGGCGCGTCTTGGCGCGATTGCGATGTCTGCCATGGGCGATGTCCCGTTTGCGCCGTTGTCTAGAGCACGATCGCTTCGGAAAGCCCCTACCCGCTTTTCCGGAACATGCCCTCACATTAGTGGAGCGGACGGCGGCATGCGCCATCCGCTCCGGTTGATCAGCGATAGATGCGCTTCAACTGCCGCTCGGTTTCCGCGATCGCGGTCTTGGCATCCTTGGCGCCGGTGCAGTAGTTCGCGAACATGTCGACCACCAGGAAGTCGGCGATCGCGGTTGCCGCCTTTTCGCCCGGCGTACCGATGCCGGACGCAGGCAACGCGCGCTTGCTCGCCTGGCTGAACACCTGGTTCTTCGGGTCGGCCGTCCAAACCGGCGAGTTATCGTAGGCATTGAGCGTGTGGGTGAGATAGCCCCGCGCGCCCATAAGCCACTTGTCGTAGTTTTCCTTCTCCAGCATGAAGGCGATGAAGGCCTTCGCGGCGTTCGGATATTTGGTGAACTTGAACGCCAGGATCGGCACGCAGAGCTGCAGTTCGGTCGGCTTCCCGATGGGCCCGACCGGCCACAGCGCATGATACGTGTCTTCGGTAAGTTCCTTCTTGGTCGGATCGTCCTTGGCCGCGACATAGATCGAGATGCCGTTGGCGGTGCAGTGCAGTTCGCCCGACAGATAGGCCTTGTTGTTCGACGAATCGTTCCACGACGCAACGCCGGGAATGAAGGTGTCGGACAGGGCCTTGCAGTACTCGAGCGCCTTCACGGTCTCGGGCGAGTTGATGATGACCTTGTTGTCCTTGTCGACGGTGTAGGCGCCGTGACCCCAGAGGATCCAGTGCAGCCAGGCATTGGCGTCGCCCGAGGCGTGGCCCAGCGGGAAGCCGGCCGGCGTGTTGTTCTTCTTGAGCGCCTTGCACATTTCGAGGAAGCCCGGGAAGTCCTTCGGGAAATCCTTGAACCCGGCCTTTTCCACCGACGATTTGCGGTAGGTCATGTAGCCGCCGACGGTCGCGACCGGGATGCCGAGCCAGTTGTCGCCCTGCTTGCAGGTCACCGCCGCCGCTTCGGTCCATCCGCCGTATTTCTTGCCGAGATAGTCGGCGACGTCGTTCAGCTGCAGCACCTGCGCCGGGAACAGTTGCGGTAGCGTGTGCAAGCCCCAGGCGAGGTCGAGGCCCGAGCCGGTGTTGGCGGCCACGGATGCCTTCGGCTGCACGTCCTCGAACGACTCCGAGAACACGTTCATTTCGGTGCCGGTCGCGGTCTTGAATGCGGCGACCATCGCGTTGAAGGCGTCGTCTTCCGCTGGCACGAAACGCTTCCAGCGCATCACGGTGAGCTTGGCGCCGGATTCGGCCTTCCATGGCGAGGCTTGCGCCCAGGCCTTGGCGAAATCGAGCAGTGCCGGTCCGGTCAGCGCGCCGGCCGCCGCCAGCGCGGTGCCACCCTGAAGCAGAGAGCGGCGGGTAAAGTCCTGCATAGTCCATCCTCCCTTTGAATATTATTAGTTATTGCTCAGCCACTTTTTGTAATTGCTCAGCTATTCAGTCTCTTGCCAGTCGCCTCGTCAAACAGATGTACGAGCGACGGATCCGGCTTGAGCCGGATCTTGTCACCCGGATTGAATTGATGCCGCTCGCGGAACACGGCGACCACCTGCTCTCCGCCGAGCTTGGCGAAGACCTGGGTCTCCGAACCGGTCGGCTCGACCACGATGATTTCGGCTTCGGCGCCGTCATCGGCGATGGTGAAGTGCTCGGGCCGCACGCCGTAGACAGCCGGCTGGCCTTCCGAATTGGCGGGCGCCGAGCCCAGCGGAAGTTTCACGCCGTTCGGACCTTCGAACCCGGCGCTGCCGTTCGACTTCACCTTGCCCTTGAGGAAGTTCATCGCTGGCGAACCAATGAAGCCCGCAACGAACTGGTTGGCAGGAGTGTCGTAGAGTTCGAGCGGGGTGCCCATCTGCTCGACGATGCCGTCGTGCATCACGACGATCTTGTCAGCCATGGTCATCGCCTCGATCTGGTCGTGGGTGACGTAGACCGTGGTGGTCTTCAGCCGCTGGTGCAGCTCCTTGATCTCGGTGCGCATCGCGACGCGCAGCTTGGCGTCAAGGTTGGACAAGGGCTCGTCGAACAGGAACACCTGCGGATCGCGCACGATGGCGCGGCCCATCGCGACGCGCTGGCGCTGGCCGCCCGACAACTGCCGCGGATAGCGATCGAGCAGCGGGGTCAGCGCGAGAATTTCAGCGGCGCGCTTGACGCCGGTGGCGATTTCATCAGGCTTTGCCCCGCGCAGCTTGAGTGAAAAGCCCATATTGTCGGCCACTGTCATGTGCGGATAGAGCGCGTAGTTCTGGAACACCATGGCAATGTCGCGCTCTTTAGGCTGGACATTGTTGACCACGCGATCGCCGATCGAAATCGTTCCGGAGGTGATGTTTTCGAGGCCGGCGAGCATCCGCAGCAAGGTCGATTTGCCGCAACCGGAGGGGCCGACCAGCACGACGAATTCGCCATCCTCGATCGGAATCGACACGCCGTGCAAAACTTCAAAATTGCCGAACGACTTGCGCACGTCGCGAATCTGTACCGACGACATCGAATTCACTCCCCTCATTGTTCTGTTATTGGCGCCGCAAGCGGGCGGCGGCGCCTTGCTGTCTTTTCGACTCTAATGCCGGAAGCCGAATTCAACGGTCATTATCATCCGCAGTTTGGCGGTTTTTAGCAATCCGATGGTAGCGCTGTCAATAATTGTTCAAACGTCTAATCTGTTGTGATATGAGCGCAAGATGGGACGAAAACAGACAAAGTCTGGCAAAATCCGCCTCACCGAGGTCGCCAAGCTCGCTGGCGTCAGCCCCATCACGGCATCGCGTTTCTTCAGGAACCCCGAAGCGCTGTCGGAAAGTAAGCGGGAACGCGTCGACAGCGCCGTGAAGGAACTGGGTTACGTTCCCAATCTCGCCGCTCGCGCACTCGCCTCCCACCGCACCGAAGTCATCGGCGTCGTGATTCCTTCCCTCACCAACAACGTATTCGCCGATGTGTTGCGCGGCATCTACGATTCATCCGAAGGCAGCCGCTACTCGATTCAGCTTGCCAATACGCGCTACAGCATCCTGCAGGAGGAAAAGCTGCTGCGGCTGTTCCGGGCGCAGAAGCCCGCAGGGCTGATCGTCACGGGCATCAATCAGACCGCGGAATCGCGCACGATCCTGGAGTCGATGAATTGCCCGGTCACGCAGATCATGGAGATCGGCGACAGCCCGGTCGACATGATGGTCGGCTTTTCCCATTATGATGCCAGTTTTGCCGCGATCTCGCACATTCTGGAGCAAGGGCACCGTCGCATCGGATTTCTCGGCGCACGAATGGATCCGCGCGTGCAGCGGCGGTTCGAAGGGTATCGTGATGCCATGAAGGCGGCATCCCTGTTCGATCCGAACCTCGTCGTCACCACGTCGGTGCCGACGACCGTGACGCTTGGCGGGACGTTGTTCGCCGATCTTCTGGCGCGGACGGCCGAGATCGACGCAGTATTCTGCGTCAACGACGACCTGGCGCTGGGCGTGCTGTTCGAATGCCAGCGCCGACAGATCGCGGTACCGCGCGACCTCGCCATCGTCGGCTTCAACGACCTCGAGTTCATGGCGTCCGCGGTCCCCTCCCTCACCAGCGTGCGCACGAATCGCTATGAGATGGGAAGGCACGCCGTCACCATGGTGATCGATGCGATCGAAGGCCGCCGGCCGCGAGAGCCCGTGCTCGACCTCGGCTTTCAGCTCATGGTGCGCGAAAGCTCGATGCCGCAAACGACGTAACGATGACGTCAGACAGAAGGTCGCAGCGGGTGGCGAAAATGGTAGCGCTACCTTTTGGGGCGAATTAGGATTGATTGACCTGAAACCGATTGGCGCGGGCGAGTGCGTTTGCAGCGGATGAAATTTTCAGCATTGTGCAAGCGCTGCCTCGATTTGAACCGCTCACCGGATTTGCAGTGCGGGAGGAACCAATGAAAAAGAACGACAACAAGACTGCCACCAACGGTAAGGGCCGCAGGCTGCGTTCCCTCGAGTGGTTCGACAACCCGCACAATCCGGGCATGACGGCGCTCTATCTCGAGCGCTATCTGAATTACGGCCTGACCCGCGAGGAATTGCAGTCCGGCAAGCCTATCATCGGCATCGCCCAGACCGGCAATGACCTCTCGCCGTGCAACCGGCATCATCTCGAGCTGGCGCACCGGGTACGCGAAGGCATTCGCGCGGCCGGCGGCATCGCGATGGAATTTCCGACGCATCCGATCCAGGAGACCGGCAAGCGGCCGACGGCGGCGCTCGACCGCAACCTCGCCTATCTCGGCCTGGTCGAAGTGCTGTTCGGCTATCCGCTCGACGGCGTGGTGCTGACCACCGGGTGCGACAAGACCACGCCGGCCTGCCTGATGGCGGCGGCGACAGTCAATCTGCCCGCGATCGTGCTTTCCGGCGGCCCGATGCTGAACGGCTGGTTCAACGGAGAACGCACCGGGTCTGGCACCATCGTCTGGAAACAACGCGAGCGGCTTGCCGCCGGCGAGATCGACTACAACGAATTCATTGAAATTGTGGCCTCCTCGGCCCCATCGGTCGGCCATTGCAACACGATGGGCACGGCCTCGACGATGAATTCGTTGGCGGAAGCGCTCGGCATGTCATTGCCCGGATGCGCGGCGATCCCCGCGCCCTATCGCGAGCGCGGCCAGATCGCCTATGAGACGGGAAAACGGATCGTCGAGATGGTCTGGGAGGACCTCAAACCCTCCGACATCCTGACCCGCAAGGCGTTCGAGAACTGCATCGCTGTGAATTCGGCGATCGGTGGCTCGACCAACGCGCCGATCCACATCAACGCGCTGGCGCGGCATATCGGCGTGGAGCTCTCGATCGACGACTGGCAGAAGCACGGTCACGACATTCCGCTGCTGGTGAACATGCAGCCGGCCGGCTTCTATCTCGGCGAAGAATATCATCGCGCCGGCGGCGTGCCGGCGGTGGTGCGCGAATTGATGGCGCAGAAGCGGATCCATGAAGATGCCGTCACGGTCAACGGCCGCACCATCGGCGAGAACTGTCGCGAGGCGCCCAAGCCCGACGGCGACGTGATCTGGAGCTACGACAAGCCGCTGGTGAAGGACGCCGGCTTCCTGGTGCTGCGCGGCAACCTGTTCGATTCCGCGATCATGAAGACCAGCGTGATTTCTAAGGAATTCCGTGAGCGCTATCTGGTCAATCCGAAAGACCCGAATGCATTCGAAGGCCGCGCCATCGTATTCGAGGGACCGGAGGATTATCACGACCGGATTGACGATCCCTCGCTCAATATCGACGAGCACTGCGTGCTGTTCATCCGCGGCGCCGGGCCGATCGGCTATCCCGGCGGCGCCGAGGTCGTGAACATGCAGCCACCGGCGGCGCTGATCAAACGCGGTATTCTCTCGCTGCCCTGCATCGGCGACGGACGGCAGTCCGGCACGTCGGGTTCGCCCTCGATCCTCAACGCCTCGCCGGAAGCCGCCGCCGACGGCGGGCTGGCGATCCTGCGGACCGGCGACAAGGTTCGCATCGACCTCAACAAGGGCGACGCCAACATCCTGATATCAAGCGACGAATTGAAGAAGCGTCGCGCCGAATTGAAGGACAAGGGCGGCTTCCCCTACCCGGCCAACCAGACGCCGTGGCAGGAGGTTTATCGCTCGACCGTCGGCCAGCAGGCCACCGGCGCCTGCATGGAGCTCGCCACGCGCTATCAGAATATTGCCGGCACGGTCGGCGTGGCGCGGGATAATCATTAGGCAAACGCCGTCATTGCGAGCGCAGCGACTTGTCCGCCGTAGCTCAAGGAGCGAAGGCGGAAGCAATCCAGAAATCCCCCTGCGGAAACGATCTGGATTGCTTCGTCGCTTTGCTCCTCGCAATGACAAAAGAGGAAACAAGGAGAAGAAAAACATGTCAGACCGCCTGAAGGGCAAGCGTGCTTTCGTCACCGCGGCCGCCGTCGGCATCGGCCGCGCCTGCGCGGTGGCTTTTGCGCGTGAAGGCGCAACCGTGTTCGCCACCGATATCGACGAGGCCAAGCTCGCCGCGCTCAAGGGCGAAGGGATCGCAGAAGTGGCCAGGCTCGACGTGCGCGACAGCGCAGCGGTCGCCGCCATGGCCAAACGCGCCGGCCAGACCGACATCCTGCTCAATGCCGCGGGCTTCGTGCATCACGGCACGGTGCTGGATTGCTCCGACGAAGACTTCGATTTTTCGTTCGACCTCAACGTCAAGTCGATGCACCGCACGATCCGCGCATTCCTGCCGGCCATGCTGGAAAATGGCCGCGGCACGATCGTGAACATCTCGTCCGCCGCCGGCGTCTTCAAGGCCGCGCCGAACCGCTACGTCTACGGCGCGACCAAGGCCGCGGTCGCCGCGCTGACGCGCTCGGTCGCCACCGACTTCATCGCCAAGGGTATCAGATGCAATTGCATCTGCCCCGGCACCGTCGAAACCCCGTCGATGCTCGATCGCGCGGCGGCTGCAGGTCCCAACGGCCGCGAGATGTTCATCGCGCGACAGCCGATGGGACGGCTCGGCACCGCCGAGGAGATCGCCTCGCTCGCCGTCTATCTCGCCAGCGATGAGAGTGCGTTCACGACGGGCGTCGCGCACGTCATCGACGGCGGCTGGACGTTGTAGGAGAAAGCCCAATGAACAAGATCGATCTGAACGGCCGTTGCGCCGTTGTCACCGGCGGGGCGCAGGGTTTTGGACGCGCGATCGCCGAGCGCTTCGTCGCGTCAGGCGCGAAGGTCGCGATCTGGGATCACGACCGGCCGTTTGCGGAAAAGACCGCCAAGGAAATCGGCCCGGCCGTCTCGGCGTTCAAGGTCGACGTCTCCGACCTCGCCGCCGTCGAGAAAACCCGCGACGAGACGCTGAAGGCGCTCGGCAAGATCGATATCCTCGTCAACAATGCCGGCATCGCCGGCGTCAACGCCACCGTGTGGGAAACCGACCTCGACGAATGGCGCAAGGTGATGCGCATCAATCTCGACGGTCCCTTCATCTGCTGCAAGGCGGTGGTGCCGGCGATGCTCAAGCAGAAATACGGCCGCATCGTCAACATCGCCTCGATCGCCGGGAAGGAAGGCAATCCGAACGCGGCGCATTATTCGGCCTCGAAGGCCGGCCTGATCGCGCTGACCAAGTCGCTCGGCAAGGAGCTCGCGCAGCACGACATTCTCGTCAACGCGGTAACGCCGGCGGCGGCGAAAACCGCGATCTTCGATCAGCTCACGCAGCAGCACATCGACTTCATGCTGTCGAAAATTCCGAAGGCGCGTTTCGTCCTGGTGGAAGAACTCGCGGCGATGGTGGCATGGCTTTCGTCGGAGGATTGCGCGTTTTCGACCGGGGCGGTGTTCGACATTTCCGGCGGACGAGCAACTTATTAGCCGACCGACGGCTGCAAATAGCTGGACCAGAAACAATGCCGTTGAAACTTCGATCGATAAACGCCGAGTCAGCCCCTGAGGCGGTCGGCGGTTATTCCCAGGCCGTGGAAACAACGAACAGCATCCGGCGGCTTTACATCAGCGGTCAGATTCCCATGGCTCGCGGCGGCGCGGTGCCGGACAGCTTTGCTGAACAAGCGAAGCTTGTATGGGCCAACGTCCTTGCACAGCTCGAAGCCGCAGACATGACGATCGGCAATCTGGTGAAGGTTACGATCTTCCTGTCCGACAGAAAATACGCGCTCGAAAACCGTCAAGCGCGACAGGAGGCTTTGGGTGGGCACGCCCCCGCGCTCACCGTTATCATTGCAGGCATTTTCGACGAAGCCTGGCTATTGGAAATAGAAGCCATTGCCGAGGCGTGACGGGTCTCACCAGGATATCAACCGCCAGAACGGTGAATGCAGCCGCGGAGACACAATGACCAGAGAAGGCGGATGCCTGTGTGGCGCGGTCAGGTTCAAGACCGAGGGCGAGCCGGTCAACGTCCGGATCTGCCATTGCCGCAACTGCCAGAAGGCGATGGGCTCGCCGTTCTTTGCCCGTGCGCTGTTCGACCAGCGGAATTTGACCGTCTCGGGTGATACCGCGCGCTATCCGTCGTCGGAAGCGCTCGACCGGGTATTCTGCAGGGTTTGCGGGACAAGGCTGTTTTCCCGGCGCACCAACGGCACCGTCGTCGGCGTGGCGCTCGCCGCCTTCGACGACCGCAACGCCTTTGCGCCGACTGAGCACATCTGGGTCTCGGAAAAGATGGCGTGGGTGCGGCTTGATGACGGCCTGCCGCAATATCAGGAGACGGTTCCCCAGTGACGCGGGCGTGCTAGGCTAGCGGCTTCGACGCGCAAACCGGGGCAGACCGCTTGAACATCACGCTCTACGGCATTTCGGTCTGGGTGCTCCCCGTCCTGATCGCCATCACCTTCCACGAGGCCGCGCACGCCTTCGTGGCATACAAACTCGGCGATAATACCGCCTGGCAGCTTGGCCGGGTCAGCTTCAACCCTTTCAAGCATATCGATCCGTTCGGGACCGTGATTCTGCCGGGCGTGCTGCTGCTGGCGCATTCGCCGTTCCTGTTCGGCTACGCCAAGCCGGTCCCGGTGAATTTCCGAAACCTTAACCATCCCCGGCTCGACATGGTCTGGGTGGCGCTGGCCGGCCCCGCCACCAACATCGTCCTGGCGACGATCGCAGCGTTTGCCTTCCATGCCATGCCGCTGGTGCCGGCAGACGCCGCCAAATGGACCGCGGACAACCTCAAAAACATGTTCTTCTTCAATATCGTGCTGGCGATCTTCAACATGATGCCGATCCCGCCGCTGGATGGCGGCCGGGTCGCCGTCGGGCTGCTGCCGCGGGTGCTGGCTTACCCGCTGTCGCGCGTGGAACCGTACGGGATGCTGATCCTGCTCGGTCTTTTGATCCTGCTTCCCGTCATCGGGACGCAGCTCGGCCTAAATCTTGATGTTATTTCGGCGATACTGCGGACTCTTATCGGATATGTGATGAGCGCGCTTCTCTTCATCACCGGCAACGCTTAATCTTCAGATAGAACAACACAGGGAAGAACCGACCCGGGCCATGGCGACAAAAGCTGCCGATATGTTGATTGCGCGACGCGCCGATACCCGCGCGAGGGCAGATTTCGCGACCTGGAAAATGCTGGCCAAGCTTAACGGCTTCTCCGCCCTGCCCGCCGAGGCGCAAAGCTTTCTCGAGGGCTACCGGCAATTGTTGGCGAGGATGACCGAGGCGGACGCGTCCGAGGCCACCATCCAGCTCATGTACAAGAGCTATTATGCCGAGATGGGCGGCTCCGGAACGCCGCCCGAGCTGCCTTCGCGCGCGGCCGAGCCGGTCAAGGAGGCAGGCAACGTCACAGCGTTCCGACGGCCGCCGCCGCGGCCCAAACCTGCCGCATCCGGACCTCAGACCAAACCACGGCTTCCGGTGGCGCTGATCTTTGCCTGCCTCGCCATTGTCTATGTCAGCATCCGCTTATACTGGCGCTGACACAGCCGCTTAACACCAGCGTACTCATGGCCACGCCGCATAGGACGGACCGCTGCGTGCGTGCTCGAGCCTTATCTGCCGGCGATAGTTTCCCGGCGATGCGCCGCGGTACTTGCGGAAGAAGCGGTTGAAATAAGCCGGATCGCGAAAACCCAATCCGTATCCGATCTGCTCGACGGGAAGATCGAGCTGCTGCAGGCGCGTGCAGGCTTCGCGGACCAGGCGCTCGTGAATGATCGCGCGCGGGCCACAGCTTTTCTCGCGCTGGCAATGCGCATGCAGCTTGTCGGACGTGACGCCGAGCGCGTCCGCATAGCGCGCCACCGGCCAGCCGTCGCGGTAATGCAGTTCGACCATTTGCAGGAAATTGCCAACCAGCGCCGGACCGCCGCCGCGCGCCGCAACCTCGTGACGCTCGTCATGCGAGGCGCTGAGCCGCCAGAGCTGCAGGCATAGCAGAAGCAGATGCGAAGAGATCAGTGTCGCGCCGCCAAAGCCGGGCGCACGCAGCTCAGCCACGATGGCCCGGCACGATTCGGCGACCGTATCCAGAGAGGGCGGAAGCGCTTCGCCTGATATCAGCGCGACGCGCTCGGTGGTCCTGCGCAGATGCAGCGCCTCGGCCGTGCCGGCAATAATCTTGATCAGGAAATCGTCGTCGACCGATAGCAGGAAGCCGTCCGCGCCGGGACCCACTTCGATCGTCGCATCGGTGCTGCCTGGCAGCCAAAGCAGCGTCGGCGCTTCCATCGCAACACTGGTCCCGTGCCAGGATGCACGGCCACAATCCGATTGCAGCAGCAACAGATGCGCCCGCCGCTCGGACCTCTGGCGGATCACCCAAGATCTGGCCGCCAGCGCCGCCGAAAATGCCTCCGCACGCACCGCCAGTGCGATGCCGACCGGCAGTCCATTCAGTCCTGGTGATACCGACATGCCCCCGCCTCCTGAGACAATCCGCCGCCAGTGAACCGGGGCGTTTGCCAGAAAAGTACAATCTTTCCCCGGCTTCGTCCAATTCCAAGCCTCCCGGAACGTCCCCTAACGTCAGGACGATCATGAGCGCCAGTTCAATGGCGCCGGTCGCATCACCCGGGAGGAGAACATGACGACATTTTTGACGCGCCGTGCCGCCTTGCTGGCGGCCGCAACTTGCGCCGCCACCATCGGCCTCGCCGCCATCGCCGAAGCGCAAACCTCGATCAAGATCGGCTACGCGATCTCGCGCACCGGCCCCAATACCGGCGGCGCCGCCGTCACCACCATTCCCAACTACGAATTGTGGGTGAAGGAAGTGAATGCCGCCGGTGGTATCAAGCTCGGCGACAAGCGCGTCCCGATCGAGGTGGTGCAATATGACGACCGCTCCAACGCCGAAGAGGCCGTGCGCGCGCTCGAGCGGTTGATCAACCAGGACAAGGTCGATTTCATTCTGCCGCCCTGGGGCACCGGCCTTAATCTGGCTGTTGGACCGACGCTGAACCGCGAAGGTTATCCGCACCTCGCCGCAACCGCCGTGACCGATCGCGCGCCGGAACTCGCCAAGCGCTGGCCCAACAGTTTCTGGCTGCTCGGCACGTCAGCGGATGCCGCCAAATCGCTGGTCGAACTCTTGAACAAATTGCGTGACGAAAAGAAGATCGGCGACACGGTGGCGATGGTCAGCATCGCCGACGGTTTTGGCATCGATCTGTCCGGGGCGGCGCGGCCGGCGCTCACCAATGCGAAGTTCAAACTCGCCTACGACAAGACCTATCCGATCGGCACGCAAGACCTGGCGCCGATCGTCAACGAGATCAAGGCGCTCAATCCCGATGTCTTCATCGCCTTCAGCTACCCGCCGGATACGCTGGCGCTGACCGAGCAATCGCGCATCGCAGGCCTCAATCCAAAAGTGTTCTATACCGGCGTCGGCACCGCCTTCCCGCTCTACAAGCAAAAGTTCGGCAAGAACACCGAAGGCGTGATGGGCATCGGCGGCTGGAGCGGCGACAGTCCGGCGATCAAGGACTACCTCGCTCGCCACAAGGCCTCCGCCGCCAACGGCGCCGAGCCGGACCGCTGGGCGAGCGCGGTGACTTATGCGAGCCTGCAGATGCTGCAGCAGGCGATCGAACGCGTCGGCAAGGTCGACCGCGCCGCTGTCATCAAGGATCTGCAGACCGGCTCATTCGACACCGTGATCGGCAAGGTCAAGCTCGAGAACAACATGCCGACGCGCTACTGGTGGGTCGGCCAGTGGCAGGATGGCGAGTTCTACGGCATCGCGCCGGCCGGCAACGAAGGCGCGCGCAAAGCGATCGTGCCGAAGCCGGCGTGGGTGGCGCCGTAACGTTCAAGACAGCGAGGCGGCCGGCCAAGCCATGACCAACGCCATTCTGACCGGCCTGATGCTGGGCGGCATGTATGCGCTCATCGCCATGGGGCTCACGCTCCAGTACGGCGTTGCGCGCATCATGAACCTATCCTACGGCGAGTTCCTGATCGCCGCCGCCTTTGCATCGCACTGGCTGTTCACGGGCTGGGCCGTCAGTCCCTTTGTCGGACTGGCGCTGGTCGTTCCCCTCGCCTTCGTGCTCAATTTTGCGATCTACAAGATACTGCTGACCCCGCTGGTGCGCCGCGCGCCGAACCGCGACGCGCTCGAGGTCGACAGCATTCTCGCTACCTTCGGGCTCACCTTCGTCATTCAGGGCTCGATGCTGGCACTGTTCGGCGGAGCCTATTACAGCTATTCGTTCCTGGCCTTCCCGGTGCAGTTTCTCGGTGAGACGGTCGCCGCCAACCGCCTCACCGCGCTTGGCATCACCATCGTGCTTGGGCTCGCGCTCTATGCCGCGCTGACACGCACCCGCGCCGGCACGGCGATACGCGCGGTTGCCGTCGATCCCTTCGCGGCCCAGCTTGTCGCCATCAATGTGCCGCAGGCGTCCGCCCTGACCTTTGCGCTCGGCGGCGCGCTGGTCGCCGCGGCCGGCGTGCTGGTCAGCACATTCCTCACCTTCAGCGCATCATCCGGCGTGGTCTTCACCATGAAAGCGTTGATCGTCGTGGTGATGGGCGGCGTCGGCAACATGCTGGGCTGCCTGATCGCGGGGCTGGCGCTTGGCCTCAGCGAGGCGCTGGTTGCCTCCTATGTCGATCCCGGGCTTACGCTTGCGGTGAATTTCGCGCTGTTTCTCGCCGTGCTGCTGGTGAAGCCGGCCGGCCTGTTTGGCAGGGCGACGCGATGAGCGCGCGTATCGCTGGCTTCGGCTTCCTTTCGCTGGCAGCAATCGCGCTGCTGGCCTTCGTCCCCCGTCTCGGCAACGCCTACTATCTCGCGCTTGCCATCAGCCTGCTGCAATACACCGTGCTGGCGACGGCCTGGGGTATGTTCTCAGGGCCCACCCGCTATGTCTCGCTGGCCACGACCGCCTTCTTTGGCGTCGGGGCTTATACCGTCGCGGTGCTCGGCGAAATCCTGCCCTGGCCGCTGGTGCTGCTGACCGCCGCGGCGCTCGGCGCCATTGTCGCCGCCATCGTCGGGCTGTCGACGCTGCGCCTGAGCGGCGTCTACTTCGTCATCTTTACCTTTGGTCTCACCGAGCTGATCCGCCAGCTCGTGGTCTGGTTCGAGGTCAACAAGTCGCGCGTGCTCGGACGCTATGTCTTCGTCAACATCACCCAGGCCGATATTTACTGGCAGTTGCTGGTGCTGACCGCCGCGGTGTTCCTGCTGGGCTGGCTGATCGCGCGCTCGCGCTTAGGCTTTGCGCTGCGCGTGATCGGCGAGGACGAGACCGTCGCAAAGCATTGCGGGATCAATACCACCTTCGCAAAAGTCGCCCTGTTCACGATCAGCGCCACGGTCATGACGCTGGTCGGCGCGATCATGGCGCCGCGCTGGACCTATATCGAGCCGTCGATCGCCTTCAATTCGATGATCTCGTTTCAGGTGCTGATCATGGCGCTGCTCGGCGGCGCGCACCGGCTGTGGGGGCCGGTGCTCGGCGCCGTGCCGCTGACGCTGCTGTTCGAACTGTTGAGCGCGCGCTTTCCCAACACGTTCACGATCATCCTCGGCTGCATCTTCCTGTTGATCGTCTACATGCTGCCGCGGGGCGTGGCCGGATTGTTCGAGAAGCTGTCGACGACGTCTGCCGGCAAAACCACGCAACGGGTAGCCGCATGAGCCAGGGCACCCAAACGACCGTGCTCGAAATCGACGGCCTGCGGCGCGCGTTCGGCGGGCTGGTCGCGGTGAACGATCTCGGCTTTTCGGTCGGACAAGGCGAGATCATGGGCCTGCTCGGTCCCAACGGGTCGGGCAAGACGACAGCGCTCAATCTGATATCGGGCGTGTTGCGTCCCGATGCCGGCACCATCCGCCTGATGGGCCAGAACATCGCGGGCCTTGCGTCGTACCGGATCGCGCGGCTTGGCCTTGCCCGGACATTCCAGCTCGTCCGCGTGCTCGATGGCATGGACTGCCACGAGAACATCAAGGCAGGGCTGGCGTTCCAGAGACCCCATCTGCCCGCCGCCGAAGCCGAGCTTCGGATCGATACGCTGCTCGATCGCGTCGGCCTTGCCGGGCACGGCCGGCGGCCCGCGGCCGACCTCACCTATATCGACCGCAAGCGCCTGGAACTCGCGCGCGCCCTCGCCGCGAAGCCGCGATTGCTGCTGCTAGACGAATGGCTCGCCGGCCTCAATCCCTCCGAGCTGGCAATCGGCATCGATCTGATCCGGTCGTTGAAGGCGGAAGGGATCACCATCGTGCTGGTCGAGCATGTGATGGCTGCGGTGCGCGCCCTGTGCGACCGCTGCATCGTCATGAGCAGCGGACGCAAGATTGCCGAGGGTGCCACCGCGGACGTGTTGAGCGATGCCGCGGTCGTCAAGGCCTACCTCGGCGGAGTGGCTGCGGATGCTTGAGGTCAAAAATCTCAGCCTCGCCTATGGCCTGCACCGCGCGCTCGACGGCGTCGCGCTCCATGTCAACAGCGGCGAGATCGTCACGATCCTCGGCGCCAATGGCGCCGGCAAAACCTCGCTCCTGAAAGCCATCGCAGGCGTTGTGCGTACGCTGCCCGGCAAGCAGGTGAGCCTCGGCGGCCGTAACATATCCGTGCTTCCCCCGCACGACATCGTCGAAAGCGGACTGGCGCTGGTGCCCGAGGGCCGCGGCATCTTCGGCGATCTGACGGTGAAGGAAAACCTCCTGCTCGGCGCCAATCCAAAGCGCGCTCGCGAGGGCGAAGCGGCGCGGCGCGAGCAGGTGTTTTCGCTGTTTCCGCGCCTGCGCGAACGCGCCGCCCAGATCGCGCGCACCATGAGCGGCGGCGAGCAGCAGATGCTCGCGATCGGCCGCGCCCTGATGTCCAATCCGGATATTCTGCTGCTCGACGAGCCGTCGCTCGGTCTCTCGCCTGCCATGGTGCAGGAATTGTTCGCCACCCTGCTGCGGGTACGCGAGGCCGGCGTCGGATTGCTGCTCGTCGAGCAGAACGCGCAGGAAAGCTTGCGGATCGCCGACCGCGGCTATGTGCTCGAAAACGGCATCATCGTCGGCCACGGCAGCGCCGATCATCTGAAGTCCGATCCCGCCGTCCAGCGGGCCTATCTCGGCGGCGTGCCGCCGGCCACCGCCACACCGTCATCGTAACGCCACCGCCCGAAGGAGAATGTCATGCACGAAATCACGCTGCTGCTCGAGAGCAAGGATGTCCCGGCGTCAAACGGCGCGACGTTCGATCGGCTCAACCCCGTCACGGGTGATGTCGCAAGCCGCGCTGCGGCAGCCCAGATCGCGGATGCGAAGCGCGCGGCCGACACCGCCGCGGCCGCTTTCCCCGCATGGTCCGCCACCGGCCCGAACGCAAGGCGCGCGATCCTGCTGAAGGCTGCCGATCTGCTGGCGTCGAAGGCGCCGCAGTTCATCGAGCTGATGGCAGCAGAAACCGGCGCGACCGCGGGCTGGGCCGGCTTCAACGTCCACCTTGCCGCCGGCATGTTGCGCGAAGCCGCCGCCATGACCACGCAGATTGCGGGCGAGGTCATTCCCTCGGACAAGCCGGGCTGCATCGCCATGGCCGTGCGCCAGCCGGCGGGCGTGGTGCTGAGCATGGCGCCGTGGAACGCACCGGTCATTCTCGGCGTGCGCGCCATTGCGCTGCCGCTGGCCTGCGGCAACACCGTGGTGCTGAAGGCCTCCGAGATCTGCCCGGGCACCCACCGGCTGATCGCCGAATGCCTGCGCGACGCCGGCCTGCCGCCGGGCGTGCTCAACGTCATCACCAACGCGCCGGAAGATGCCCCTGCCCTGATCGAAATGCTGATCGGCCATCCCGCCGTGCGCCGCGTCAATTTCACCGGCTCGACCCGCGTCGGCCGCATCATCGCGCAGGTGGCGGCGAAGTATCTGAAGCCGGCGCTACTCGAACTCGGCGGCAAGGCGCCGATGATCGTGCTCGACGATGCCGATATCGACGCAGCGGTAGCCGCCGCAGCCTTCGGCGCCTTCATGAACCAGGGCCAGATCTGCATGTCGACGGAGCGCCTCGTCGTCGACGAGAAGATCGCCGACGCATTCGTGACCAGGCTCGCGGCGAAAGCCGGATCGCTGGTCGCGGCCGATCCGCGCAAGGGCAATGCGCCGCTGGGATCGCTGATCGGCACCGATGCGGCGGCCCGCATCCAGGCCTTGATCAACGACGCCGTCAGCAAGGGCGCCAAGGTCGTTGCCGGCGGACGCAGCGAGGGCACGCTGATGTCGGCGACCGTGATCGACGGCGTCAACTCGTCGATGCGCATCTATGGCGAGGAGTCGTTCGGTCCGGTGGTCTCTGTCGTGCGCGTCAACGGCGTGGACGAAGCCGTTCGCGTCGCCAACGACACCGAGTATGGCCTGTCGGCCGCCGTGTTCGGCCGCGACATCGCCCGCGCATTCGAGGTCGCCAAGCGGATCGACTCCGGCATCTGCCATGTCAACGGTCCGACCGTTCATGACGAGGCGCAGATGCCGTTCGGCGGCGTCAAGGCGTCAGGCTACGGCCGCTTCGGCGGCAAGGCCGGCATCGCCGAATTCACGGAATTGCGCTGGATCACGATCGAGACCGGACCGCAGCATTATCCGATCTAGCACGATGGAGAGAATGCGCGGCGTCATCTCTTGTTCTTGACACGGAAGATCACCGGCGGGGTGAAGGTCAGACCTTCGTCGGCGATCATGCCCGACATCACTGGCAAAGCAGAACTATCGACTTATTTTGCGTCCTTGAACGTGACAGGCAAAGTGCGAGTCAACCCTAGATCTGCGACCAACGGCGGCGGCTTCGGTACAGGATCCGCCCGTCGGACCATTTTCAGAGCAGCTTCGTCATAAGCGCTCAGACCAGAACCTTCGGCGACGCTAACTGAAAGAACGTGACCCGTGCGGTCAAACTCAAGCTCGAGCTTCAACGCCGCGCCTTTCACCTTTGCGCCGTCCGGAAACATCAGGAACTTCTTGAAATGAGCAACAACCTTCTTTTCCCACGCCACTTTCGCGAGCTCGACGCTCTTGCCGATGCCCAATTTCGGCGCCTTGGCCGTGTCTTCACGACGCCCGTCAAGGTTAGGCGTTGCCATTGCCTCTTGCGCCGCTGATTCCGGCGAAGCTTGCGTCTGCACCGCTGCAAGCTTCGTATCCTCCTCCTTCGGCTTTTCCGATTTGTTCGGTGTCACCGCGCGGTCCGCATCATCGACGTCGGTCGGCTTGTCCTGCGGCAGTTCGGTGTCCTTAACCTCGGCCTCTTGTTCGGCGAGTTGCGGCGATGCTACGGCAGCCTCGGTATCCGGACCGGGAGGCAGGTTGATGTCTTCACGGTTGGCCGATGCAAGTTCAACTCCAACCTCGATCGCCGACGCACCTACGGCATCGTCGGCGTCTACTTCAGCTTGCAAATGCGCGATGGCCAGCGCCGCTCCCCCGGCATGAAGCGCAAGTGCCGTCACGGCGGCAAAAATCCAGAGCCGCCGGGATGGCTTATGTTCGTCAAGGCCGATCAAGGCGCTGCCGGCGCTGCCTGCGCCGCCGCCGCATCAGGAACGCCTTCCAGCGCCACCAGTTTGATTTTCGAGTAGCCGCCGGAGCGCAGTATCTCCAACACGACCATCAACTCCCCGTAGGGTACCGCGCGATCGGCGCGAATGAAGATATGACGATCCTTGCTGTCCGGCATCGCATCTAACGAGCGCACCAGATCGATCCGCTTGACCAAATCCTCCCCGATCGCAATCGAGAGGTCCGGCTTAATGCTGACATAAGTCGGCTTGTCCGGCTTCTTCTGCGGAGTTGCGGTCGATGTCGGCAGATCGATCGGCAGGTCGACGGTGGACAGCGGCGCCGCGACCATGAAGATGATCAGGAGAACGAGAATGACGTCGATAAAGGGCGTGACATTGATCTCATGCGATTCCGCAAAATCGCTGTCGTCATCGTGGTCATGTTCTGCGATTGAGGCGCCCATCGCCTACTCCGCCGCCGTACGGGAATGCGAACTGACATGGGTGCGGTCAAGATCGCGCGACAACAGCCGCGCCGCAGCGCCCGATGCGCGGCTGACCAACTCCATGTAGCCTTTGGTCACGCGAGAAAAGTGATTGTAGATGATAACGGCGGGGATTGCAGCAACCAATCCGATGGCGGTCGCGAGCAGCGCCTCGGCGATGCCGGGCGCCACCACGGCGAGGTTCGTGGTCTGCGATTTCGAAATACCGATGAAGCTGTTCATGATGCCCCAGACGGTGCCGAACAGGCCGACGAAGGGCGATGTCGCGCCGATGGTTGCCAGAAGGCCCATGCCGAGCCTGATACGCCGCGCTTCGGCGCGCACGATTTCGGCAAAGCTCGATGCGGCGCGCTCCTTGATGCCGGCATCGCTCGATATGCCCGCCGACAGCCGCGCCTCGCGCATTGCTGCCGCAAGGAAGGACGCCAGCACGCTGCCCCTGGCGCCGAGCGCGAATTGCGCTTCCGCCAGCGACCGCGCGTCCGCGATCTTGGCCAGCGCCGAGCGCACCTTGCGCTGAACCACGGTCAGCTCAAGCATCTTGGCGATGAAGATGGTCCAGGTCACCAGCGAAGCAAAGGCAAGGCCGATCATGACCGCCTTGACCACCACGTCGGCCGACTTGAACATCGACCAAGGCGACAATTCCTTGAGCTCCGCGGCCGCCGCCTTCAGCAATTTACCCTCGCGCTCGGCCGGCGTCGCAGCCGCGTCCGAAGGCGCGGCCTGCGGAGCCGCTGCCTGGGGCAGCGCGGCCGGAGGCTGCGATTGCGATACGGCGGGCGCCTGCTGGGCCGTTGGCGCTACAGGAGGGGCCATGCCCTGCTGGGCGGACGACGGCACCGCCAGCGACAGCATCGCCAGCGCCGAGATCATCACCAATGTCGTCACGCGAGAAAGAGTCATCTTGTTCATTCTTCGGCCCAGTAGCGGATCAGGTTGCGATTGGTCAATTTGACCGTTTCAGGGTCGTCTCGCCCGAGCCGCTCTACCAGGGCCTGGATCGCGATATCGAGATCGAAGACGAGGCTGCGGGCGTGGCCATCCCGTACCATGCTCTGCAGCCAGAAAAAAGACGCTACATGCATACCTCGTGCGACCGGCGTAACCAGATGCGACCTAGACGCAGGATAATGCATGAGGCCCCAGGCCCCGAGCTTGATTTCATGTAAGTCATAGAGGTCCTCCACTATCACTTCGCTACCGTCGTATTCGTCCGGTTCCGACGGGCACTGCGTCACTGAAAGGTGGGTCCGGATCTGCAATCCCGTGAGGCGATCTCCCCTCACCGCGTTGTCGACATGAAGGCCGAATTGGTGGCCGTCTGAGGCCGCGTAGCGGTTAAACAGCGGCGGGACGAAATGCAGCCGGGGTCGCCGCCGAGATGAATTCTGGACTGGCGATCGGCGTCGTTAGCCCTCGACGGCCGCGCGTAGGCGCTCCGCGCCTGCGGTGGAGCGGCCATCTTCCACACGGCCGCGACCATGATGCGGCGGAAGTCCACCACATCAGTCGCTCGGTACGTTGGCGATGCGGACCAGCATTCCAACTGCCCCTTAGAATTTGTCTAGAACCGTGCCCGAGAGCACCATGCTCACGCTTCGTCCAGGCGCCAGGAACACGAATGGCGTCGCGCTCCGGTCAGAGCACATCGTAGCCGAGCTCGTTTGTCAGGTTTGGTGACCAACAGTTTTGCGTTCCGGTTCCTGTTAACCTCCCTTACAAGCATTCTAAAGACCGCCGGGAAATCCTGGAAAGTCAGGCGCTGATTGTTCGTCCAGCTTTCACCAACCAAACCGTGCCGGTGGTTTCATCAGCGGAACGGTTCGCCGACCGTCGATCCATGGCGGCAATGCTGATGCCCTCACGACAGCTTTGAGGGCCGGTGAGGAAGCGCAGGGGATGGGGCGATTGCAACACGCGCAATCAGTCCCACAATCAGAATCCGGACGTCATCCCTGTGCGCAACTCACGCCGAAGTACGCGACGCAGCGAGCCGCCCACCGCGGCGGCCAACCTTTCCTATTGTTTAGGATTCTCAAGCCTTAGTGTTTGTACAGGGCGAACGCGCGAACGTTATATCGGAGGACTTGGGGAACTTCCGGAAATCGATGAATCATGTCGAGGTCGCGCACCATCCGTTGGGCTTTGCTGATCGTAGCGATCGCCGCGCTGGGCTACCTCGGCTGGCAGCGATTCCAGAGTGGAGACCATCCGGCGCAAGCTGAAGCGCAGAAGGCCGCGCCCGCCCGTGCCGCCGTTCCGGTGCGGATTGCCACGGTCGAAAAGGCCGATTTTCCGGTCTATCTGACCGGTCTCGGCACCGTGCAGGGATTCAACACCGTCGTCGTCCGCACTCGCGTTGACGGCCAGATCAACCGGATCGCTTTTCAGGAAGGACAGGTCGTTCGGGAAGGCGACACGCTGGTCGAGATCGATCCGCGGCCTTTCCAGTCTGCGCTCGATCAGGCCAAGGCCAAGAAGGCGCAGGACGAAGCCAACCTCGCCAACGCCAGCCTCGACCTGCAGCGCTATACCAAGCTCGGCGAATTCGCGACCCGGCAACAGACCGACACGCAGCGCTCCACGGTCGCGCAGCTCACCGCGCAGATCCAAGCTGATGCAGCGATGATCGAGACCGCGCAGACCCAGCTCGATTACGCCACCGTCAAGGCCCCGATCTCCGGCGTCGTCGGGCTGCGTCAGGTCGACGTCGGCAACATCGTCAATGCCGCGACGCAGACCGGCATCGTGACCATCGCCCAGATCGAGCCGATCGCCGTGATCTTCACCGCGCCGGAAGACCAGTTGCCGGATATCAAGGCCGCGCTCGCGGCTTCCCCTCCCAAGACGATCGCGCTCTCCACCGACGGCAAACGCGTGCTCTCCACCGGCACGCTCGCGCTCATCAACAACCAGGTCGACACGTCGAGCGGAACCGTCCGGCTCAAGGCCGTGTTCGACAACAAGGATCACGCGCTGTGGCCGGGCCAGTCGGTCTCGACCCGGCTGCTCATTGCGACGCTGAAGGACGCCACCGTGATTCCCGACGACGCCGTTCAGCATGGACCCGATGGTCTTTACGCCTATCTGGTCAACAAGGAGAACAAGGCCGAACTCCGTAAGATCAAGGTGATGCGCTCGATCGACGGCCGCTCCGTGGTCGATGACGGGCTTTCGCCCGGCGAGCAGGTAATCGCGGCGGGCCAGTTCAAGGTTCAGCCGGGCACGCTGGTGACGACGGCAGTCGCCAGTTCGGATCAGGCGAAGGTTCCCGGCGAATGAGCGAGGGAATCTCCGCGCCCTTCATTCGCTATCCCATCGGCACCTCGCTGATGATGGCTGGCATCATGTTCATCGGCCTGGTGGCCTATCCGCTGCTGCCGGTTGCGCCGCTGCCGCAGGTCGATTTTCCGACCATTCAGGTTTCCGCGTCGCTACCCGGCGGCAGCCCGGAAACCATGGCGTCATCCGTGGCGCAGCCGCTGGAACGTCAGCTCGCGCAGATTCCCGGCGTCGCGCAGATGACCTCGACCAGCTATCTCGGCACGGCGGCGATCACGATCCAGTTCGATCTGAACCGCCCGATCGACGCAGCCGCCAACGACGTGCAGGCCGCAATCAACGCCGCCAGCGGCCAGTTGCCGAAGAGCCTCCCCTCGCCGCCGACCTATCGCAAGGTCAACCCGGCCGACTCGCCGATCCTGCTCTTGTCCGCGACCTCGGACACGCTGCCGCTGACGACCGTGAGCGATGCCGTCGACGCCCAGCTTGCGCAGCAGATCAGCCAGATCTCGGGTGTTGCCCAGGTCATCATCGGCGGCCAGCAGAAACCGGCGATCCGCATCCAGATCGACCCGGCCAAACTCGTCGCCAAGGGCCTCTCGCTGGAGGACGTGCGCAGCCAGATCGCGATCACGACCGTCGACAGCCCCAAGGGCAATATCGACGGCGAGCATCGCGCCTACACCATCTACGCCAACGACCAATTGCCAGACTCGAAGGACTGGAACGACGTCATCATTGCCTACCGCAACGGCGGGCCGTTGCGGATCCGCGATATCGGCCAGGCCGTCACCGGGCCGGAAGACGCCAAACAGGCGGCCTGGGCCAACGGCAAGCGCGGCGTGTTCCTGGTGATTTTCAAGCAGCCCGGCGCCAACGTCATCGAGACCGTCGACAAGATCAAGGCGACGCTGCCGCGGCTGGTGGCAGCCATTCCGCCGGCGATCAAGATCGAGGTGATCAGCGACCGCACCCAGACCATCCGCGCCGCGGTGGAGGACGTACAGTTCACCCTGCTCCTGACCATTGCGCTGGTCGTGATGGTGATCTTCATCTTCCTGCGCAGCTTCTGGGCCACGGTGATCCCGACGGTCACGGTGCCGCTGGCGCTGCTCGGCGCCTGCGCGTTGATGTGGGTGTTCGGCTATACGCTCGACAACCTCTCGCTGATGGCGCTCACGATTGCGGTCGGCTTCGTGGTCGACGACGCCATCGTGATGCTGGAAAACATCACGCGCTATATCGAGGAAGGCGAAAAGCCGCTCGCCGCCGCCTTCAAGGGCGCCCGCGAGATCGGCTTCACCATCGTCTCGATCAGTATCTCGCTGGTCGCGGTGCTGATCCCGTTGTTGCTGATGGGCGGCATCATCGGGCGGCTGTTCCGCGAATTCGCGGTGACGCTTGCCATGACCATCTTCGTGTCGATGATCGTGTCGCTGACGCTGACGCCGATGATGGCCTCCCGCTTCCTGCGCGCGCACGGGGAAACCAGGCATGGCCGGTTTTATCAATGGAGCGAGCGCGGCTTCGATGCGATGCTGCGCGTCTATGAGCGGGGCCTCGATCTAGCGATGCGTTGGAAGCTCACGACGCTGATGGTTTTCTTCGCCACGCTTGGATTGTCGGTCTACCTGTTCGTCATCATCCCAAAAGGCTTCTTCCCGCAGCAGGATAACGGCCTGATCACGGCCACCTCGGAAGCCAGCCAAGACATCTCCTTTGCCGAGATGAAACGGCGTCAGGAGGAACTCGGAAAGATCGTGCAGGCCGACCCGGACGTGGCCTCGGTCGCGATGTTGATCGGCGGCAGCGGGCGCGCCGGGAACAATGGCAGTCTCTTCATCACGCTGAAGCCACGCGAGGAGCGAAAGGCGAACGCGCAGCAGATCATCGCGCGCCTCCGTCCCCAATTGGAGAAAGTTGAAGGCGCCCGCCTCTATATGCAGGCGGCGCAGGATGTGCGGCTCGGCGGCCGGCCGACGCGAACCCAGTTCGAGTTCACGCTGCAGGACGCTGACCTCGCCGAGCTGAACGAATGGGCGCCGAAGATTCTGGCGAAGATGCAGACGGTGCCCGAGCTGCGCGACGTCGCCACCGACCAGCAGACCAACGGCACCACGCTGGAGCTCAAGATCAACCGCGATACCGCCGCGCGCTACGGCATCCAGCCGCAGCTGATCGACGATACGCTGTATGATGCGTTCGGCCAGCGCCAGGTGACGCAGTATTTCACCCAGCTCAACACCTACAAGGTGGTGCTGGAGGTGTTGCCGGAGCTGCAGGGCAGCCTCGACACGCTGAACAAGATCTACGTGAAATCGCCTACGACTGGCGACCAGGTGCCGCTGTCGACCTTTGCGACCTGGACCAGCGTGCCGGTGCGGCCGCTATCGATCAGCCATCAGGGCCAGTTTCCGGCGATCACGATCAGCTTCAACCTCGCACAGGGCGTGGCGCTGGGACAGGCCACCGACGCGGTGCAGAAGGCGATGGTCGAACTCGGCGCGCCGGCAACGCTCAATTCGAGCTTCCAGGGCACCGCGCAGGCGTTTCAGCAGTCGCTTGGCACCGTGCCGCTGCTGATCCTTGCCGCGCTGGTGGTGGTCTATCTGATCCTCGGCATCCTCTACGAAAGCTACATCCACCCGATCACGATCCTGTCGACGCTGCCGTCCGCCGGCGTCGGCGCGCTCGCGATCCTGATGCTATTCGGGTTCGACTTCAGCTTGATCGCGCTGATCGGCATCGTGCTGCTGATCGGCATCGTGAAGAAGAACGGCATCATGATGGTCGACTTCGCCATCACGGCCGAGCGCGACGAGAACCTGAAGCCCGAAGCCGCGATCCGCAAGGCGGCGCTGTTGCGCTTCCGTCCGATCATGATGACGACGATGGCAGCGCTGCTCGGCGGCGTGCCGCTGATGCTCGGCACCGGAACGGGCTCGGAAATCCGGCAGCCGCTGGGCTATGCCATGGTCGGCGGGCTGCTGGTCAGCCAGGCGCTGACGCTGTTCACCACGCCGGTGGTCTATCTCTATCTCGACCGGCTTTCCAACGCGTTTGCGCAGTGGGGACGTTCGTCCAATCCTAACCATGATGTGCATTCGCACACCCACGGATCGGTCAAGCAGGCGGCCGAATGACTTGACTTTAGGTTGCAACCAGCACATCCGAATGATGTTCATTTCGGAGCTGGATCGTGACAATTGCTGTAAAGCTTACGATTGCAATCGCGATATTATTCTCTTTTTGCGCGCAAAGCCACGCCCAGGCACCCAGAGCCAAGAACCCCTCACCTGTCGCGCAAGCAACGCCGGCTGCGGCCGAGGGAGCGAATATGCCCGCCCCTCCTGGCTGGATTGCGCGGTGCAGCAGCGCCAGCCGCGGTGCGCCGCTGGAATGCGCGATCGAGCAGAGCGCCGTTCTGACCAAGACCGGCCAGTTGATCGTGCTGATCAACATCCGCGTATCAGCCGAAACCCGCGCGCCGGTCGGCCTCGTCCAGCTACCGCTCGGGCTCAATCTGCCGGCCGGCGCCAAGCTCCAGGTCGATGACGGCAAGGCGTCCGACCTGCAGATCCAGACCTGCGAGGCCCGCGGCTGCTACGCCAACCTCCAGATCGCGCCCGAGATGCTCACCGCGTTGAAATCCGGCAAACAGTTGAAGGTCTCGTTCCAGAATCTCGCCAAGGAAACGATTGCGATCCCGATGCCGCTCGCGGACTTTGCGTCAGCGTATGAGAAGATCAAGTAGCGCTCTCTCCACGTCATTGCGAGGAGCTCGCGACAAAATTGCAAAGCAATTTTGCGCTGAAGCGACGAAGCAATCCATGCCTCCGCGCTCGCTGATTGCTTCGCTGCGCTCGCAATGACGGTGCGGCGGTTACTGCCGCGCCATCTCCGCCGTCCCAACTCCCTCGCCGTCCAGCTTTTGGTCCTCATGCATGTCGACCGTCACCCGCAGCAATTGGCCGGTGAATTCGAACGGCGCCTCGTAATGCGAGACCGGGCTGGAGCGGTCGCGGCCGATGTCGAGGCCGGACCATGAGATGAAATTGTTGAAGGCGAGCTGGGTCTGGATCGAGCCCGCCGGCTCGCCGTCGATCAGGAGCGTGTAGGCCGTCAGGCCGGTGCGGGAGCCCTTGGCCGGCGGTTCCTTGCGGACCAAGCGCTCGACATGCACGCCGAGCCGGTGGGCGCCCGATGGCGTCAAAGGCGCAAGAAGTGACGGCCGCTTGAGCTTCCAATGCTTCAAACCCGAATGGCGGAAGCCCAAAATGCGCCCTCTTCCACGCTTGCCAAAGACAGGACCAAGCGGGTAGAACGACGCCAACCTTTGGCGCGGTGATTTGTCCGGATCCCGCCGCCGGCAATCTATCCAGATAATCAAATAAACTATTGATTATATTGGATAATCCATTGGGGAATGGTGTAACGGTAGCACAACAGACTCTGACTCTGTTTGTCTTGGTTCGAATCCAGGTTCCCCAGCCAGACTCCGAAAAGCACAACAATCTGACAGCTTAGATCGACCGATCCGCCGGCAGTCGATGGTCCGACACCGTGGTCCACGGGAGCCAGATCGTGCCGTCCTACCCGCCCGGCTGCGCGCGATGCGGGCATCGCTCGTCTTGAGGCTGCGCGTGTGCTTGTCCTGAAAATCGAAATGATGACCCAGCTCAATCAATAATCCGAACCAAGTCGAACTGGACAATCCGGTCCACGCTGGACGACGCGTGCATCTGGGCGCCGGGTTGCTAAAATGCAAAGGCCGCCCCGGAAGGCGGCCAAAGTTCATCCCTTGATGCATCTCAGGAGACGGTCAACTTCTGTTAAAAGCCCCTGCCTAGTGTGGCTCAAACTTTTCGGCGGGGATCCGCAGTTCTGCCGCCCGCTCTTTGCGTTCCTGCTTGGAAAATTCGCGTTCTCGTCGCTCGAAGGCGGCGAGCTCTTTTTGTGCCGCCTCAAGAAAGCGGTCACGTGGTGTTACAGCCAATTGAGCAAGTCCCGTCATTAGACACCCCCGTCTAGGGCCCCGAGCAGCCCATCCTAGCAAATGCTGAAACCCGGAAAAGGTTCGTGACAGTAAAATTACGGGAAGCCGGGCCGACGCTGGATGCGGATACCGCCAGCAATGGTCGCCCCTCAATGGGCAACCTCCAGGAATAAGGCTATATCCGTCGGATCATATTGATAGCGGACGATAAAAAGACAACGGCGGCCGCGACACTACAAGGTTGGCTGCCATTGGAACCCATTCACAGCTTGCATTCGTCTGCCCCAATTTTCGAGCAAATCTGCCATCAGCGCTCGCGAAAGGCCCGCGCCACCTGATCAAACAGCGGCTTGGTCAGATAAGAGCCCACGGTACGATCGCCGGTCTTGATGAAGACCTCGACCGGCATTCCCGGCACCAGCTTGACGTCTCCGAGACGCGCGATTTCATGCGGCTCTATCGCAATCCGCGCCGTGTAGTAGGTCATTCCGGTTCTTTGCTCGGCAGTCACATCTGCCGAGACGCGGCTGACGGTGCCGCTGATCTCCGGCGTCGTGCGCTGATTGAAGGCGGAAAAGCGCAAGCCTGCGGCCTGTCCGATCTTGACCTGATCGATATCCTGCGGCGCGATCCTGGCTTCCACCGTGAGCCGATCCGAGGCGGGCACGACCAGCATGAGCTGCTCGCCGGCGCTGATCACGCCGCCCACGGTATGAACATTCAACTCGTGCACCGTGCCGGAAATCGGCGCGCGGATGTCCGTCCGACGCAACTGGTCTTCGGCCGCGACCTTTCGCTCCGCATACTCGTTCGCCTTGCCGTCGATCTCGCGCAACTCGCGGCCGACTTCGCTCGCCAGTTCGCGATCGATCTGGGTTATCTGCAGCTCGATCTCAGCGATCTTGCCGCGGCCCTGGGCTTCCGCTGCCACGAGTTGAGCGCGGTCGCCATCGAGCCGCGCCGCCTCCCGCTCAAGCGTCGTGAGCCTGTTGATCTGGATCAGATTTTTTTCCCACAGTTCGCGAACGCCTTTCAGCTCGCGCTCGACCAGCAAAATTTCCTGGGATTTCGCCGCCTGCTGCGCGGCGACGCCGGACGCTTCCTGGGTCAGCTGCGCGATCCGCTCGCCCAATTGCCGCTTCTGGCCAAGGCGCGTGGTGTTGCGGAGCTGAAACAGGCGCTCCTCGTCAGCCATCAACTCGAGAATGCCCGGTTCGTCGCGCCTGCCGCGAAATTCGGAGGGCCAGGCGACCTCGCGGGCACCGTCGCGTTCGGCGCGCAGCCGCGCCCGCCTCACGGTCATCTCGTCCAGCGTTTTCGAAACGATCTGCAGGTTCGCCCGCGTCATCGTCTCGTCCAGCCGCAACAGCAAATCGCCGGCGTTGACGGTCTTGCCATTGGGCACGGCGATCTCACCGACCACGCCGCCGGTCGGGTGCTGCACCTTCTTTGCGCTCGACTCCACAACCACGCTTCCAGCTGCGATCAACGCCCCCGAAATATCCGTGGTCGCAGCCCATCCGCCGATGCCTCCGGCAACGAGCATAACCGCGGCCAGTCCGAAAACGATATGGCGCCGGATTGACGGGCGTGCGTCGATTTCGCTGGTGCCGGTCATCATGGCCGTCCCTGCGCCGCTGCGTGAACGATTTTCGGGGCGGCAGGCGCAGCATCACGCCGCAACACCTTTGCCAACACCTCGTCCTTGGGACCGAATGCCTGCTGCCGCCCGCCGTTGAGCGCCAGCACATAATCCACGCCGGCGAGCGCGCTCGGGCGATGCGCCACCACAATCACGATTGCGCCGCGGGCCCTGATATTGAGAATGGCCTGCGTCAATGCCTCGTCGCCTTCGACATCGAGATTTGAATTCGGCTCATCGAGCACGACGAGGAACGGATCGCCATACAGGGCCCGCGCCAGCGCAACGCGCTGCTGCTGGCCGGCTGACAGCGCCGATCCCTGCTCGCCGATCGGGGTGTCGTAGCCCAATGGCAGACCCAGAACCAGTTCGTGGACGCCCGCGGCTCTGGCGGCCGCGATGATGCCGTCAGGCGAGGCCTCAGGATCGAACCGCGAGATATTTTCGGCAATTGTGCCTTCGACCAGTTCGACGTCCTGGGGAAGGTAGCCAATGTGCCGGCCAAGGTCGTCGGGCATCCATTGATCAAGGGTCGCGCCATCGAGCCGGACAGTTCCGCGCGCCGGCGTCCACAGCCCGACCAGAATGCGCGCCAGCGACGATTTCCCGGACGCGCTCGGACCGATGACCCCAAGACCACTGCCGGCCTTCAGCGCAAAGGTCAGTTCCTGCACAACCGCCCGCTGCACGTCCGGCGGTGCAGCACTGACATTATCGACGTTGAGACTTCGCTGCGGCCTGGGCAACGCCGTCGGCGCCCTTTGGATCGGCAGCAAGGCGAGAAGTTGATTGAGACGCTGGCGCGCCTGCCGGGCTCCGACGAAACTGCGCCAGTGCGATATCGCGAGATCGACCGGACCGAGCGCACGGGCCGACAGGATTGACGAGGCAATGATGACGCCGGCCGTCGCCTGCTGATTGATGACGAGATAGGCGCCGACAGCCAGCACACCCGATTGCAGCATCATGCGGAACGAGCGGCCGACCGCGCTGAGCCCCGCGGCAAGGTCGCTCGACTGGTTGAGCCCCGACAGGAACTGGCGATTTAGGGTCTGCCAGCGACGCGAGACCCAACCTGTCATGCCGAGTGCCGTCAAGGCTTCGGCATTGCGCCGGCTGGTCTCGGAAAGCCGCGCCCGCTCATTGCCGACCCGGTTCGAATCGAGCGACGAATTCCGCGCCAGCAGTTCGGACAGCAACGTCAGCGATACCAGAACGAGCGCACCTGCAAGCACGGTGACGCCGATCCAGACATGAAAGGCAAAGCAGATCGCGAGATAGAACGGTACCCACGGCAAATCGAAGAAGGCGGTCGGCCCCGGCCCCGACAAGTAGCTCCTGATGGTGTCGAGATCACGCAGCGGCTGGATCGACGCGCCGCGTTTCGGCGCCTGGATGGGCAGGCGCATCACCGTCGAATAGACACGATCCGACATGATTTGATCGAGCCGCATGCCGATACGGACCAGCAGCCGGCCGCGAAGCGCATCCATCAGGCCCTGAAAAACATAGAGCGTCATCGCCAGGATCAGGAGGCCGATCAGCGTCGGAACGCTCCGGCTGGGCAACACGCGATCGTAGACCTCCATCATGAATATGGAGCCGGTGAGCGCCAGAATATTGAGGATCGCACTGAACCCGGCGATGGCGATAAAGGCGGATCGGCATTGCGACAGCGCGCCGTCAAGCTCCGAGCCGGCGTGACCGGGTTGATTTGCGCTGGTGCCCAAGATTGACGCTCACTTCTTCAGTAGCGCCTTAGCCGCTGATTGTTACAGTTATCTGACATGACGAAAGGGAGCGCAGGCGCCCCCCTTCTATTCACAAGTCAATTCAGTCCGTTAGGCGAACTTGAAATCATCCACCGTCAGGCTTGCCTTGTTGACGCCGAGCAGTGTGATGCTCGACCCGTCATTGTATTCGATCTGGACGCCGATCTGCGTGTCCTGCAACGCACTGGAAGCCATCAGGGCGCTGAAGTCGGCAAACTTCGACTGGTCGAGCTGAACGACGTCGTGGTCCGGACCAGAGCCTGCACGGAAATCGAACACGATGTCGCGCCCGGCCCCGTCATTGCTGAACTGGAACACGAAGGTGTCGCTGCCGGAGCCGCCATAGAGCAAATCGTTGCCCGCTCCACCGTTCAGCGTGTCATTGCCGTCTTCGCCGAACAGGTTGTCGCGCCCGCCATTGCCGTTCAGGGTGTCGTCGCCGGCGCCGCCAAACACGAAGTCGTTGCCCTCGCCCGCATGCACCGTGTCGTTGCCGCCCTGGGCAAAGACAAAGTCCATGCCGCCGCCGGCATTGACCAGATCAACACCGTCGGTTCCGGGCAGAAGGTTAGTGCCGTTGGTTCCGTTGACCACATTGGCGTCGGTTTCACCAGTGACCGTCAGCGTGAACGTGCCGGTCGACTCGGCGTTCAAGCTATCGGCGGCCGTATAGCGGAGCGAGACCGTGGCGTTCTGTCCGTCGTTCAATCCGTCGAACAGACTCCCCGGGGTGAACTGCAGTTGGCCGTTCGGGGCAATCGAAAACGCCGACTGCGCCTGCGCATTGGTCAGGCTGATGCCGTCGACACCGGTCACCTCAAGGGCCACCAAGCCGAGCGGCAGGTTGCCTTCAACGTCGGTGTCGTTGGCCAGGAGATCGAACGATTTGGCTTCGTTCTCACCCGCCGTGCCGACGTCGGCCACCGTGACCGGCGCATCGTTCACCGGGGTCACAGTGAAGTTGACCTTGCCGACATCCGAACCGCCGTGGCCGTCGCTCAGGGTGTACTCGAACGAGGCGGGTCCGTTGAAGTTGGCGGCCGGCGTGAACCGGATGCCACCGGCCACGATCTCTGCCGTGCCGCCCACGACGTTGGCGAGCGCCGAGATCGAGAGTGCGTCAAGATCGGCATCGGTATCGTTGCCGAGAATGTCGGCGAACGGGATGACGAACGCCGCGGCGTCTTCCGCTACCGCAACTGCCGTGTCGTCAACAGCTACCGGCCCGCGATTGACGATCGCGCCGTTGATGCCGCTGCGATCGAGTTCCTGGCCGTTGGCGAACGTCACCTTTTCGACGCCGCCGCCCACCCGCTGATCCTTCAACGTGACCACGCTGCCATTGGACAGCTCAATCAGGGTGTCGTTGCCAAACCGGCGGAACGTGACGTTCGCAGCATTGAGATCAACGAACGCCAACGTATCGGTATCAGCCGGCGCATTCGCAGCTTCGGTAATGATGTCAGAACCGTCGCCTAGCTTGTAGGCATAAGTGTCAGAACCCGCGCCACCGTTGGCATGGTCATTGCCAATGCCGCCGATCAGCATGTCGTGGCCGTCATTGCCGCGAAGACGATCGTCGCCGGCACCGCCGAGCACGGTATCGTTACCCGCGTCGCCGAAGACGAAGTCGTTGCCCTCGCCGCCGTCCACCCGATCGTTGCCGTCGCCGCCCTCGATGACGTCATCACCGCCGCCGCCGAGCACGAGATCGTCGCCGCCGAGGCTGCGGACGCGATCGTCGCCATCCTTGGCAAAGATCGAGTCTTTTGCGGCCGTACCGGAGAGGTCATCCTCACCGTCAGTTCCCATGATCGGCAGAACGGTGTCGTTACCGCCGTTTGCAACCAGATTCTGGATGCGCTGATCCTGGGCCGGAGCCGTATCCGCCTGCGCGTACGGAGTATCCGAGAACTTCGCCGCGAGATATTCGGCCAGCGCATCCTGCTCGAAGCCGTTGTCGGTGAATTTGGCAGCGCCGGTACGGGCCGCCACGTCGTCTGCCGGCAAATTGTCCGGAGACAGGTCGACACGATTGGCAAACGCCGGGTCGGCCGCGATGTACTCGGCGAACCGGAAGCCGTCAGGCCGGTTGAACCCTCCCGGAGCGTTGGGGTTTGCCCCACCGATCAGGAAACTCAGCGTCACCATGCGGATCGCCGCCGGAGCGTCCGCAACCACCTCGCCGTCGGCGACAACAACCGCGATCACGTGCTCATTTTCATCGACCAGGGTGACCGAGCGAATCCGATCCCCTGCAACGCGGGTCAGATCGTAGCTGAACCGGAGGCCGCCAACCTGGGCGAAGATGCCGCCCGGGTTGGAAACACCGTTTTCAAGAGCTTCAAGCAGTTGCTGCGGCGTCAACGTGACAAGGCTGAGCGCGTTGTTGAAGCGCAGGGAGTTCTCGATGTCGAGCTGGCTGACCTCGCCGGCTTCCTTGCCAACCTCCGGATTTGCAGCCGGCGGCAGTTCCGCGCCATCGCCCTCGGAGCTGATCGAGCCAATCGAGTCTCGGATGCCGCCGCCGTTCTTGATCGATACCTGGACGGCACTGTCGTAGCCAGACTTGGCGTACCACAGGTTGGCATCAGCGGAGAGGTTACCAAGATTGGTTTCCTGCGAGCGCACCTCACCACGCCGGCCCTCAAGGTAAACGTCGGTACGGCCGAAAGTGACGGCATCCTTCTGGGTGATGATGCCGTCGATCACGGTGGTGATATCGCGCACGGCGTCACCGCGCGACCCCTCGGCGAACGGATCGATGCCGGTGCCTTCGTAGACCCGCGCCAGACCCGCATCGTCAGTGGCATAGGCGCCATTAATGCTCGGATCGAGGCTGGCCGGGATGATGTCGCCGTTGGCATCGAACTCGAGCACCAGCCGGCCGACATATTTGTAGTTGCCGTCCGTGTTGACCAGAACAGTGTTCTTGCCTTCGGCGTTGGTGATGATCTGCGCGTACTCACCTTCGCTGACATCGCCGGGACGGAGAACGTCGTTGCCGTCGGAGAGCAGCGTGTTCGAGCCGCCGCCGATCACTACGTCGACGCCCTTCAGGAAGGTGATGAGTTTCTGCTCGTTCTCCAGTTCCTGCAGCTGCGAAACGATAATGACCTTGTTTACACCCTGGGCGATGACGGCATCGATCGCCGGCTGTATAACCGCTGCAAGCGCGATGAAGTCGGCATCGGTTTCCAGTGTACGCGGGCCGATGATCCGGACGCCACCCGGCGTCGTGATGTCCTCGAACACCGGAGTGGTGACGCCGACAACGCCGATCTTCTCGCCGTTTTCCTCGAGAATGGTCGATGGCGCGATGCGGCGACCTCCGCTTGCAGCGACACCGAACGTCGCTTCCGTCAGCGGCGCGGTCTGGGCGTTGGGCGCCAGATCCGGCTCGCCGGCGAAATTCAGGTTGGCGGCGAGATATGCAAATTGTGTTCCTTCGTAGCCTCCAAGCGGGCCGGCGCCATCGGGATCAGCGACGGGACGGATGAGATTCTGCACATCGCGCGGGCCCGGATCGAACTCGTGGTTGCCTATCACGGACGCCTCGATCCCGATCGAGTTCAGGATGCGGATGTCGGCGCGGCCGATGCTCGGCGGGAAGAACGAGGCCAAGGCCGGATCGCTGGCCGCATTGAAGAACGGGCTGGGAATGTAGTTGTCGCCCGACGCCAGCGTGATCGAGTTGGTAAACGTGTCCTCAAGTCGATCCACGATGGCTGCGAAGCGCGGCGCGTCGTCGATCGCCTTCAGACCTGCCTCGAAGTCGGACGCATGCAAAATCTGGAGTTTGTAGGTCTGCGGCGCCGCGACGGTGAAGTCGAGAGCGTTCTGCGCGATGCCGCCGAAGGCATTGCCGGCAATGTCGGTGATCACGCCCGCGGCCAGCGTGACGTCGTAGGCGCCCCCGGCCGCCAGATCGGCCGCTGGATTGATGGTGACGGTGTTGCCGGAGATCGTGACCTGCGAGGCATCATTGATCGCGATCGTGCGTGTGTCTCCTGCGCCGTTGCTGATGACGATATTTCCGGTACCTGCAGCAACGGCTTCGTCGAAGGTCAGAACGATGTTGCTGCCGGTAGCAACCCCGGTCGCGTTGTCAGCGGGTGTCGCCGCGGTGAGTACGGGCCCAGAAGCATCGAGCAATTGCGCCGCCGTTAGCGTGCGGTCTGCAAACTCGAACCGTTCCACATTCGTGACGGTGTCAACACCATCCCACGGACCAACGCGTTTGTCGGTGATGACGAAGGAGCCACCCTGCACCGTGACCGTATAGTTGCTGTGCGCGCCCGAGTAGATCGCCACGTCGCCGGCCGCTCCATTGGTGCCGCCGTCGATCACGTCATTGCCGCGACCGGCAACAATGCGATCGTCGCCGCCAAGGCCGTCGATCGTGTCGTTGCCGGCGAGACTGCCGCGCGCGCCAAACTTGGCGGTATACGCAGCCTGGTCGAACACGTCATTGCCAGCGGTTGCGATCGCAGCCGAACGCGACATTACGAGCGACGACACCGAGGGATCGTGATCGGAAAGCTGGTCGATGAACTCCGAGTTGATGTGCACGATATCGAACTGAGCGCTGTCAAACATGTTGTTCGACACCAGGATGTGATCCAGCGCCTGCGCGTTGCCATCGAAATTGTAGGAATAGCGTTCGTTTACGGGGAGCTTGCTGATCAGTTCCGAAAGCACGGCGGTGCCGGGCGCGAAGATACTGGGGGTTCCGTCCGGGTTGGCGGTAGTCCGGGTCAACTCACCCGTGATGAGATCAACGACCGGGAAGAACTGGAAGTCGTTCAGATCACCCAGCACGACGATACGATCATCGGTCGCCGATCCATTGGCCAGCAGGCCATCGACGAACGCGTTGATCGTTTCAGCCTGCCCTTCACGCTCGTTCGACGTACCGGTCTGTTGCGCAGAGCCATTGATCGGATCGGCATAAAGCGGCAGGTCCAGCAACGTGGTGTAAAGCGGCGCCGAACCGCCCTTCGAGGAGAGATGGTTGTTGACGGTCCAGAATGTGCCGCCCTGCTCGTCGGTGTAGCCCACGGGCGACCATTCCATCGGCAGTGACTTGCGCGTGGCGGTGAAGTCGGTATTGCCCTGCCCGATCTGGTTGGCGCTCGCGAACTGCTGCACCTTTACGCCATCCGCATCGGTGACGATATCGGTCAGGCCATTGCGCGCGGTCGGCGAAACCGCCTCTGGAACGTACAGATAGGCAACGCGCTGATTGCCGCCGGGGATACCGCCAATGTTGTCGATCGGCGGCGAGTCGATAGCCACATAACGCGGTCCGCCGGCGGCGACAATGGCGTCGATGAGCTGCGACAGGGTTTGCGAAGCACTTGTGGTGCTCGAGCTGGTGGCACCGTCATTGTCCAGCACCTCCTGGAGCGCAATGATTTCGGGTGCCTTGAGGTTGCTGACGATGGCGTCCGCAAGACCGGCGAACTTGCTCGCCGGCGTCGGCGCACCATCGACCGGTTGGCCGACCGGCGCCAAATTCTCGACGTTGAAGGTCGCAACGCGAATCCGGTCGAAATTCTCCACGATGGTCGTGGTTTCCTTTTGCAGGTTCGCGGCCGTCACCGGACCATAAGCCTCGGTTGTGTTGACCTCATACTGGCCGTTGGCGTAGTTGACGACGCCGGTCACATCGCCCGGGCGATCGCCGGTCTGGAGGCTGGTGGGCAGCGCAACACCCGCCTCATCGTCCAGCTGAATGCGCTCTGGATTGAAGTCGAACACCTTGTCGGCCGGCTGCGTCGTTCCGGGCGTGGTGTCGCTGATGGTAAGGCCGCCACGCGAATTGGTCGAGGCGTTGGTGCCAACGTTGGGGGTGACGAACTGCTCGTCAAACGCCGAATGGAAGGGGCTGGTGACGCGCACGTCTTCAAGCGTGACGCGCATGCCTTCCAGGGACTCCCAAAAATCCGATCCCTGATTCACCGGATCATAGGTGCCGGCCGGAGGAGCGGTATCGACATCATCGTCACCGAGCGACACCAGTGCTGGTTTGCGCTCGAGGCCCGTTGCGAGGTTGTCGACATCGCCGACCCTCACGGCCGTCGGCAGCGCGTTGCCGGTAGACAGCACGCTGGTCGTGCCTGCCACCGGGTTGAGCTGCGTCGTCGACAACTGGTTCGTGCTGGCAAACTCGCTGACGGTTGCGGTTAGTTGCACCTCCGCGCCGACGACGATTCCGCTCGGGATCGAGACACCGGCACCGGTGCCCAGGAAGACAAAGACGCCGTCTGAGGTGCGATAGTCGCCATCGCCGACCGCGTCCTGAATGTAATAACCGACAGGGTTGTTGCCGCCATTCTCCGTGCCGGACGCGTCAATAGCGGTGACGATGCCGCGCACGGTCACTTGCTGGCCGACGAACGCCGAGCGGTGTCCCGCACCCTGAACGTCGTAGATATGCATCATATCGTCGTTCTGGATCGTGCCGGTCGCGACCGCCTGGGTGGCGCTGACCGCGGCGGTGACGCCTTCCTGCGTCGTCGACGCGCCGGTCACGGTCAATGTGAAGGTTTCGTTGGCTTCGAATACCGCGTCGCCCGCAACATTTACGGTAACCGTTACCGACGACTGACCGGCGGGGATCGTCGCGTTGATGATCTGCGGCAGGGCGGCACCGCCGGCGAAATCCGTCGCATTCGCGGCATTCGAGGCGAGCTGGAGCGACACATCGACGGAGCCGATGGTGCCGTTGGTGCGCTCGATGACGAACGAATAGGCGGTCGCGCCGCTGTTACCCTCATTGTGCGAGACGGTGAGCGAGGACGAGGCCACGCGCACTTCCTGGGCGTAACCCTGTGGCAGCGCCGCGTAGACTGTGAGACCGGAGCCGGCAAAGCCCGCGGTCGAATTACCCTCGTTCGCCGTCAGCACGAGCGCTGTGCCGGTCGGCGAATCCTCGGCGCTGATGAACTTGGTGACTTCCGGGGCGTTGCCCTCGCCCGTAAGCGGCGGACGGTAACCGACATAGCTGGCATTTGCCGGATCGGTGACGTCATAGATCATGACGCCCCCGACGCGCTCCAGGCCGACAAAGGCATAGGTTCGGCCGTTGATAACGCCGATATCGATGCCTTCCGGCTCCGGCCCCTTGTTGTCGGAACGGTTGTCTGTGGCGCCGCCTCCGCCGCCCTCGGCGGTGTCGATGTTGAAGCGGGCCGCGAAGTCACGGGCAATGATTGCCTCAAACTCGCCGCCGCTCTCGCGTACCTTGGTGATGGTGCCGTCGGCATTCTGCTTGAAGATCGAGATGCCGCGGCCGCCATAGGCGTAGATCTGATCGATATCGCCGTCGCCATCGGTATCGCCGAGATCCTGGCGGACACGAAGCCGGCCGAGGCCTGTGGTGTTGTTCTGAAGCGCAGCCGCATTTGCATAGGCTGTCGGGTCGAGCGTCAGATCGGCAAGATTGGCTTCATCGTCGAGATTGACGCGCGCATCGCCTTCGTTGGCGGTAATGAAATAGGTGGAGCCGCCGACCGAATAGCTTGCGATCGCATCCGGCTGCAGCAGGCCGATCACATCAGCCGTACGCAGGTTCGCAGTACCATCGCGGTCGCTGCCGTCGAACGCGTTGCCGGCGAGATTGTGATCGACGCCACCGAGCGGCAGAATGGCGATCGGTTTTGTTGCGGCCGGGTTGGTGAGATCGATCACCGCGACGGCATTGACTTCCTGAAGCGTGACATAGGCGCGCGACCCATCCGGAGAGACGGTGATGTACTCCGGCTCGATGTCGGCGGCGGCGGCCTGACCGGTGAGCACGCTCACGCCGGCCTGCTTGAGAACGTTCTCAAAACCATTGAGCCCGTCGAATTCGATCGTGGTCGCAACGGCTGCATTGGCCGCGCCCCCGGCGAGACTGATGACCGACACGCTGCCTTCCGGATTGACCACGTTCGGTCCGACCGTGAACGGCTCGCCCTCGTTCGCGACCAGAAGCTTCGATCCGTCCGCAGTGAAGACGATCTGGTCCGGACCAGCGCCGACTTCGACCGTCTTGATCAGAACACCATTGGTATCGAACAGCGCGACGAAACCATTGCCGCCGGGCTGATCGCTGGTGATGGCGACCGCGAGCACGCCGTTCTTGACGGCGACCGAGTTGGCGCCGCCGAAACCGTCAAGTGCGGTGAGGTCGATCGACCCGACGGAACTGGTAGCGCCGCTGGCGCTGATGCCGACGATGTCGATCTTGTTGCCGATAGTATTGAGCACGAACGCGCGATCGGTGGTGGCGTCGAAGGTCACGACCTCGGCATTGGTGCCGGCCGCCGGGGTGAAATTGTCGAGACGAACGAGTTGAATCGCATTGCTTGCGACCGGCGCCGGCGTAGCACCAGCAAGCGATGGCGCTTCGTCGAGGATGGTGATGCCGTTGATCACGTTGCCCGGCGCGACCGCATCGTCATTCTGGATCGTGCCGGTCGCGGTGGCCTGCGCACCGAGAGCTACGGTGATGGCGGCATTGTTGTTGGCGACCGTCTGCAGCGTCAGGGTGAACGCCTCGCTGGTTTCGACGACGGCATCGCCGGCGACCTGGATGGTCACGACCGCCGAAGTCTGGCCTGCCGGGATCGTGCCGCTGAAGGCGAAAGGCACCGAAACCTGGCCGCTGAAATCGGCAGCGTCCGCCGCGGCCGAGGAAACCTGGCCGCTGAAGCTGATATCGCCAACCGTACCTCCCGTCCGCTCCACCGTGAAGGTGAAAGCCGTCGTGCCGGTGTTGCCCTCGGCCTGTGAGACCGACACCGAGCCGGCCGCGAACGCGACCGCCTGGGGTTGCTGCGACGCGCCGATAGTGAACATCATACCGGCGATCGGCGATTGCGGATCGGTCCGGAACGGCCCGTCCGGCGTCACATTGTCGGCGTCCTGGTCGCCGCTGGCGTCCTGCGTCACGAAATTGGAGCCGGCATTGAATGCCGCCAGAGCATCTGCGCGCGAGGCGAACGTGGTTCCTGCCGTCTCCGGATTGTAGACGGCCACGTCGGCCCCGCTGGTGCCGGGCAGCACCAAGGCCGTGGAGCCCGCGGTCAGGCCGGTGTTGGTCAGCATCCCGCTGGTGGTCGCACCGTTGAAGCCGCCGTTGTTGTTGGTGACAGCGGCGAGGAACGTGGTCGGCGCGGTCAGCGAGGAGCCGGTGAAGGCATAGATCGACTCGCCCGAATTGCCGAGTGCAATCGATCCCGCGGAAACCGTGCCAATATTGACGGATTTTGTCGCCGACGTGCTCAGGAATTCGACGACCGTTCCGGCCGTAAGCGCGGAGGCGCCATTGGTCCAGGAGAAACCACCCTCACCCGTATTGAACGCGCTGCCGTTCCACTCATTGTCGCTGAAGTAAATGACCTGACCCGGATCGATCGTATCGATAACGATGAACGCGAAACCATCGCTGCCATCAGCGTTGTAACCGATGAAGGCGATCGAACCGGGAACCAGAGCCATTGATATCTCCATGCGAAATGACAAAAGGAAACCGTCGCGCGCGCAGGGGGACCGCGCGCAGCATTGAAGAATTGTTATTGGCGACGACAGGGAGCGTCAGCGCGCGGAATGTAGGATGGCGTTAATTACAGCGCGGTGACGGTTTCTTAACCATTGCAAGTCTTCCACCGAGATGGCGAGCGCCTCCGCTGGCTATCTCGGCGCAGAACTTTGGGCGAACCAGCGGTTGGGTTTTCCGCGTTCAACCTACGGCTTGCACGCACACGACCGTGCGATCCGGCGAATTTCCGCTCAGTTGCAGCGACGGCGGCGGCGGCGAATCGGCCAGGGCGCCTCATGCCGACATCCGCAAAGGAAGTCGCAGCATCACTGCTGCGACAATTTGCTCCCTCTCACCGATGTCAGTTCGTTCAAGACTAGCCGCCGCACTTCGGCAGAAGGTCGGACACGGTTTTAACCAGCTCAGGCATGACCTGCACCGCCGTACGTTTGCCTGTGACCAGGCTCTCCATATGGTGCTTGATCACCTCAATAATTTTCAGCGAATTATCGCCTGGAAAGGACGCCCATTCCGTCAGCAACGGCAACTGCTGGATACTGGTGAGGTGGTTGGGGCTCCTCGCGTAGAAAGCGCCGAGCAGGTCCGGCGTCTTCACGGCGATCTCGTTGCCGGGCATATAGCCGGTGGAATTGACCATCGCGGTCTGGCCGACCGGACCGGTGGCGAACTTTACATATTTCCAGGCGGCCTTCTGGCGTTCGGCGTCCTTTGCGAAAACCATGGCGACGTTTCCGCCTGCGGGAAGGCGTCCGTCGGCGACAGCGAGCGGGAACGCGACGGTCTTGAACTGGAATCGACCACCGATCTGCCGCTCGGCCGCGGCCACATAGGATGTGGAATCAGCGAGCATCGCGATGTTGCCGGCGACGAATGATTGCCGGGCCTGACCGAGCCCGAGATTCGGCATGCCCGACTTACCGAAATCTTCGAGCGTCTTCAGCGCCCACATGCCGTGTGCGTCATCGAAGGCGATGCTGCACCCGTCAGCTTTGAGAATGCGGCCGCCTTTGCTCGTCACCAGCGACTGGAACAGCCAGTTTCCGGTTTGCTCCCACTGATAATAGAAACCGGTAGCCGCAGTGCCCGCTTTCGCCTCGATGGTCTTGCCCAGAGCCGTAAGCTCTGGCCAGGTCCTTGGAAGCGCCGACGCATCGGTGCCGGCCTTTGCGAGCAGATCAGCATTGACGTAGAGCACCGGCGTCGAGACGGCGAACGGCAGGCCGTAGAGCTTGCCCTTGTATTTTCCGAGCTCCGCGAGCGTCGGGTAATAGCCAAGCTCTGCAAGCCCTCCATCTGCCGCGGCGAAGCCATCAAGCGGCGCGCCCAGTCCCCGATCCACGAACAGGCCGATCTGGTTGATCCCGTTGAAAGCCACATCGGGCAGTCGACCAGTGATCTGGTCGCGCAGGATCTGCTGCGCGGCCTCCTCGTAGCTCGCTGCGGGATTGCGGAACTTCACCTTGATGTCGGAGTGCGCCTCGGTGAAACGCTTGGCCAAGTCCTGATGCAGCGCATTGAAGGTACCGGGTGTGGTGTAGAGCACATCGAGCGTGACCTCCGCCCGCGTGGAGGTGGCGCCAATTGCCGTGAGGGCAGCGGCCCCGGCCAGCACGGAACTTAGCCGGGTTACGATTTGATCAAGCATGGGCGGTCTCCATTTGGATTACTTCATGGTTGTTACAGCGAGGCCGTCGATGAAGCGGCGCTGCGCGATCAGGAATGCAATGAGAAGTGGGGCTACGATAATCACGGCGCCCGCCATCAGCGGACCCAGGAATTGCCCGGCTTCATCGTCACGGAAGAGCAGGATGCCGAGCGCAGGCGTGGAAATTTCCTCGCGGCGCACCGCGATGAGCGGCCAGAACAAGTCGTTCCAATGGGCCACGACCGAGAAGATGCCAAAGGCGGCCAACGCCGGCGCTGTCATGGGGATCATGATGCGCCAGATGATCTCGAACTCGCCGAGTCCATCGAGGCGGGCGGCGTGAATGATCTCGTCGGGTATGGACCGAAAGAACTGCCGCAGCAGGAAAATGCCGAAAGTAGAGATCGCCCACGGCAGGATCAGCGCGGCATAAGTGTCCAGCAACCCAAACACGTTCAACAGGACGAAATGTGGAATGGCGAGAGCTTGAGGCGGCAGCAGCAGGCCGACCAGCACTGCGGAGAACAAGGTGTTCCTGCCGCGAAAACGCAGCTTCGCAAGTGCATAGGCGCAGGGAATGGAGGCAAGGAGTTGCAGCGCGAAGATCGCCGTGCACACCAGCAATCCGTTTAACAGGAAGCGGAACATCGGCGCCGCGGTTAGCGCGACGCGGTAGTTCTCGACCCCATGAAAGGCCGTCGGCCAAAGGCGGAAGTCGGACTGAAAAATCTCTTCCGGCGGTTTGAGCGACAGGCTCACCATCCAGACGAACGGCAGCAGCGCGAAAGCCGCGGTGAGAATCAGAATCGAATGCCGGGCAACCCGGCCAGCGAACCGCCGGTCTGGAAAGCGGGCGATCATGAATAATGGACCCGCCGTTCGAGAAGCCGCGCCTGCGTCAGCGTAAGCAGCACGATGATTGCGAGATAGACCACGGTGAGCGCTGCGCCATATCCCATGCGGAGGAAATCGAAGCTCTCGGTGTAGAATCGATGCAACAGCACTTCGGATGCATAGTTCGGCCCACCCTGGGTCAGAACGCGAACACTGTCGAAGACCTCGAAGGACCGCGTCGCCGTCAAGATGACGACGAACATGGTGACCGGTCCCAGCATGGGCAACGTCACGAAACGCAGCCGGTCCAGAATGCCGTCGGCGCCGTCAATGGCGGCCGCGTCGTAGAGCTGCTGCGGGACAGCCTTCAGGCCGGATACGAACAGCACCATGGCGAAACCGAAGCCTTGCCATATGCCGATCAAGGCGAGAGCGAGCAGCGCCGTGCGCTCATCGCGAAGCCAGTTAACTCCGGAAATACCCATCACGCCCAGGGCGCGATTCACCAGCCCGATCGTCGGATGCAGCATGGTGCCCCAAACGATCGCCATGGCCGACATCGTGGACATCACAGGAAGAAAGTGCGCTGCCCTGTAGAAACCACGCAGGCCGGGACTGGCCTCGATGAGCAGAGCCACGACGAGACCGAGCAGCACCGTGCCCGGCACGACGATGGCCACATACACCAGCGAATTGGTCAATGCCTTCCAGAAGGTCGGGTCCGCGAACAGCGCCCTGAAGTTCGCGATACCGATGAAGTTAAAAGTGAATGATCCCAGCTGCCAGTCCGTCAGCGAGAAAAGCACGACCGCCGCGACCGGGCCGAACAGAAGTCCGATCAACAGCAGCAATGCCGGCGTTACGGCGAGCCAGGCAAGCCCGTGCTCCCCCGATCTCTTCGCGACGCTTGCTTTGGCATCGGCCCTGCGTTGGCGATCGTGGTCAAGCGCTGTCAAGCCGCAGCCTCCACCTGCTCGGCCTGGCGCTGGCGCCTGCCCGCATTATCAAACTGCAGCAAGCAGGCCGGGTCGATCTGTAGACCGATCGAACGGCCCGCTTCGCAACGCGATGCGTCGGGATGCGTACGCACGACGACGGTGCCCTGCCCGTCTGCCAGCGTCACGTTCAGGAAGATATCGGAACCGAGATTCTCGACGCTGGCGACGACGCCATTGAGTCTTCCATCTCCGGACGCGACTATTCCGACGGCCTCTGGACGAAACGCGAGGTACGCCGTGTTGCGATGAACGCCTGCAGGAAGCGACGCACCCAAAGATGTCCAATGGGCGCGAGAAACCACGTTGATCTTCGGGCTGCCGATCATCTCGGCAACCCGCAGGTCCTCTGGGTCGCGATAGAGCCGCTCCGGTCGATCGACCTGAAGCAGTTCGCCGTCCATCATCACGGCGACGCGGTCGGACATCGTCATCGCTTCTGCCTGATCGTGGGTGACGTACACGAAGGTGACGCCGAGACGGCGATGTAGCGCGATGATTTCCGCACGCATTTGCACCCGCAATTTGGCGTCGAGATTGGACAGCGGCTCGTCCATCAGGAACACGGCGGGATCCCGCACCATCGCGCGGCCCAGCGCGACACGCTGGCGCTGACCACCGGAGAGCTGGCCCGGCTTGCGGTTCAACAGATGGGCGATGTCGAGCATGGAAGCTGTTTGCTCGATCTCGACCCGGATGGCTCTTTCAACATCGCCTCGTCCCGGCAACGCACGGCCCACCAATGGCAGCCGCTGGCCGAAGCTCAAGCGCCGCGTTCGCAGCGGCATGGCGAGGTTGTCGAAAACGCTAAGATGGGGATAGAGCGCGTAAGACTGAAATACCATGGCGACGTCGCGCTCCTTGGGGCGCTTGTCGTCCACACAGCGGCCGCCGACCACGACCTCACCGCTATCCTGCGACTCTAGCCCGGCGATAATCCGCAGCAAGGTGGATTTCCCGCATCCGGACGGGCCCACCAGGGTGAGAAATTCCCCATCCCGAATGCTCAGCGACACGCCTTTCACCACGGCGGTTTCGCCATAGTTCTTCTCGATGTGGCGGAGTTCGATCTCAGCCATTGCGACCTCCCCGAACCGCCTGGAGTGCACGCCCATCCATTCCGGAGGCGGGAAGCCCGAGATGCGTAAGAATGGTTGGCGCAATGTCGGTGATGCAGGAGGGCTCCTGCCTCGCCATGCCAGGGCTGAAGCCCGAGCCGTCGATCATGAGAAAAGGCGCTTGCTCGCCGGCACCGAGGCCACCGTGCTGGCCGCTGCCGAGGATATCTGCCTTGTTGCCGGCACGTTCCGCGACGAGACTGGTGCCGGCGACGCCGTAGGCATTGGGCTCATCGCTCGCGCGCATTGAGACCGCAAAAGCGAGGCCGTGATCCCGGCCCTGCCCCACCGACGCCAGCGCGCCGCCATCGAAAACGGTTTCCACCCATTCCTGACTGGCGAGGAAATCGCCGACCAACGGCGTGCGCGCGACGAAATCGGGATGGACGTAGAGCAGCGCGGAGGTGCCGTTCGAGGCGACGACCACGTCGGTCGATTCAAGGCTTTCCTTCAATCCGGCAGTGACCAGTTCTTCGTCGATGTCGATGACGCCGGTCACCGTCTGATGGCCGTGATCCGATCCTATCAGCAAGAGAACATCGTCTCTGTCGGCGAGCGTGGCGACTGCGTCCATGACGCGCCCGGCATTGCGGTCTGCTTCTGCCAGCACCGCAAGATGACCGGGTGATCCCATGGGCAAAGCGTGCTGCGTGGCGTCCGGCTCGCCAAGCCACAGCACCGCAAGCGCCGGAGGATCCGACGGGAGCAACACCGCTTCGCGGATGAAGCGCTCGGTCATTGCCCGGTCGCCTTCTACGTCCAGCGTGACGCGAAGCTGCTCGTCTTCCGGCAGCGGGACGCGGTCGCGACCGAACGATCCGGCGCGATGATAGACCCGCCCAAATCCATCCGGATCGTGCGCATAGGCCGCTCCTGGTGAAACGTTGCTGAAGATAATGGCACCGCCGCTGCCCGTTAAGCGCTCGGCCAGGGTTGGCACGGCCAGCGAGCGACCCGTGACACGCCGCTTGTGCTGGAGGAAATCCGGACGACCCGCGTCGTGCCGAACGAGGCGGCCGTCTTCCATGAGCGCCATCGTGTTGCCCTGCAAGCCGTGGCGCGCCGGATAGCAACCCGTCGCAAGGCTCGCTGAAACCACCCGCGTGCAGGACGGAAACACCGTGCGATGGGCGGCGAACTGCTCGGAACGCTCGGCGAAGGCGGCAAGACGAGGCGTGGTCTGCGGCGTCACGAGATCGCGGCGAAGACCATCGAGGATGACGAGGATAGCACGAGGCATAGTCAGACTTTCACTTCGTTGAGTAGAACCGAAAAGACATCGTAGTTGCGGAGCGATTTCCCTGCCCCGCCCTCAACCCGTCCGGCCTTCAGCGGGTGAGAGAGGATGAACGGCACCACCTGTTCGGCGAGCCCGCCATGAGAACGCAGCCGCTTGCCCGATAGCTGCGAAATGTCGTGATCGCTTGCGTGGGCGCCGAGGGCGACGCCCGACCTTGCCACCACGGCGATGTCGCCTTCGCGATCTTCAGGCAGCTCGAAGCGCAGGCATGCCTCCTCACGCGAAGCGGCCATGCAGACACCGGGAATCTGCCGAATGAAGTTCAACACCGCGGTGGCGGAAGGGTCCGTCCGTTGCAGATGGACACGGACAAAGCCGCCCAGCGCGCCATGGTGACGCACGAAGGGATCGGTGATCGGGCAGATGACACGCGTTGCGCCCACGCCGAAGGCGGCATCCAGGAGGTCGCCGAGATAGACGACGTTCGGCTCGCCGCTCTGGTGGGCCATGTCGTTCATGCCATGGTCGGCGACGATCCCGAGGCAGGCGCCGAGCGCAATCATGCAGGCGAGCCGCTGGTCCACCGCGCGCATGAAGGCGATCGCTTCGGGCGCATCCGGCGCATGCTTGTGCTGCACATAATCGGAAAGCGACAGATAAATCAGGTCCGGCCGGCGGGTTTCAAGCAGCCGAATTCCGGCATCGAGCACGAACAAGGAAAGATCGGCGGAATACTGGTCTGGCGCTCCCCGCCCCACCAGCGCACCGATGGCGGAGATGCCGTTCTCCGCATCGGTCGCCTCGTCGGCCTTCTCGGCCGAGAAAGCGATACCGTCGAGCCCATGACCGAGCGCCTTGCGCAGCTTGTCCTTGGCGGTAACGGCGGCAACCATGGCACCTGCTTGCGAGAACGCTGCCAGAATGGTCGGCGCCCGCACAGGGGTAGCGTCCACCATCATGATTTCCGCGCCGGTGTCGCGGTCGAGATAGAAATTGCCGGAGACGCCGTGAACCGCGGGCGGCACACCGCAGACGATGGACACGTTATTGGGGTTGGTGAATGTCGGCATTGCCGCGAGCGCGGAGGCGGCAAAACCTTCGCGCCGCATCCGGTCGATGGCAGGGATGGCGCCAGCGGCGCTGGCAGCCTCGATATAGGCAGGATCGCAGCCATCGAAACAGATGACCACAGCCGGATGTTTCGGCCACGCATAGGTGCGGCCGTTTACGCTCACCGGAGGTCTCTCCGCGCGATAGGTGGCGGTCAGGATTCGATCAGGTTTGTTCATGGGAAGACTTGTCGTTGAGGGTTACAGCGTCTGCGAGCCACGCGGCCATGGGCAGAGGATTCCGGTCGCCGCCCTGGCAACCAATGAGCGCCGCGCCGGAGCGACTTGGTTTGGCGTTCATTGTCGCGAATGGCGATCACATCATCCCGAACGTAGAGTTGATCAGACGGCTGAGATCGCAGAGCACGCCGCGCAGGGCGACAGCGCAGAACCTGTAAACATCGAAGTCGTTGCGAAGGCCCCGATGTCGGGCTTGTTCTGATGGGCAGCCAAGATCGATCCGGGTCCGCCGACATCCGCGACAACGCCGCTTTGATCACCCATCACCCCGATCACGATCTTGCTGTCGGAAAATTGCGCGAGGGCGGACGTTGCCCAGCCGCACAAAAGTAATGACCCGATGATCAGCCGACGCATGGACGATCTCCTGTTTCCAAGCTCGGCGGACAGATAGAGGTCCCACGTAACACATTTGTGACGACACGGGCACATTTGGGACTTGTGGACAAGTATGAAGATTTGCCATTCCGACCCGGAAACAGGCAAACAGCGGATCCTGAAGCTGATCGGAGGATCGGGCGTGTTGATTCGAGGCCCGCAAGCGGCATCAAACGAAGGCGAAGCCGGGGATGGTCGAGCCGAGGCCGCGTTGGTGGCCAAAATCTGCTGGTACTATTTCAGGGAAGGTCAAACCCAGGACGCGATCGCGCAGCGGCTGAAGATGACCCGCAAGCGCGTCAACCGGATCCTTGGTGACGCCCGGGAAAGCGGCTTCGTTCAAATCACGATCGCCGACCCGGCGGGCCTACGCACCGAGCTTGAAGAAGAGCTCATCCGCAAATTCAATCTACGTCACGCGATCGTGGTCCCGGTCCCCATGGGCGGCACCGACGTGCGTTCTTTCGTCGGCGCCGCCGCTGCGCGATACGTCGCCGAGTGCCTTCCGCCGTCGGGGTCGCTGGGAATCACCTGGGGAGGCACCATCAATGCCGCGGCCCAAAACCTGCCGCAGCGATCTGGAGACGGCACCCGCGTGGTGCTGATGTCCGGCGGGTTGGCCGAAAGCGCGCCGATCAATCCATATGACAATGCGACCATGATCGCCCGGGCGCTCGGCGCGCGATGCTATTATCTGACCGCGCCAATGTTCGCCGAGACTGCCGAGTTGAAGGACATCCTCGTCGCCAGTGAGCCCGTACGCACCGTGCTCGCCATGGTGCCCTCCCTCGACGTGGCGCTGTTGAGCGCGATTGACCTTTCCGAGCAATCGAAGGCGCTCGAATACGAGGTCATTTCTCGGGAAACCTGGGCTTCGTTGCTTGAAGCGGGCGCCGTCGGCGATATCTGCGGTCACTACCTCGATTCGTCAGGCAAGCCGCTGCGTCACCCCCTGGTGCAGCGGACGATCAATCCGCCGATCGAGCATGTGCTCCAGATCAGGCATCGGATTCTCGCGGCCGGCGGCGAGCACAAGGTCCCCATTATTCGCGCCGGCCTGTTGGCTGGCTTCTGCCAGGTCCTGGTCACCGACGAAGCGGCCGCGTCCAAACTGCTGGATTGAGGTTTGCCTCACCACGGCAGCGAGTAGGTTTTGATATTCGTAAAGCTCTTCATGGCTTCCAGCACGCCCTCCTTATGGCCGAGGCCGGAATCCTTGATGCCGCCGAACGGTGTCAGCTCGGTCCGGTATCCCGGAACTTCCCATACGTTGACGCAGCCGACGTCGAGGGCATCGACAAAGCGGGTGATGGCGTCGAGCCGGTTTGTGCACAACCCCGCCGAAAGACCGAAGGCCGTCGAGTTGGCGATGGCGATGATGTGTTCGATGTCATCGGGGCAGCGAATGATCGGCAGGACAGGACCAAAGGTCTCTTCGCGCACCAACTCGCAATCGGGCGCAACATGGTCCAGCAGTGTCGGCGGGTAGAGCGCGCCGTGGGGAGTATTGCCGAGCAGCAAACGGGCGCCGCGCTCAATTGCGGCTTCGACGCGTCCGGCAATGATCGACGCCGCCTTCGCGTTGATGACCGTCCCCACATCCGTGTCGGGATCCATGGGATCTCCTGCCCTGAGGCGCCTCATTAGAGAGAGGGTCGTTTCGGCAAAGCGATCGGCGACATCATCGACGACCAAGACCCGTTTGACGGCGGTACAGCGTTGCCCGGAATTCTTGGTCGCGCCCTGCACCGCCAATCGGGCTGCGCGGTCGAGATCGGCGTCACCCAATACGATCAGAGGATCATTCCCGCCGAGCTCGAGCACCAGCCTTCTGTATCCCACCCGTTCGGCGATTTTCTTTCCGGCCGCTACCGACCCGGTGAACGTCACCAGGTCGATGTCCGGATCATTGATCATCGCATCTCCCAACGAATGCGGATCGCCGGTAATCACCGACAACATTTCCGGCGGCAGGCCCGCCTCATAAACCAGCTCGGCAAGAGCAAGCGCGGTCAAAGGCGTTGCCTCGGCCGGCTTCAGCACGGTCCTATTATTGGTCGCGATCGCCGGAGCGAGCTTGTGACTGACGAGATTCAGGGGATGGTTGAAGGGAGTAATTCCTGAGATGACGCCAAGGAGCGGTGTCCTTGTCGCGAATATGCGTCTAGCCTGCGCCCCTCCTCCGATGTCGCCCGCGTAAATCTCTCCATCGTCCCGGAGCACGGCTTGCGCTGCAAAGGACCAGACATCCCTGGCCCGCGCGGCTTCATGCAGCGAGTCTTTCAAACACAGGCCGCTTTCCGATGTAATGAGATGCGCTAGCCGGTCCCGGTTTGCTTCGATCGCCTCTGCCGTGGCCAGGAGGATCCGCGCCCGCTCACGCCTTGTGAGCTTGGCACGGAATGCCCGGGCGATCGCGAAGGCCCGCCGAGCGTGCTCGGGACGCGCCTGCGGCACCGCAGCTATTACCTGATCGGTAAACGGGTTCCGCACGTCGATGAACGAATCCGAAAGAACATCCTCTCCTGCGATCTTCATCGGGTGACAGACACGTGTCGGATCTAACATCGCGTGGCTCCATGTGGTGTTCGCTGACGATCGCAGGTTTCCAGGCGCGTGACATCGTACTCACAGCGAGTGGCGCCCTTGACCGCTGCCAAACTGCGAAGGCGACGCCAACGATCATAAGAACCCAGGCAACCACGACGCACGTGATCGGAGTATCCCGTTGCAAGACGGCAGCCGCAACCAGCGCGACGACAGGGATGAGAACGAGGCTCTGAGATGCGATATGCGAGGAAATACGGCTGAGCGCGCGGTACCAAGCGACGAATGCCAATCCGGTCACCACGATCAAGTTCAATGCGATAGGCCAGGCAAGTATCGGCAACAGAGTCCAGTCAAGCCGACGTTCCAGCAGCAACGACGCAACGATGACAATGCCCCCTGCGGTCGCCAGTTGAAAGACGGTACGGTTCCACACATTGATGTCGCTGGGAGCGCGTTTATGAATCCATGTTCCCAGCGCCCAGCTGAAAGCCGCCATTGAAAGCAACGCGAGGCCCAGGATGTCATAAGGTGTCTCCACCGGCACCGTACCCGACGCCAGCATCCCGAGACCAAGCATGCCGCAGGTCAATGCGACGAGATCGAGGAGCGATTGCATTTGGCGATCGATCGTCCATTCAATGGCGACGAGCGACAAGGGCATCGTATAGAAGATCAGGGCGCTGGTGCCGACATCGAAATACTGCAAGCCGACAAAAGCCAGCCCGAGGCCTCCGGCCATTCGAAGGAGAGCCAGCGCGACAAGCCTGCCGTTCCCTTCACAACCGCTCTGGAGTGGGTATTCAACACACAGGCGGACAACGCCGACCGCGATCGCCCCGCCGAGCAAACAGACGCCGGTGAAAAACAGCGGCGGCGAAGACTGCAAGACATTCCTGATCGCAACCCAGTTCGTGCCGCAAAGGATGACCGCGAATGAGAGGCAGCGGAAGCTGGTCAGCCTATCGACCGCCTGATGTTTCACCCGGCCACTCCCGCTGGTACGGCTTGCAGATCGAAGGCCTCCGCCTGGTTCAGCGCGATCTGGAACGCTTCTTTGTTTTCCTCCGGGCTATGACGAGACGTCACCCGGGGTAGCGAGCGCGAATGCGATTGATTGACCTTGCAAAGCAGGAAGTGCGGCCCTTCGGTCGACAGGCTTCGCGCAACCGCCTCGCCCAATTCGGCGCCGGTTACGCACCGGCAGACCGCGCGGTACCCGCAAGCCGCGGCGACGGCTTCCAGCGAGGAAGTGACCGAGGTGGAGTCCTGCTTCCCTGTCGAGACGTAGCCTTCGTTATCGAGCACGACGTGCAGGAAATTTCGGGGAGATGCGTACCCGATCGTGGATAACACTCCCATATGCATCAGCACGGCACCATCGCCATCCAGCGCGACCACGCGGCGTGATGGATGCGCGAGCGCGACGCCGGCAGCCACCGCGCTGCAATGGCCCAACGATCCCTGCATGTAGAAATTCTCTGGACGGTCGCTCACGCGAAACAGCTCCCGGGAGATGAACCCGGTCGTCGAGACGACGAGATCGGTGGGCCGCAGGGCTTCGCTGATGATCTCCAGGGCGCATCCGACGCTGAGTGGATAGCGCTCCACTTGTTGCTCGCCGTTGGCGACGACGCCGAGGCCCGCCGACAGCTGACCTTTGCGAACCAGAATCGCAAACGAGACCGATCGCTCGAATGCCTCTTCGGCCTTCCGGAGCGTCGCCATGAACCCCTGCGGCGTCCCGTCGAACTCGCTCCACGGGATTGCCAATTGATCGAGCAATGCATGGGTATTGGCGCCCATGATGCGGTGCTGCGGCTCGTCCTCGGGCTCGTCGGTGAGTCCCCGCACGGAGACCAGAAGCAGCGTTGGAATGCAGTTGATCTGGACCAGCGACGTCAGCGGATTGATGATGTTTCCCAGTCCGGAATTCTGCAGGGCGACGACGCTTCGTTGCCCCGCCAGCGTCGCGCCGACGGCGAACGACAGCGCGCTGCCTTCGTTCGACGCTGGGACTGACGTGATATCCTTGTCCAAGGCGACCTGCTGGAACAGATCAGCGAAATTCGAGCAAGGTACCCCGGAAAAAAACTCATACTTCTGCTGCTTCAGCAGACCCAGGAGCGTCGTTGTCGACATGGTCATTTTGGATTCCCTTCCCACAGGCGATATTTTTCCTCGCGCCGGACAGCGCGCAGCGGTGGCTGCCGTCAGCATCGACGGCAGCAGGATCAGGCGAAGCCCTTCGGATTTTGTCCGGATAGAGCTCTTGTTCAGTTGGAGCTGCCGGCGATCTTTCGCGCCGTGATCAGACTTCGGTTGCAAATCGACTTGCGATAGTCGACGTGCTGAAAGCCTGCACCTTCCATGAGGGAACGCATGTCCTCGAAACTGTAACAGCAGCCCTCGTAGCTGGTGGTCAGCAGGACCGAATATTCGGCCTCCTCCACCGGCGCGGGACGCCCGCCCCGGTCGTCCGGGTGACAACTGAAGACGGCTACCCGGCCGCCAGGCAGCAAGCTTCGGTACGACTTGTCCAGCAACAGCCGCACTTTCTCCGGTCCCCAATTGTGGAGGACATGCGAATAGAGATGGAGCGAAGTGGTCTGCGGAAACGGATCGACAAACATGTCTCCGGCGATCACGCGCGCTCTCGGTGCCGTCAGCTTACGCTCGGCAAGACATTGCGTGGCGAGCTGGTCGACCGGAGGACGTTCAAATATCATCGCCGACAGATTGGGATACCGGTTGAGCAGGTGCGCGGAATAGACTCCGGATCCACCTGCCACATCCAGGACAGCCGTGTCGTGCGTACAATCGAGCAGGCGCACGAGGTCGGGAGCAAAAATCCGCCCGCGCTCCTCCATTCCGCGCGTATTCAGATCGGCGAAATCGTCGGTTTGCATCAGCTCGTCGAAGTTGGTCGCGTCACCACGCTCGACATACCACGTATCAGGTGTGTCCAGGCGTAATACGTCGTAAATCTCCCGGACAGACGATTTGTACTTCATGACGGCGATGTAGGAGGAAATGTTCTCGCTCGAGTTGCGGCTCAAGTAGCGCCGCGCAGATGCTGAAGCGAGAAGCTTGCCGTCGACGTTGTCGAGCAGTCCCCAGGACTCAAACAGCCTGATCATGGTTCGCGTCGGCCGTTCCTTGATCTTAAAATGGCCGCGCATCTCCGCTTCGGTCGCCGGTGTCTCGTCGAGATAGGTGAAGAGATCGAGCCACGAGACCGCCGCGATATAAAGGTCGGCCGCATAGGAACTATCGCGCCATTGGATCACCTGGGCGATGTCAGGTGCAGGAAGCTGGCTTGGTATTGAGGCCGCCAGTGTTGATTGAAGCATGGTACGAATCTCCGCGTTCGAAGGGCTCTACGCTGTGGGATAGAGGGACCGGAGAATCACGCTTTCGCGTGACCATTTCCGTTGTACGTCGGCAAGTAGCGCTCCTCGGCAGTAGCGAGTTCGCCGTAGCGCAACAGACCAAAGACCTCGTCGAGCGTGGCGACCTCGCCTTCGATGCCGGCGATGCTTTCCTCGGCGATAATGCGGCCGCAAATGTCTCTCATCCCGGCGATCGCCGCCCGCATCGAGTGGTTGGCCCAGATCACCGTGGAGATGCCGGCTTCGCGATAGGCGGAGACGGGCGTCCGATAGTATTTGGTGGGGACGATCACGACGGGAAGCCGGTTCTGCCAGGCGCCGGTGAAGGCGAGGACCTCGTCCGCCACGCTCTTGCGCGAATGAATGAGGATGGCGTCAGCTCCGGCCTCTGCATAGGCATGGGCGCGCGTAAGCGCCTCGTCCATCCCGTGGCCAGCAATCAGCGCCTCGATCCGGGCGACGAGGACCAGGTCGTCGCCTACCGTATCTTTCACGGCGCGCAGCCGGCCCGAGAATTCGCCGGTATCGGCAAGCGGATGCCGATCGCCGACGAACGAATTCATCTTGGGAAAGCCCTTGTCCTCCAGCGCAACCCCGGCGGCGCCGCGCTGCTGTAGCTTGCGTGCCAGAAGGCGCGCATTGTTGAAATTGCCAAAGCCGCTATCGCCGTCGACAAGCACCGGAAGGTCGGTCGAGTCCACCATGCGCTCGACGACATCAACGAGCTGGGTCCAGGAAGCTTCGTTGGCGTCGCGGTAGCCGAGCGAGCACGAAATTGAAAGGCCGGATGCCCAGAGTCCCTTGAAGCCTGCGCGCTCGGCGATGGCGCCCGACAGACCGTCGTGGGCCTCCATCAGGAATGAGAGCTCGTGATTGCAGCTGATCTGGTTGCGAAGCTTGTGCGCCGCTTGCGACGTGGCGTGGTGATGATGGCCGTTCGCGACGATGGACTGTTTTTGCGGTTGCATGCCGAACTCCTTGAGCGTCCCATTGACCACCAATAGTTGTCACTCATTTCATCTCGTCGTCAATATCTAATTCTAGTTGTCGTGAAAAAAATCTAATTGTAGTTGATATGCGTAACTGTTGCCGGAGCAGACGCCGCCGTTTTGTGCGCGCACTCAAATCACTGCAACCGGGAAGGGATTCGCTCCCTGACTACGCGCATCCAGATTTGGGACAACGACTGCGGCAAGCGGACGCAGAAGAACGCCGTCACCAAAGCGTGAAGCCAATCATCCATCGAATTTTGATGTCTAGCGTAGCGAGTGCGGTTAAGATGACGCAACTTCGCCAAATAATAAGCGCTCAATGGACGACTTTGCTCCGGGTTGACGGGTGAGGGTCGCATGCAAACTATCGTTCTGGATGACCACGGCCGCACATGGGACGCACGATCCTCGGCCTTGCGAAGTTCCCTGCACTGCTCACTTCCTGATTTCGATTTTCTGACCTACCTCGTCGAAAATCTGGGATATGTGGCGGTCACGAAAATCGCTCCCAATGCGGCGCGCATCCGATTTCAGCCCGAAACGGTGTCCCAGACGAGCATCGCCGCAGCTCTATACTGCCTCGCTGATATGGGGGTCGAGCGCACCATCATTTCCCACCCGGGTCAGTTCGTCGAGAAGCTGGTCCCGAGTTTCGCGCAGACGATCGCCTACTTTGCCGAGCAAACTGCTGCGAGCCATCCGAAAACTTCTCGCGCGTTCGCGGGCAGAGAGCTGCCGCTCGAAATGCTTGCCAGCGCGGACAAAGCACTTGCATCACTTTTCGCGCATTGGATTGATTCCAAGCAGGTTTACGATTCAGCGAAGTTGGCCGACGTGTTGCCCGATTCGCTTCGTGGGCGCTTCATACTCGTCGAGCCCGTGGATGGCCGCCTGACCATTACCGAGGTCGGACCTGGCTTTGAGATCTTTGGCGAGACCTGGCGGAAGAATGCGCGAGGCCTGCCTATGGAAGAACAACCGGATTACAATTACGGCCAGTGGGTGCAAGGCATTTACCGCCGTGTCCAGGAGACGCTGGTGCCGCGCCTGGACGAGGTGAACGCCACGATCAGACGGCCAGACAGGAACGACAGCATTCACTGCCATTATCAGCGTCTCATCTTGCCGTTCACGTGCAAGGGAAACGGGGGAACATGCCTTCTCGGCGCATCGGCCGTTGACTTCTGGAAGCAACAATCCGCCCTAGATCGCCGGGCTGTCGAAGAATGTCCGGCGTAGATCAATCCGCCCTTCCCTGATGCGGTAGACATCCGCAAATCGCATGCTGAGATTGCGCCCATTCTTGGCAACGCCGGAAAAGCTGCCCCAGCACGCAATGTTTGCGCCGTCGCTCAGCACCCTCTCGACGCGATGCTGGCCGAGCGAAATAATCCGTTTCGTCAGGTAAAAGTCCAGGATAGCCGGCTTTCCGACGAACGGTTCATAACCCGGTCGTTCGTAGATCGCCTCGTCGTGGAGAAATTCGGAAAGCCCTGCCCAGTCCCTGCCGTCGATGCAACCGAACAGCGCTTTGACAAGCCCTTCTGAATCCTCGGGACGAAAGGTTTGATTATTTAATACCGCCACGCCTTGCGACATCAGTGATTTGCGTCCTCGGCAATGCGGGGCCCAATGGCAGGAGCATTCACCCGGTCCATGATTGCGGCGAGATCGGCAAGGAGTTCGTCAGACTGCATCCAGCCCAGCCCGCAACGCATCGCGCCAAGCGGCGACGCCACAAGTTCAATGCAGCTATGCTCGATCTTCGTGTATCCGGCACGCTCTGCCAGGCCGCCGGCGATGACGGCATCGGCCATCATGCCGATCGTGAAATCGCTATTCCAGCGTGTGAAGGCATATGCCCGCGCAATGCGCGACTGGATGGTTGCAAGGTCCTTGCCTCTGAAATCACGCCGATACCAGACGGCACCGGAAAAGACGACGCGCCCGCTGATTTTCTCGGCAATCGGCGTGGTGATCTTACAGCGATCTCCACGCGCGAATGCGGCATCGGGATCGGCAAAGAACATTCGCAGCGAAGCGGCCTCGTCCTTGAGAGACGTTCCCGGCCAATCATAGATGCGCGCCGCTTGGGTTGTGACGACCTCCCCATGCTTGTTCCGCCCGATCAGGACAAAGGCTGTCTCCGGCGTAACGCCGCCCAAAGCCTCGTCAAACACCGGCACAAGCGGGCGCCAGCTATCGGAGTTGGCTTTATTGGCTTCGATGAGATCCTGCAGGCTGGCAAAGGACAGCGTCACTCCCAGATCCCTTGCAGCGGTGTCGGCCCAGAGGAAGAACCTCCCGAGCAGGCCCACCGGCCCGTGTTTGATCTTGAGTTGAGTGGGTAGGCGTCCCGATTTCGGAAGAGGCTCTTGCATGGATTTCGTCCCGCCATTCTCACATCGTGTGGTTGAGGCCTAATAATCCGTGCATTTGTAACCCGCATGACATAATTCTAGTTGATAATACCGCCCAGGAGTTGATATGCCATTTCCACCATTCCAGTTGATTGTACCGAGCGAGAATTCAACCGCGGTGCTTGATGCCTTCTGAATCTTCCGAGAAGAAATCGAAATCCCGCATGCCGAACAGACGCGGCGCCAAAATGGGGGTCTCGTCGAAAAAGCCGACCCATGTCGACGAGCACGTGGGGAAGCGGCTACGTCTTCGGCGCAACCTCCTCGGCTTGAGTCAGGACGAACTGGCTAGGCGTCTTGGTCTGACGTCGCAGCTCATCCAAAAGTATGAAGCCGGGGAAACCCGTATCAGCGCGTCAAGACTCTACGGCATTGCCGCGCAACTTGCCGTCCCGATCACATGGTTCTTCGACGAGTTGGAAAGCAAGAAACGACCGTCCGCCGAATCGAAGCAAACCGCCGAAGCGCAGGATTGGAGTGAACTCGTTACGAAGCGAGAGTCGCGTCAGCTTCTCGAACTCTACTTCGGCATTGCCGATGAGCGCCTACGTCGAAAATTGATGGAAGTCGCGCAGCTTCTGAAGACAACTGGCGCGGAATAGGAGCCCGCAGGTACCGGAATCGCGCGGACATTTCCGTTCCGCGGCGTGAGTTGCCGGAGTGCTCGCTATGTCCTTCTCCGATCCCAGTGCAATTCTACGAAGCTGCGGCGTAGGCCTTACACTCATGAAGGGCTGAGACGTAACCCGTCCACAGCCGGCGCGGGAAAGCCTATGGCGTCCCCATAGGCCGACATGCGGTGCGCGTGGAAGAACAGCTCCACCAGCCGCCCTCGTTTACCCGCGAGGGAAAAGATGTATTCCGGCGACTCCGCTTCCATCTCGGCAATCAAGACCTTCGCGATACGGTCAACGCGGCTCGAGCCATGCTCCCAGCCGAAGCCTATGCCGAGCTTGTTCGCTACCGCCTCCAGCATGCCTTCCCGCGTATTGACGACGATCGCAGGCGTCGGGCGCAGCCCCGCCAGCCGGAAAGCTTTATCCACCGTGCGCTGTGCCGAGGAGTCGCGGGAGCGAAACACCAGCGGATGTTCCATCAGGTTCATGATCGCAACCGGGGCCTGGCTGGCCAGCGCGTAGCCCGGATGGCACATCGCCACCACGCGCTGCTGGATGCAGGCTTCGCGGCGAAAACGGCTGTCGTCGGGGACTTCGGGCAGCACGGCAACATCGACCCGCTGGTCCACCACCGCGGCGACAATGGTCGACCAACTGCCGATCTCGATGCTGATCTGGACCTTCGGGAACAGCTTTCGAAAGGTCGCGATCAGCAACATGCCGGGCATGGCGTTGCCGAGCCCGATGCGCAACTCGCCGCCCGACAATTCGTCACGCTGCTGCAGGATCGCGAGCGCTTCGGCTTCGATCGATTGTACCTTGTTGGTCGCAGCATAGAGCCTGCGACAAAGCGTCGTCGCGATCAGCGTGTGTCCGTGTCGGTCGAACAGCGCCACACCGTATTCGGCCTCCAGCTCGCGCACGAGCTGGGCCACCGCCGGCTGCGAAACCCCTAGCCGGCGTGCTGCAGCAGCAAATGTGCCGGTCTCGAATACCGCATTGACCGCGCGCACGCGGGACCAAGTCAACGCCACAGCGCACATTCCCAGGTTGCGGCCGACGTCCCGACGTTTCAAACACGGCCAAAAGGACTTCTTGGGTCCAGCATAAGATTGGCCTTTGAACGTTATGTGACTGTCAGACCGTCCGCCTAACCCTGTGCGCAACGCAATGGGACGCACGGGGACAGATACGCGAAATGGCGCGGATTGAACTCAACGGTATCCGGAAGTCCTTCGATGCCACCGAAGTGCTGGGGGGTATCGATCTCACCATCGAAAACGGCGAATTCCTCTCGCTGGTCGGTCCCTCAGGCTGCGGCAAGTCCACCCTGCTGCGCATCATCGCCGGCCTTGAGCCGCAGAGCGCGGGCCAGGTGACCATCGACGGCAGCATCGTCGACGGCATCCGTCCGAGCGCGCGCAATCTCGCGATGGTGTTCCAGTCCTATGCGCTCTATCCGCATTTGAGCGCCTTCGACAACATGGCGGTGCCGCTGCGCATGCGCCGCCTATCGACCGTCGAGCGCCTGCCGCTGCTCGGTTCGTTGCTGCCCAGCCGCCGCCGCGAAGAGCGGAGCATTCGCGCCGATATCGCAAAGGTCGCGGCCCAACTCGAAATCTCCCACCTCTTGCAGCGCAAGCCCGCACAATTGTCCGGCGGTCAACGCCAGCGCGTGGCTGTCGGGCGTGCCATGGTGCGCCAACCCGAGGCGTTCCTGTTCGACGAGCCGCTTTCCAACCTCGACGCCAAATTGCGCGTCCACATGCGCGCCGAGCTGGCGGAGCTGCATCGCAGCCTGAAAAGCACCTTCATTTACGTGACGCACGACCAGGCCGAGGCGATGACGATGTCGAGCCGCCTTGCCGTGATGATCGGCGGCGAGCTGGTGCAAGTCGGCAGGCCCGCCGAGATCTACGACAACCCTCGCGACGTCAGGGTCGCTGAATTCGTCGGCAGCCCGAAGATCAACATGATGCCGGGCCGGATCCGCGACGACGGCCGGATCGAGGTTTTTGGCCACGTCCTTCGGCTAGCCAGCTCTCAGCCGCCGGAGAACTGCCGCATCGGCGTCCGCTCGGAGCGGATCGAGCTCGGCAATGGTCCGTTCTCGGGCGCCGTCGTCCATGTCGAGAACATGGGCGCGGAAGCGTTCGTGCATATCGGCCTGCATGGCACCGAGGCGCGGCTGGTCGCACGTGTCAACGACGTCAGGCGGCTGCCCGATATCGGAAGCCACCTCTCCTTCAACTTCGCTGCCGATGCTGTGCGCGCCTTCAACAGCGCGGGCAAACGCATCGACGTGACGGCAGAGCAGCCCGAGCGGATCAGGGAGCGCGCCGTTGTCTGACAACGCGGCCACCATCGACGGCGTAGCCATCCGCCTTTCCGTCCCGGCGGCGGCGCCGCGCCGCGGCCGCTTGCCATTGACGCCCTATGGGCTGGTGGCGCCGGCGCTGACGCTGATGCTGATGATGCTGCTCGGCCCGCTGGCCGGCGTGATCGCACTGTCTTTCACCGACTATCAGCTCGGCGCACCGAGCCTGTCCTGCATCGGGCTTGCCAACTACCACGAGATGTTCGCCGACAGGGTATTCTGGATCTCGCTGCGCAACACGCTGGTTTATGTCGGCATCGTGGTGCCCGGTGCGGTGACCGCGGGCCTCGCGATCGCGCTGCTGATCCAGAGCGGCACCAGCCTGCGCAGCCTCTATCGCACCATCTACTTCCTGCCGGTCATGGCCACGCTGATCGCGATGGCCGTGGTGTGGGAGTTCATGCTGCATCCGCAGTTCGGCCTGGTGAACGGCGTGTTGCGCGAGATCGGCGTTGCCGGCCCGAGTTGGCTGCAGGACCGCAGCACCGCGCTCTACGTGTTGTGCGCGATCGGCGTCTGGCAGGCGGCAGGCTTCAACATGGTGCTGTTCCTGGCCGGTCTCGTCTCGATCCCAAAGCCGCTCTATGAGGCCGCCGAGATCGACGGCGCTTCCAGCGCCTGGGCGCGCTTCCGGCTGGTCACCTGGCCGCTGCTGCGGCCCGTGACCACCTTCGTGGTCGTGATATCAGGCATCCGCTCCTTCCAGGTATTCGACACCGTGCATGTGCTGACCAAGGGCGGGCCGTCGAAATCCACCGAGGTGCTGATCCACAGCATGTACACGGAAGGATTCGAGTTCTTCCGCTCCGGCTACGGCGCGGCGCTCGCCGTGGTGTTCCTGACCTTCATCCTGCTGCTCACACTCATCAAGTCGAGGCTCGCCGACCGCGGCGTGCAATACGCATGACGACGCCTGCGAAACTCTCGCTCTGGTCGGTCACTCGCCACATCCTGCTGATCGCGGGCGCCGTCGCGATGCTGCTGCCGTTTGTCTGGATGATCTCCACGGCATCGAAGCCGCCGTCGGAAGTGTTCTCCAGCGAGCTGCATCTCATCCCGCGGCATTTCGCACTGTGGGAAAATTTGCAGACGGCGTTTGCAAAAGCCAATCTCTGGCGCTTCCTGCTCAACGGCGTGATCGTCACCGTCTCGATCTTCGTCCTGCAGTTGCTGGTCGCCTTGCCCGCGGCCTACGCCCTGGCAAAACTGCGCTTCGTCGGCCGCAATGCGCTGTTTGCGCTGGTACTGTTCGGCATCCTGATCCCGCCACAGGCAACCGCCATTCCGGTGTTCCTGCTCCTGCACAAGCTCGGGGTACTCGACAGCTATGCCGCGCTGGTGTTGCCCTTCACCATTTCCGTGTTCGGCATCTTTCTGATGCGCCAGTTTTTCCGCAACGTGCCCGACGATCTCGTCGATGCGGCGCGGATGGACGGCATTTCCGAGTTCGGCATCGTCTGGCGGGTGATGCTGCCGGCCGCGATCCCGGCGGTGACCGCCTTTGGCATCTTCTCCGTGGTGGCGCACTGGAACGACTATTTCTGGCCGCTGATCGTGCTCAACAGCGAGCATCTGCGCACCCCACCGCTGGCGGTCGCGCACTTCCGCAATGCCGAGGCCGGCACCAATTACGGGGCGCTGATGGCGGCCGCGATGGTGATCATCGCGCCGCTGCTGGTCGCTTTCCTGTTCGCCCAGCGCCGCTTTGTCGAGGGCATCGCACTCACCGGAATCAAGTAACGCGTCATCTCAAACAAAGGGGGAGTCTTCAATGCTGAAATCTTGGATCGCGGCAGCTGCGCTGTCGCTTGTGGCCAGTGCGTCGCTAGCGCAAGCGCAGACCGAAATAGTCATGCAGTATCCCTATCCGGAGCTGTTCACCGAGACTCACAGGAAGATCTCGGAGGAATTTGCAAAGGTTCAGCCGAACATCAAGGTGACGATGCGCGCGCCGTACGAGTCCTACGAGGATGGAACGCAGAAGGTGCTGCGCGAGGCCGTCACCAACCAGATGCCGGACGTCAGCTTCCAGGGCCTCAACCGGATCCGCGTTCTCGTCGACAAGAACATCCCGGCCCAGCTCGACGACTACATCGCGGCCGAAAAGGATTTCGACAAGCAGGGTTTTCACCAGGCGATGTTCGACATCGGCACCGCCAGCGGCAAGGTCTATGCCCTGCCCTTCGCGATTTCGCTCCCCATCGTTTATGTCAATCTCGACCTGGTGAAGCAGGCCGGCGGCGATGCCGCCAATCTGCCGAAAACCTGGGTTGAGCTGATGGCGCTGGCGAAGAAGATCAAGGCGCTCGGCAACGACATCAACGGCGTCACCTATGCATGGGATATCACCGGCAACTGGCTGTGGCAGGCGCCGGTGTTCTCGCGCGGCGGCACCATGCTCAATGCGGATGAGACCCGCGTCGCGTTCAACGGACCGGAAGGACAGTTCGCGATCCGCATGCTCGCCCGCCTCGTCACCGAGGGTGGCATGCCCAATCTCGATCAGCCGGCGATGCGCGCCGCCTTCGCCGCCGGAAAGACAGGTTTCCACATCACCTCGACGTCCGACCTCAACAAGGTCACCCAGATGGTCGCCGGCAAGTTCGCGCTGAAGACCCACACCTTCCCGGACGTGGTATCACCGAACGGCCGCCTGCCGGCAGGCGGTAATGTCGTGCTGATCCTGTCGAAGGACAAGGCCAGGCGCGATGCCGCCTGGGAAGTCGTAAAATTCTGGACCGGACCGAAGGGCGCGGCGATCATGGCCGAGACCACCGGCTACATGCCGCCGAACAAGGTCGCCAACGAGGTCTATCTCAAGGACTTCTACGTCAAGAATCCGAACAACTACACCGCCGTGAGCCAGCTCGCGCTGCTCACCAAATGGTATGCCTTCCCCGGCGACAACGGGCTGAAGATCACCGATGTGATCAAGGATCACCTCAACTCGGTGGTCACGGGCGCGCGGGCAAAGGAGCCGGATGCGGTGCTGGCCGACATGGCGGCCGACGTCCAGAAGCTGCTGCCGAAGACCACCGGAACGGCGCGCTGAGCTGGTACGATGAAATTCGTCATCCTCACCGATACTCACTTTGTCGCGCGCGGCCGCAAGATCTATGGCCTCGATCCCGCCGAACGGCTTGCGGCTGCGGTCGATTGCATCAACCGTCAGCACCGCGACACCGCCTTCGTCATCATTACCGGCGACCTCGCCCATTGGGGCGAGGATGCAGCTTACGAAAATCTCGCCGATGTGCTCTCCGGCCTCAACGCGCCAACCATGCTGTTGATGGGAAATCACGACCGGCGCGACGCCTTTGCGCGCTACTTTCCCGGCGTAAAGCGTGGCGCCGGTGGGTTCGTTCAAGCCATGCAGGTGTTCGATGAAGCGACGGTCGTCACGCTGGATACGCTGAACGAGGCCGCGCCCAATCATGAAGGCCTACTCTGCGCCGATCGCCTCGACTTCCTGGAGCAGGCGCTGCGCTCTGCGCCGACCGACCGGCCGCTGCTGCTGTTCCAGCACCATCCGCCCTTTGACACCGGCTTATGCTATATGGACACCATTCGCCTCGCCAATCCCGAGGCGGAATGGGAGGTGATCGCGCGGACGCGCCGGCCGGACTATCTGTTCATGGGCCATCTGCACCGGCCGATCGCGGGTATCTGGAACGGCATACCCTTCCACATCCAGCGCGCGCTGGCGCATCAGGTCGCGTTCGATCTGGAAACCGAAGGCCACATCCCTGGCTCGCACGAGCCGCCCGATTATTCGCATGTCACTGTTGCCGGCGGACAGATCGTGATCCACCAATGCCCGTTCCTATACGCCGGCCCGCGCTTCTCGCTGCACGACAAGGCCGCGCTCGACGGTCTGCTCGAGCGATAGCATGGCGCGTTTCGTACCGGCACCCATCGAGCGTTGCGAAACCGAACGGGATCGCAGCTTATCGCGCAAAATCGCAAGACTGGTCGTGGGAGGACGTTAGGCAGGCTTCAGCCTTCCAGCCGCGCTTCTCAATCCGCCGCCGCAACCGGCAGCGCCGCGATCATGCGGATGCCGGGCCGTCTCCGCCAATGAACTTGTGACGGCTCGACGACCAGCTTCAATCCGGGCCAGCGCGTGAACAGCGCCTGCAGCGCGCAAATCCCCTCGATGCGCGCGAGCTGATGGCCGAGACAGAAATGGATGCCGGTGCCGAACGACAAATGCCGGTTCGGCCGCCGCTCGAGATCGAGCCGTTCTGGACATTCGTTCGCCTGCGGGTCCAGATTGGCGGCGACGAGCATCGCCATGACGCGATCGCCCTTATTCAATTTCACGCCTTCGAGATCGACGTCCCGGCGCACGTAGCGCGGCTTTGAGAATTGCACCGGCGAGACGAAACGCAGGAATTCTTCCACCGCAAGGCCGGCACGACTCCAGTCCGCCGCGAGCCATTCGCGCCTGGCCGGATCCTTCAGCAGTTCGAAAACCGATCCGCTGATCAGATGCGTCGTGGTCTCGGAGCCGGCGTTGAGCAGCAGGAACACCATCGCGACCATCTCGTCCGGCGTGATGCGTCCGCCCTCCTTCTCGACGCGCACCAGTTCGGCGATCAATCCTTCGCCGCCCTCCTCGCGCGCCGCCTGCAGCCGTTCCTGCAGATAGCGACGCATTTTGAACAGTCCGCCGATCAGCCGCAGAAAGCTGAACGCGTTGGTGAGATGCGCGAGCGAGTTGGCCCAGGCGATGAATTTCGGCCGGTCCGCCGGCGGCAGGCCGAGCAACTCGCAGATCACCGCCAGCGGCAGCATCCGCGCATAACGCTGCACCAGATCGGCTGGACTGCCCGCCGCAAACAATTCGTCGGCGAGACGATCGGCGATGGCGCGGATATGAGGTTCCATGTCGAGCACGGCACGGCGGCGGAATGCTTCGTCGACGATGTCGCGCAGCCGCGTGTGATCCGGCTCGTCCATCGTCAGCATGTTGTTGGCGACGGTGCCGATGACGCGCGGCATCCACCAGGGCAATCCGACCAGCGCACCACCTTCCTTGCGCAACGTGAACGTCGCGCTGTCCTTCAGTACGTGTGCAGCCGCCTCGTAGGTCGTGGTGACCCAGACGCGGCCGATGATCGGAAACCGCGTTGCAACGACGGGGCCAAGCGCGCGCAGTTGGGCAACGCCCGCCTCGGGATTACGAAAGAAGGCCTCGCTGGTGAAATCCACGTGCCGCACCATCGACTACCTCAAAATGCCGTTCATACCGTCGCATCAAGATGGTGCGTGACATTGCAGGCGCAAGGTGGAGTTCACCGGTCGTTCACACCGGCGGCGTGCCGTGGGTGTGGAACGACTCGATCGTCTTCAGGCCCCAGGCCTGGCCCTTCTTTCGTTCCTCCTCGGTCCAGACGATCGGTTTCCAGTCGGGTGCGAGGATCAGGCGGGCACCGGCGTTGGCGACCTCGACGCGGTTGCCGCCGGGCTCGTAGACATAGAGGAAGAAGGTCTGCTGGATCGCGTGCTTGTGCGGGCCGGTCTCGATATGGATGCCGTTGTCGAGAAAGATATCGGCGGCACGCAGGATTTCCTCGCGGCTGTCGAGAGCGTAGGTGACGTGGTGGAAGCGACCGGACCTGCCGTAATGATCGCGGGTATAGGCGAAGTCGTAGCTCTTGTTCGACATCGTCATCCACATCGCGGCTTCCGTGCCGTCGTTGAGCACGATCTGCTCGGTGGTGCGCAAGCCGAGATAGCTCTCGAAGAACAGCCGGTTGGCCTTGATGTCCACCGCAAGGCAATTGAGGTGATCGAGCCGGCGGACGTTGACGCCGCGCGCGGGAAACCGCTGCGCCTGGTTCTTCAGTGCAGGCTTCAGTTCCGGTGGCGCCTGATACCATTCGGTCTCGTAATAGAGCTCGACGATATGGCCATCGGGGTCGCGGCAGCGGAACGCCGGCCCCTGCCCCATATCGCCATCGGTCCAGCCGATGTCGAAACCGGATCCCTTCAGCGCGGCGACCCTGCGCTCCAGCGCCTGCGGGCTGCGCGCGCGCAACGCCATGTGCTCCATGCCTGACGTCTTTGATGCCGTCAGCTTGAGCGAATAGCGCTCGTAATCGTCCCAGCCGCGCAGATAGACCGACTCGCCCTTCTGACCGCTAACCGTCATGCCCATGACGTCGACGAAGAATTTCAGGCTCTCGTCCGGCTTCGGTGTCAGCAATTCCATATGGCCGAGATGGGCGAGATCGAAGATCGGCTCGGGGGTCATTGCACTTCTCCCTCTAGCGCAATGCGCGCGTTACGTCGTCGAACAGTTCGTCGACGGCAAATGCGCGCGGAATGAGCTTTTGCTGCGCGGAGTAATCGATAATCAGCTGCAGCGACCGCTGCATTTCGTCTCGGCTGAAACGCGGCCCGGCTGGTGCAGCGGCGGCGGATTCGGTGAGCAGGCGATGGACCTCCCGCACCGCGTCCGGATGTTCTTCCGACAATCTCCGGCTCACCACGACCATATGGTTGATCGGCACCACACCGTGCTTGTCGAACCAGGCTCTCTCCTCGGCCTCGACATCGGCAAACAGCGGCTCCAAATCGGGATGATCGGATTTTTCGCCGAGCACCGCGTCGAGCTCGCCGTCGATCAGCATCTGCACGATCTGCTTTCCCGCCGGCGCCCGCTTGGTCGTGTCCTTGTATTCGGCGACATGGGCGTCCTCGAACGTCACCCACTCGATCGAATCGAGATCGACACCGTAATCATTGGCGAGAATGCCGCGCAGCCAGGCCCCGGTCGTGGTGGTGAAGGAGCGAATGCCGACGCGCCTGCCCGCAAGGTCGTGCGGCGTGAGCTTTCCTGCCTTCGTATTGTAGAGCGCATGGCCATGCTGAAACCGCGCCAGCACGACTTCCGGCAGCAGCACCATCGGCTTGCCGAACGATTTTGCCATCAGGTAGGTGACGATCGCCATCTCCGAGACGTCGAACGCGCCTTCGCGGACCATCGGCTTGAAGCCCTTGTTGGTCGGCGAATACTGCGCGAAGTCGAATTCGACCAGATCGGATCTGATCGAGCCGTTCTTGAGCGCGGTCGTGCCTGGATGGTCGCCGAGCAAGGTGCGCAGGCGCATCGCCACCTCAGTCCTCCTCCAGCGCGTCGACATAGACGAGGCCGGCCTTCGCCAGCGGCTCGCGCATATTATACATGTCGAGCCCGAGCACGCCGGCGGCGAGCTTTTGGCGCTTGCCGTCTTCGTCGGCGACGCGCTTTTCGCCTTTGGCGGCCACGTCGGCAGCGTCCTTGCGCCCGATCACGACCACGCCATCGTCATCGGCGACCACGGCATCGCCTGGCTTGACATTGATGCCGGCGCAGACCACGGGCACATTGACCGCGCCCAGCGTCGCCTTCACCGTGCCCTTGGCCGAGATCGCCTTCGACCACACCGGAAAGCCCATCTCGCGCAGCGATTTGGCGTCGCGGACGCCGGCATCGATGACGAGCCCCTTGACGCCGCGCGCCATCAGCGAGGTCGCGAGCAGGTCGCCGAACATGCCGTCGGTATTGTCTGTCGTGCAGCCGACCACCAGGATATCGCCGGGCTGGCACTGCTCGACCGCAACATGGATCATCCAGTTGTCGCCGGGCTGCGCCAGCACGGTCACGGCGGTGCCGGCGGCTTCGGCCCCGCTCCACACCGGGCGCAGATACGGCTTCATCAGCCCGAAGCGGCCATAGGCCTCATGCGCGGTGGCGACGCCGAGCGCACCGAGCCGTTTCACGAGTTCAGCATCGGTGCGCTTGATGTTGCGGACGACGACGGTCTTCATGCCAGTTCCTCCATCGCCATCGGGAACAGCCGCTGATAGGCCTCGCCATAGGTCATCGGCTTGCCGGTGTTGCGGCCGCCCTGCACGCCCCGCTGCAGCGCGACGCGCTCGTAATAGGCCCACAGATGTTTCTGCGCGGCGAGGATCTCGAACGTCTTCCGCTTGATCTCCCAGACCTCATCGATGTTGAGGATCACCTGCGGCTTGAAATTGCACATCTCCGGCTGGTGCGGCTCGAACAGGAACACCGGCGGCGCGGAGTAGGTGTATTTGGCGCCGGGCTTATGGCCCATCGCCTGCGCGACCACGCGGGTTTCCTGGGCAAAGTGCGCGGCGTTCGGGTGATCGAAATTATAGGGATCCTCCAGTGCGTGGGTCAGTACGAAGGACGGGTTGAGCTCGCGGTAGATATCGACCATGCGGTCGAAATGCTTATCCGTCAGCCGCAGCGGGTAATCTCCGGCATCGAAGAATTCGATTTCCGCCCCCAGCATCTCCGCTGCGCGCTGCGCCTCGTCGCGCCTTCCGGCCTTCACCTTCTCCATCGTCGCGCCCGCCTCCTTCCAGGCGAACTGGCTCTCGCCGCGCTCTCCGAAGGATAGGCAGGCGATCTTGACGCGATAACCTTTCTTCACATGCAGCGCGATCGCGCCGCCCGCGCGCCAGACGAAATCGCCGGGATGCGCCGTGACCACAAGGCCCGTTTTGCCAGCGTTGCTCATGATCGGGATTTCCTCCTTGGCTTGTTACGCGTGGCCGGCCGCACCGGCAGCGCGACTACTGTTTGGCAATTCCTGCCCGCTCGATCACCTGGGCCCATTTGTCGATGTCGCTCTTCAGGCGCGCGAGGATTTCCTCGGGCGAACTGGCCTTGGCCTCGATGCCTAGTTCAAGCGCGCGCTTCTTCAAATCCGGCGTGTCGAGCACTTCGCGCAGCGCGGCGTTGAGCACCTTGATCACCTCCGGCGGCGTGCCCTTGGGTGCAAAGATCGCGTTCCATGACCTTGCCTCGAAATCACCGCCGCCCGCTTCCTTTACCGTCGGCACGTCCGACAAAAACGTGGTCCGCACGGGCCCCGAAGACGCGACGGCAATCGCCGCCTTGTCGGCAATGTGCGACTGCACAGCACTGAAGTTCTCTATCGCCATCTGGATGTCGCCACGCAAGAGCGCGATCAGCACCTCCGGCGAACTGCGGAACGGCACGATGGTGACATCGACACCGGCGGTTGATTTGAACAATTGCGCCGCAAGGTTCTGGGTCGAGCCGACATTGATGGTGCCGACATTGAGCGCGCCGGGCTTCTGCTTTGCTGCCTTGATGAACTCCGCCAGCGTCGGATAAGACGATCCCGCCTGGGTGGTGAAGATGAAATCGAAATAACCCATGCTCGAAACCGGCACGAAATCGGTCACCGGGTTGAACGTCAGGTTCTTGAACAGCGATACGGAAATCGCGGTGCCGTTGCTGAACAGCGCCAGCGTATAGCCGTCCGCGGGGGCAGTCAGCACCGCGCGCGCCGCGTTGATGCCGCCGGCACCCGGCATATTCTCGATCACGAAGCGCTGGCCCAGCTTCTCGCCGAACCGCTCGGTGACCAACCGCGCCGTGACGTCGGCCACCCCGCCGGCGCCGAAAGGGAGGATCAGCCGCACCGGCTTGTTCGGATAGTTTTGCGCATGGGCGATTTGCGGAAGCAACAGCGCCGCCAGCAAGGCGGCGATGCCGACGAACGACACGACATGCCGGCTCAATGTGAATCGCTCGCGTTTATCCGCCATCGCCCGCGCTCCCTTAGAACTCGAACAGCCGCGCCGGATTATCGACCAGAATCTTCTGCTGCAGGTCCGGCTCCGGCGCAAACAGCGGGATGAGATCGACCAGATCGCCGTCGTTGGGCATCACCTTGACGTTCGGGTGCGGCCAGTCGGTTCCCCAGATCACGCGGTCGGGCGCGGTCTCGACGATGCGGCGCGCGAACGGCACCGCGTCGTGGAATGGCGGTCCGCCCGACGACACCCGCTCGCAGCCGCATACCTTGACCCAGCATTTCTCGTCCCGGTTCATCAGCTCGATCAGTGTCCGGAACGGAAGCTGGGCGAGACCGTCAGACGCCTTGACGCGGCCCATGTGGTCGATGGTGTAGCGAACCGGCAATTTTGCCAGCATCTCGGCATATTCAGGCAGGTCGATCGCATCGAAATGCAGGTCGATATGCCAGTTAAGCGGCGCCACCATCGCGACGATGCGATGGAAAGCGCCCATGTCGGGCACTCCGCCGAGATGGCGCACAAAGTTGAAACGGCAGCCGCGAAAGCCGCCCTCATGCAGCTCGCGAAGGCCACGCTCGGTGATGGTATCATCGATATTGGCCACCGCGCGAAAAGTTCCGTTGCTCACCGCGATGGCGTCGAGCGCGACGCGGTTGTCAGTGCCGTGCACGCTGGCATTGACGATGACGGCGCGGCCGATTCCGAGCTTCTTGTGCAGTGCCTGGAAATCCTCCAGCGGCGCGTCGGGCGGCGTATAGGGCCGTCCCGGTGCGTAAGGATATTTGTCACCGGGGCCGAAGATGTGGGTATGCGCGTCGCACGCCAGCGCCGGCAGCTTGAATTTCGGCGTTCGCGTATCGGGATCGGGTCCGGGAATCGTGGGCTTGTTCATCGTGCCTTCTGCAGTGCTTGGGTTTTGCGCGCGTACCTATTCGGCCGGATTTTCTTTCCGCTTTCGGGCAGCCGCTACCGCGCGTGGCTGAACGGTCTTGGTCCGGCGTGACGCGCTGTCGATGTGATCGATGTCAAGCGCCTGCAACGAGGCCACTGTCGCCGAGACGAGTTGCTCGATCGCTTCCGCCATATCGGCGCCGTCCGCTTCGCCGCGGGAAAGCCGCGTCACCCGTTCCGGATTGACGAGGGTGTAATAGAGCGCGCCGAGCAGAAACTGCGACCGCCACACGATCGTCGTCCGCGGCAGATGCGGCAGGCTTTCTCCGATGGCATCGATGAAGGCATGCGTGGTGTCGTCGAAGATTTCCGCGATGATGCGCCCCACCACGGCGTTGCCTTCGGCCGACATCACGGCGCGCAACCGCGTGAACCGCGCCCCGCCGCCGGCAAGATCGGTGCTGGACGAAAACGCCGGCTGCACATAGGCCCGCACGATTGCTTCCAGACGGTCCTGCACGTCGCGTACGCGCTGTGCCGCCACCAATAGCTCGATGCGGCGCTTGTTCATCGGACCGCAATGGCGCTTGTAGATTTCCAGCAGCAGCCCGTCCTTGCTCTTGAAGTGATAGGTGATGCTGCCCGGATTGGCGCCCGCCTCCAGCGCGATGTCGCGGATCGACACGGCATTGAAGCCCTTGGTCGAAAACAGCAATTCGGCCGCGCTCAGGATGGCTTCCCGCATGTTGGGATTTCGCGTCATGGGCATTTGCTTTCCGCTCTCGACTTTTGTACGTTTGTACAAAGTATCAGGTCTAGTCAACAAACATCTGGGCCGGGACGACAAGGGAGAGCGGCCGGATGCGCCGGATTATCGTTGCGTTTCTGATCGGTGCCGGGGCACTGGCCTGGCACGGCGCTGGCCTTGCCACCGACGCCGACCCGGAAACGCGGCTGATGATGGCGCCGTCAGGCGTCTTGCGGGCCGGACTCTATCCGGGCACGCCGACCTCGATCCTGCCGGACGCCGGAGCGGGCGAGCCGCGCGGCGTCGGTCACGATCTCGGCAAGGAGCTCGCGCGGCGGCTTGGCGTTCCCTATGAGCCGGTCGTGTTCGCCAAAAACGCCGACGTCCTCGCCGCCGTCAAAAATGGAGAGGTCGATGTCGCCTTCACCAACGCAACCGCGGTGCGGGCGCGGGATATGGATTTCGGCCCACACTTTCTCGAAATCGAACTCGGCTATCTCGTCTCTCGCGAGTCCACGCTGACCACGCCGGCAGAAATGGACTCGCCGGGACTGCGCATCGGCGTGACCGCGGGCAGTTCCACGGACGCCACCCTTTCGCGCGATTTCAAACACGCCGAAATCATCCGCGCCGCCACGTTCGACGTCGCGATCGAGATGCTGTCGGCCGGCGCGATCCATGCCTACGCAACCAACAAGGCCACGCTGTTCGAGATGGCGGAGAAATTGCCGGGCTCGAAAGTGCTCGAGGGACGCTGGGGAATCGAGCGGCACGCCATCGCTATCCCCAAAGGGCGCGATCAGGCAATGGCTTTTGTCCGCCAGTTCACGAACGAGGTGAAGTCGGAAGGCGTGGTCGGCGCCGCCATCGCACGCGCCGGATTGCGCGGCGCGGCGACGTCGCCTGCGGAATAGCGATGCGACGCGGCGCCTGAAGTCTCAGTGATATCCAGCAACGAGGACCTTTTCTCATGATCCGACGCCGAACATTCGTCCGCACTATCGCCGCTGCAGCCCTCGTTTCACTCGCCGGCACGGCTGTGCATGCGGAGACGTTCCCGACCAAGCCCGTGCGTATCCTGGTGCCCTACGCCGCCGGCGGCGCGGTCGACGTGCTGGCGCGCACGCTCGGGCAATCGCTGTCGAAGACCTGGGGCCAGCAGCCGGTCGTCGAAAACCGTCCGGGCGCCGGCGGGATCATCGCATCGCAGGCGCTCACGCAATCGCCGTCGGACGGCTACACGCTGATCCTGGTCGCAAGCGGCCATCCGCTGAACCAGTTCTTCTATCCAAAACTGCCCTACGACACCTTCAAGGACTTCACCGCCATCAGCGAGATCGCCTATTCGCCGCTCGCAATCGTGGTGCCTAAAAACAGTTCGGTGAAGAATTTGCAGGAGTTGCTGGCGACCGCGCGCGAAAAGCCGGACTCTTTATCCTACGGCATGTCCGGCAGCGGCACCTCGGCCCATCTCGCCGGCGAGCTTCTGAACTACATGGCCAAGGTCAAGATCCAGGCGATCCCCTACAAGGGCGGCGCCCCTGCCCTCACCGCCGTGATCGCGGGCGAGATTCCGATGAGCGTCAACCCGCTGCCGGAAGTCGTCGGCCAGCTCGCGGGCAATGCGGTGCGCGCCCTTGCCGTGACGACGGCGCAGCGCTCGAAGGCATTGCCCGATATTCCCACGGTCGCCGAAGCCGGCCTGCCCGGCTATGACGCCTCCGTGTGGTGGGGCTTTCTCGGACCCGCCGGCATGGCGCCTGAGCTGGTCACAAAGATCCACTCCGATCTAGCCACCGCGCTGAAAGATCCGGTCGTGCTCACCGCGCTGGAAAAAATGGGCGCCACGCCGGTCGGCAATGCGCCCAGGGAGTTCGACGCCTTCATGCGCGCCGAAGCGGCTAAGTGGGAGCCGGTGCTGAAAGAGGCGAACATCAAGGTGCAGTGAGATGGCCGCGCCGGTTGCGCGGTCAGATCACCGCGCGTTCGCCGGCGCGTGCACGTGCCACAGATCGGCCCGCCAATGCAGCACGATCGCCAGCATCAGCGCGAGACCGGCCGCCGCATAGAGCGTTCCGGTCGCCGCAAATCCGATCTCGTCGATCAGACCGCCGGCGGCCAACAGGCCGATCGGCAGGCCGTAGATCACCATCATGCGTACGCCCATGACCCGGCCGCGAAAATTCTCGCTCGCAGTCCGCATCAGGATGACGGCAATCGAGATCATGGCGAGGCTTTGCGAGAAGCCCGCCACGACGAGGCACACGATCGCGGTCGGCACGGTCTGCATCTGCACAAACACCAGCAACGTCACGTACCAGATGACGGTTGCGCCGATCATCAGTCGCGCCACGCGGATGCCGCCGAACAGGCTCAACAGAATCGAGCCGACCAGCGAGCCAATCGCAAAACTCGCCGACAGATACCCAAGCCCGGTCTGGTTGGTGCCGTAGATCGTCTTGGCGATATAGGGCAGCAAGCCGTTGGAGAGCGGATAGGCGGTCAGGTTGGCCAAAAATGCCACCCAGAGCGCGGCCTGCATCCGCGGCGTGGTCCAGCAATAGGCCACGCCCTCCTTGAGGTCGCGCAGCGGCGAGCGCTGCAATGCCTCGCTAGGGGCCTCGCCCGCCGAGTTCGTTTTCCTGGCCGGCACCACGATGCACAGCGTCAGCGCGGTTGCGGTAAGATAGAGGCAGACGATCGCCACATAGGCCGGGCCCATGCCGAGCGCGGCAAACAATCCGGCGCCGCTTAGCGCGCCGGCGATGCGCGCGGTGTCCATCGTCGTGCGCGAGATGCTGATCGCCCCGATCAACTGGCCATGCGGCATGATGGTCGCAACCAGTGCGCCGCGCACGCCGAGGTCCGATGGGCGAACGATGCCCATCACGGCCGCGACGATGAAGACATAGAGCGGAGCGAGGTGGCCGGACAGCGCCAGCGTCATCAGTACGGCCGCCAGCACCGCGTAGACCGCGCGCATCATCGCCAGCAGGTCGCGATGGCCGATGCGGTCGCCGACGACGCCGAACATCGGCGCTACCAGCGTACCGATATAGCCAAGCGAGGCGAATAGCGTGAGCAGCAGCACCGAGCCGGTCTCGACCAGCACATACCAGCCGAGAATGATCAGCTCCATCTCGAACGCCCACGAGGTGAGCAGATCGGCGGGCCACTGAAAACGGTAATTCCTGACACGAAATGGTGCGAGCGCCGAAGGCCGCGCCGGCTCGCTCAAGATGCGTTGTCGCGATTCATCGCGGTTCACCCTGCCCTGTTTCTTATTATGCAGAACTGGATAGCAAGCCGGGGGCGGCGTTTCAAGCAGCCGACATCGCTCGTCCGCTATGCGTCAGCAATAGCCGCCTCACCTCCGCGGCCGGTATCGCAGGGCTGAATAGATAGCCCTGCATCTCGTTGCAGCCGAGGATGTACAGCAAGTTCCTCTGCTGCTCGGTTTCGACGCCCTCCGCCGTCGTCATCATGTCGCTGGCGGCGGCGATGTTCACCACGGCCTGGACGATCGACGAGGATGCGCCGGGGCCGGCGATATCCTGGATGAAGGAGCGGTCGATCTTGATCTTGTCGAACGGGAATCGCTGCAGATAGCTGAGCGAGGAATAGCCGGTGCCGAAATCGTCCAGCGCGATCCGCACGCCCAGCTTGCGCAACTGATGCAGCGCGTCCAGCGCCGCGTCGTCGCGAATGAGTACGGCCTCCGTGATTTCGAGCTCGAGCCTGCTGGCAGGCAGGCCGGAGGCAGCCAGCGCAGCCGCCACGTTCAATGCCAGCGACTGGCTTCTGAACTGCACCGGCGAAACGTTGACCGCGACGCGGACATGATCCGGCCAGGTGGCGGCCTCGGCGCAGGCCGCGTTGAGCACCCATTGGCCGAGTTCATTGATGAGGCCGCTCTCTTCCGCAATCGGAATGAATTCCGCCGGCGAGATCATGCCGCGTTCGGGATGCCGCCAGCGCAGCAGCGCCTCGCAGGATGAGATCTTGCCGTCCTCGATATTGACCACCGGCTGATAATGGGTCTCGAGCCTGCCGTCGCTGATCGCCTGACGCAGCTCCAGCTCCAGGCCGCGCCGCGCCTTGGCGCGCTGGTCCATGCCGGCCTCGAAGAAGCGGTAGGTCCGCCGTCCGTCGCCCTTGGCACCGTAGAGCGCGAGATCTGCATTCCTCAACAACTGGTCGAGCTCCACCCCATCGCCGGGGGCAAGCGCGATGCCGATGCTGGCATCGGTGCTGATCAGATGCCCCGTGCAATCAAGCGGCTGCCTGATCGCCGAATAGATTTCGTCAACAAGCCCTGTAGTTTCCGAGCGGTCCTTGATAGCGGTTTGAATCACGGCGAACTCGTCGCCGCCGAGCCGAGCCGCCACATCGCTTTCCTTGAGGCAAGCGCGCAGGCGCTCGGCGACGCCCTTGAGCAACTCATCGCCAACCGCGTGGCCGAGCGCGTCGTTGACGCTCTTGAACTCATCGATGTCGATATAGAGCACCGCGAGTTGCTCGCCGGGCCGGATCGCCTTGAGCAACTGTTCCAGCCGCTCGCGGAACAGCAGCCGGTTCGGCAGCTCGGTCAGCCCGTCATAATGCGCCAGATGCGCGATCTTCTCCTCGGCGCGTGTGCGCTCGGTGATGTCTTCGATTGTAGCGACCCAACCGCCGCCCTTCAGCGGCCGGTTGATGATCTCGATCGCGCGGCCACCCGGCGCTTCCGTGAGCTGGCGCGTGGCCTTGCCGAGCCTCACCGTTTGGATGATCGCGTTGCAGAATTCATCGACGTCGCCATCGAATGATCCGGTTTCTTTCCGGTGGGCGATCAGCCGCTGCATGGTGCAGCCGGGCTTGGCCACATCGGGCGACAAACCGAACATCTCGAGATAGGGCTCATTGCAAATGATGATCCGCGCAGATGCATCATAGAGAACAAGACCTTGCGGGATGTTGTTCACGGCAATCGAGAGCTGGCGCCGCTCGGTCGCCAGCCGCTGATCGGTCAGGCGATCGCGCCTCACCAGGAGACCGGCGATCACGGACAGAACGGCGACGAGCGCGAGCAACACGCGTTCGCGAAGACTCCATGCCGTGGGATCGGCCGCAATCACCGCCGCAAGCAGAATCCCGCACACCACAAGAAGTTTGACCGTTCCGCTTCCGAGCGCAAAACCGGCCGGACCGCCCGATATTTGATAACCGCCGTCGTTGCTCACCCGACATACCCTTGGAATGCGACAGAGGTCCGTGCAATGGAACTCAGACCGCAAATCGCGCGCCCCGCGGCATTGTTGCGTAGTCCTGATGGAGGCCGCGTTACAACTTGCAGTTAGCAATCGGTTACCACGCACACGCGTCGGCTCCGATCCGCAATCCCAAATCAAGAGGTTACCGGGAGGCGGATCACGGGCCGCGCCTCTCGTCCGGAGTGGTAAATGAACGATTAATTCGCGAACGGCGTTGCATGCAGCGAGAAATGCAAGAAAGCCCTTATTTTCCAGCGCAACTCGCAGCCGGCAGCGCTGACGGAGCTTTGCTGCGAAAACGAATCCTGACCGAGATGCCGCAGATTTAGCTGATACGGAATCGCGCCGGTTTAACCGTTTCGCTAGTCGGCGCCGCCCATAATGGAGGTCAGACCCCAATTCTAGAGATCCAGGTTCAACACCGTGACATCCTTCGGACGTGTCATTTCCGTGCGCGGCTCGCAGGCCCGGGTCGGACTTCTGGCGACAGGCCAGATGCCCGTCTCCGAAGTGCGCGCCACCGTCGGCCGCTTCATCAGCATTCGCTGCGCCCAGTCCACGATCGTTGCGATGCTCACCGAGGTATCCTGCGAGGATCTGCCGAGCTCCGACAACTATATCGCGAGCGCCTCGGTCGACCTGCTCGGCGAAATTTCCGGCGGCGAGCGTCCCAAATTCCAGCGAGGCGTCACCAATTATCCGACGATCGGCGATGACGTCGACCTCATCACGGCCCAGGACCTGCGCACCGTCTATGCGCCGAGCGGATCGGACCAGATCAATGTCGGCACCCTGCAGCAAGACCGCTCGGTGATCGCCTATGTCGACGTCGAGGAAATGCTCTCCAAGCACTTCGCCGTCCTCGGTTCCACCGGCGTCGGTAAATCGACCAGCGTGTCGTTGCTGCTCAACGAGATCCTGAAAGCACGGCCGAACCTGCGGGTTTTCCTGCTCGACGTGCACAACGAATATGGCCGCTGCTTCGGCGACCGCGCGCTGGTGCTCAACCCGCGCAATCTGAAGCTGCCGTTCTGGCTGTTCAACTTCGAAGAGATCGTCGACGTGTTGTTCGGCGGCCGGCCCGGCGTGCCCGAAGAGCTCGACGTTCTCGCCGAAGTCATCCCGATGGCGAAGGGACTCTACACCCAGTATCAGAACTCCGACCGGCTCGGGCTGAAGCGCGTCGACCCCAAGTCGGGCGGCTACACGGTGGATACGCCGGTGCCGTACCGGCTGGTCGATCTGATTTCGCTGATCGACGAGCGGATGGGCAAGCTGGAGAACCGCTCCTCGCGCATCATCTATCACAAGCTGATTTCGCGCATCGAGACCGTGCGCAACGATCCGCGCTACGCCTTCATGTTCGACAACGCCAATGTCGGCGGCGATACCATGGCGGAAGTCATCAGCCATCTTTTCCGCCTGCCGGCCAATGGCCGGCCGATGACCATCATGCAGCTCGCCGGCTTCCCCGCCGAAGTCGTCGATTCCGTGGTGTCGGTGCTGTGCCGCATGGCGTTCGATTTCGGCCTGTGGAGCGACGGCGTGTCGCCGCTTCTGTTCGTCTGCGAAGAGGCGCACCGCTACGCCTCGGCCGACCGCAACATCGGTTTCGGCCCGACCCGGAAAGCCGTCTCGCGCATCGCCAAGGAGGGCCGCAAATACGGCGTCTTTCTCGGCCTCGTCACCCAGCGTCCGGCCGAACTTGACGCCACCATCATCTCCCAGTGCAACACGCTGTTTGCGATGCGCCTTGCCAACGACCGCGACCAGGCGCTGCTGCGCTCGGCCGTCTCTGACGCCGCCGCAAACCTCTTGTCCTTCGTGCCTTCGCTCGGCACCCGCGAGGTGCTGGCCTTCGGCGAAGGGGTGGCGCTGCCGACGCGCCTGCGCTTCAAGGAGGTGCCGGTCCACCAGTTGCCGCGCAGCGAAGCCACCATCGCGTCCGTGCCGTCGGTCGCCGCCGGCCATGACATGCACTTCGTCTCCGCCGTGCTGGACCGTTGGCGTGGCGCCACCTCCAACCGCGACGTGCCGAACGATCCCGGCATCGGCGGCGAGCGGCCCGCCGCCCGTATCATGACGCCGGTGGAAGCGCCGATGCTGCAGCCCTCGATGGGGCTCGATCCCGACCGCTTCTCGCTCTTGAAAAAGCCGCTGCGCTGAGGCGCCACAGCCTTGCGCGATTCTCGCGCGCGCGGCGGTATGCACCTGGCCGCGAAACGCGATATGGTTCCGGCAACGCCGCATCCCGCGGCCTTGAGCCGGAACCCCTTCATGACCAAGCCTGCCGCCCCGCGATTTCAGCCGCCCGCCATCGACAAGCTGCCGGAGGATATCCGCACCCGGATTCTTGCGGTGCAGGAGAAATCCGGCTTCGTGCCGAATGTCTTCCTGACGCTGGCCTATCGTCCGGACGAATTTCGCGCCTTCTTTGCCTATCATGACGCGCTGATGGAGAAGGACGGCGGGCTGACCAAGGCCGAGCGCGAGATGATCGTGGTGGCGACGAGTAGCGCCAACCAGTGTCACTACTGCGTGATCGCGCATGGCGCGATCCTGCGCATCCGGGCCAAGAACCCGCAGATCGCCGACCAGATCGCGGTCAACTACCGCAAGGCCGACATCACGCCGCGCCAGCGCGCCATGCTCGAGTTCGCCATGAAGGTGAGCCGAGCGGCGAACGAGGTGTCGGAGGCCGATCTTGCCGAAGTCGCCGGCCACGGCTTTTCCGACGACGACATCTGGGACATCGCGGCGATTTCGGCCTTCTTCGCGCTGTCGAACCGGCTGGCCAACGTCACCGCGATGCGCCCGAACGATGAGTTCTACATGATGGGGCGGCTGTCGAAGCAGGGCTGAGCCGGCCGGCGAGCGCCCAGTTCCAGGCATTGCGGGTCGGGATGGCTGTCCCGCGTCGATCAAGATTTCATGTTGGAAGTTCAGCCGCCGTGCTAAAAAGACGAACTGATTTCTCGCGGATCGACGGCAGTGAAAACCCAGCGGCCCTTTAGCTCGGACGAAGAGCATGTCGTGCTCAAGTTCCGGCCGCGCACCTCCGCCCATCCGCCTGCCCGGCGGGACCAACCCGAGCCAGCGAAGGCGCAGCCGGCGGCGAGCGACCTTTCCCGCTATGAGCGGCCGCGCGATGAGGGCGACGATTTCCGTCACCGCATGCTCGCCAATGTCGCCGCCTTCGCCTTCACCGTGGCGCTCACCGCGATCGGCATCTGGCTCGCGGTCAGCATCGCCGATCTCCGCAAGACTCAGGACTGCGTGCTGATGGGCCGGCGCGATTGCGCGCGGATTTCGGTGACGCCGCACGGGTAGTCGTGTGGACAACGACCTATTCGGTTTTCAAACAGCCGGCATGTAGCCCGGATGGAGCGTAGCGCAATCCGGGAATCGTCACCCGCATTGACACTGCCCCGGATTTCGCTGCGCCCCATCCGGGCTACGCGGTTCAACGCTTCGCTCGCGATGACATGGCTACAGTTTCGCATTCTCGCGACACCATGCGCCCGAGTTTTGCAAATCGTTCACCCCCAAAAGTGAGAGGGCGCAGGGAATGCCGGGTGCTTTGCTGCACCCGCGGTCTCGTGTGCAAATGCACTTAAGGAAATGCGCACACGAGCATACAGGTACAGCCGGAGCAGCCCGGCATTCCCTGCGCAGTGGGTTTACGGCTTATGCCGCGCTCTCCCTGGAGACGAATTCCTCTTGCCTCCATCACCGGCGAATTGGCGGTTCACCGAAACTCGGTCGAGCTTCGAAAACCTCCGCCGGCTTGACACCAGCCACGGGCGCCAGGACCACACGGTTTTGCCGTACGCAGCTTCCTCTGCCAAAGACGTCAGCCAGCCAAGTGCTGCCGGCCGAAGTTCCTGGCGGAAGCGTTTAAGCGCCGTACGTCCTGCGCGCCGCGCTCGCTCACGGAGAACCGCCCTGCGAACACTTCTCGCGCCCGACGCTGCCGCGTCCACCGCAACCCGCTCCAACGTTCGTGACGATGGCCAACGCCCCTCTTCTCGGAACGGGATGGCCGATTTGTAAGCGTGATTTGGGCTGACGGCGAAGCTGTATATTTTTCCGCGCACGACTGGACGGGGCAAATCAGCTTGAAGTTGTTGAAGAAAATCGTGCGAACGCGCAGCGCATCTTTAGCTCCGATTAGTCACCGTCAGACCCATCCGCTTTCGTCACCGGGCGAGAATTAGATGCACGGCGAGCGCAATTGCCGTTACGTTACGTAGGCAGAAACAAAGAAAATACGAGGGAGGCTATGGTGAGACTTTCGATCGCGACCGCAGGCTTTTTTCTCGCAACGCTGCTTTCCATTCCGGCGCTGGCACAGACGAGGCCCCTGGTGACCGAAGAGATGATGGTCAAGACTTCCGATCCCGGCATCGAAATCTACGTCCGCAACAAGCGGCCGGCTGACATGACGTCGTTCCGCCCCGAGCAAACCGTGCTCTACGTGCACGGCGCGACCTATCCGTCCGAGACGGCGTTCGACCTCAAGCTCGATGGCCTGTCCTGGATGGAATACATCGCCGCGCGCGGCTACGACGTGTGGCTTCTCGACCTGCGCGGCTACGGCAAATCCACCCGCCCGAAGGAAATGGCCGACAAGCCCGAAGCCAATCCGCCGATCGTGAACGGCGAGACCGCGGTCAAGGACATCGGCACCGCCGTCGATTTCATCCTGCGGCACCGGAACATTCCGCGCCTCAACCTGCTCGGCTGGTCCTGGGGCACCACGCTGATGGCCACCTACACCACGCAGAACGCCGCGAAGGTCGAACGCCTTGTGCTCTATGCACCAAGCTGGATCCGGCAAACGCCTTCGCTGGTTCAGGCCGGCGCCGGCAAGCTCGGCGCCTACCGCATGGTCAATCGCGATCAGGCAAGGGAACGCTGGTACACCGGCGTGCCCGAGGACAAGAAAGCCAGCCTCATCCCCGCCGGGTGGTTCGACGCCTGGGCGGCTGCGACCTTCGCAACCGATCCGGACGGTGCAACGATGAATCCGCCGGTGGTCCGCGCCCCCAACGGCGTCGTACAGGACGGCGCCGAATTCTTCGGCGCCGGCAAACCCTATTACGATCCCGCCAAGATCACGGCGCCAACTTTGCTGGTCGGCGCCGAATGGGACCGCGATACGCCGCCCTACATGGCGCAGACGCTGTTTCCGCTCCTCGTGAATTCGCCGGGCAAACGCTACGTCGCGCTGGCCGAGGGAACGCACAGCATCATCATGGAGCGCAATCGCCTGAAGTTGTTCGAAGCGGTACAGGCGTTTCTGGATGAAGCGAAGAAGTCGTGAAGGCCGGTCCGGAAACGTAAGGGGGATCAGCGATAGCGTATTCGTGGTTCGCAGGATGGATGCAGCTCAGCGATACTCATCAATCGCGAGCCGAGACGCGATGGGTTTCGCTACGCTCTAACCATCCTACGGACTTTCGATTTGGTGCGGCGGATTACGCTGTCGCTAATCCACCCTACGTCATTCGCGTCGCACTCACCGCAATTCCGCGTCCCGCAACGGCGCGCGGCTGAGTTCGTTGCCGGCGGCGATGGCTTTTCGCAACAGCCGCATCAAGTCCGCGCCCTCCTTTTCGGTGAGGCCGCGCAGCATGGTCCGCTGCGCCGCCTCGACGGCCGGCGTGATGGCGCGCAGCGTACGTTTTCCCGACTCCGTGACCTGCAACTCGCGGGCGCGGCGGTCGCGGGGGCTGGGGTGGCGCACCAGCAAGCCTTTCTGCACGAGACGATCGACCACGCCGGTGATGGTGGTTCGGTCGTAGGCGATCAGGCCGGCAAGCGTCACCTGGTCGATGCCCGGGTTGAGCTTGATTGCCGCCAGCGCTGCGTACTGAACCGGAGTGAGGTCGAAGCCGGCGTCCTCGACCTCGGCGAGGAACACGGCCACCGCAATCTGCTGGAACCGGCGCGCCAGATGGCCGGGCATCTCGTTGTTATCTCTCACCGAACGCTCCAAGGCAGGTTTGAAGGCGGGTCTGGAATTGACAAGCATACTGATAATCAGCATGCTGAGCAATATCGTAGGGTGGCCGGAGACGGGAGGAGCCATCTCATGCAGTTTCACCTGAACGGATTCGAGCCGGGCGACCCTGAAGTGGCCGATCCCGGCGAGCGGGTCTTGCCTTCCGGCATATCAGGACCAGTTCCGGCGGAAGTCGATGTGTTGATTGTCGGCTGCGGACCGGCAGGTCTCACGCTGGCCGCGCAGCTTGCGGCGTTTTCTGACATCAAGACCTGCATCGTCGAGCAAAAGCCGAGCCGGCTGCTGCGCGGCCAGGCCGACGGCATCGCGTGTCGCACCATGGAGATGTTTCATGCCTTTGGCTTCAGCGAGCGCGTGCTGAAGGAGGCCTGCTGGATCACGGAAACCACGTTCTGGAAGCCGGACGACGGCATGCCTGAAAACATCGTGCGCAGCGGCCGGGTTCAGGACGTCGAGGACGGGCTGTCGGAAATGCCGCACGTCATCCTTAACCAGGCGCGCGTGCATGATTGCTATCTCGATGTCATGCGCAAATCGCCGTCGAAGCTCGAGCCGTATTATTCACGGCGCCTGCTCGATCTTGAGATCTCGCCGACGGCGCGGTTCGAGGACCACGCGGTGACCGTGCGCCTTGAGCGGCTCGATGCCGGGCACCAGGGCGAGATCGAGACCGTCAAAGCTCGCTATGTCGTCGGCTGCGACGGCGCGCGCAGCACCGTGCGAAAGTCGATCGGGCGCGAGTTGCGCGGCGATTCCGCCAATCATGCCTGGGGTGTGATGGACGTCCTTGCCGTCACCGACTTTCCCGACATCCGCTTCAAGGTGCTGATCCAATCGGCCCGTGACGGCAGCATCATCGTGATCCCGCGCGAAGGCGGCTATCTCGTCCGGCTCTATGTCGAGCTCGCCAATCTCGACGCCGGCGAACGGGTCACGAGCCGCAACATCACCTCGGATGATCTGATCGCGAAGGCGCGGCGGATTCTTCATCCCTATACGCTCGACGTGAAGGAAATCGCCTGGTGGTCGGTCTATGAGATCGGCCAGCGGCTGACCGACAAGTTCGACGACGTCCCGGCGGAAGAGGCCGCAACGCGCCTGCCCCGCGTGTTCATCGCCGGCGATGCCTGCCACACCCATAGCCCCAAGGCGGCCCAGGGCATGAACGTCTCGATGCAGGACGGCTTCAATCTCGGATGGAAGCTGGCTTCCGTGCTGCGCCGGCACAGCGCGCCGCATCTATTGCACAGCTACTCGGCGGAACGGCAGGCGGTGGCGAAGGAACTGATCGACTTCGACCGCGAATGGGCCGAAATCCTCGCTTCCGCCAAGGGCGACAACAAGGGCGCGGACGCCGCAGAAACCCAAAACTATTTCGTCCGGCACGGCCGCTACACTGCGGGAACGGCGACCCACTACCGCCCATCCATGCTTACGGCCGAACCTGATCACCAGCATCTCGCCAAAGGCTTCGTGATCGGTACGCGTTTTCACTCCGCGCCGGTCGTCCGGCTCTCGGATGCCAAGCCGGTTCATCTCGGTCATGTCGCCAAGGCGGACGGACGCTTCCGGATTTTTATCTTTGCCGGCGCGGGCGATCCCGCCGCCGCCAGCTCCCCTGTCCGCTCGCTCTGCGATTTCCTGAGCGAGAATCCAAAATCTCCCGTCAGAAGGCACACACCTGCGGGCGCCGACATCGATTCAGTGATCGATGTCCGCGCGGTGTTCCAGCAGGCGCACACCGAGCTTGCCATCGAAAGGATGCCGCCACTGCTCCTCCCGCGCAAAGGACACTACGGGCTCATCGACTACGAAAAAATGTTCTGTCCCGATTTGAGGGGCGGCCATGACATCTTTTCGATGCGCGGGATCGATCGGGGCACGGGCTGCATGGTCGTGGTGCGACCGGACCAGTACGTCGCGCACGTGCTCCCGCTCGATGGCCATGGGGAATTTGGCGCCTATTTCGATGGCTTCATGTTGCGGGCGGATTGAACGCTGGGGTGATCGCGACGGGCTTTCGTTGATGCCACAGGCTGGCTCCCCGAAACCGCCATTTTCACCCCCAATTCCAATGCGGTGGGATCGGTCCCTTTCCATTGAACTCAGCGCCCCGCTCCGATATACGGGCACTCGACTCCGGCCGGGGGAACAGGGCCTTCCGGGGCCGCGCGCCCGCCTCCTCCAAGCCGTTCCGGATTTTCTCCAGTATATCAAAGGCTTAATGATGTCTTCCACATTCGATCAGATCGCCAACATTATCGCGGAGACCTGCGACATTCCGCGCGACACGATCAAGCCGGAGAGCCACGCCATCGACGATCTGGGAATCGACAGCCTGGACTTCCTCGACATCGCCTTTGCCATCGACAAGGCGTTCGGGATCAAGATGCCGCTCGAAAAATGGACCCAGGAGGTCAACGACGGCAAGGCCACGACCGAGCAGTACTTCGTGCTGCAGAATCTCGCCGATCGCATCGACGAACTGGTCGCCGCCAAGAATGCAGCCACGGGCGCCTAATCGCCCGCCATGGACCTTGATTACTTCAAGCTGATCGACCGCATCGTCGACCTCAATCTCGACGAGAAGAAAATTACGGTCGAGGCGCAGGTTCCGGCGTCGCATACGATCTTCGAAGGGCATTTTCCGGGTTTTCCGATCATGCCCGGCGTGCTGCTGACCGAAGCGATGGCGCAGAGCTCCGGCTGGCTGATACTCGGCGTCCTGAAGTTCGAGCGCATGCCGTTCCTGGCCATCGTGAAGGAAGCCAAGATGCGCGGGTTCGTCAGTCCCGGCCAGTTGCTGACGATCGAGGCGAAGCTCGAGCACGAAGGTTCCGGTTATGCCGTCACCAAGGTCAAGGGGCGCGTCGGCAAGGAGTTGAAGTGCAGCGCTGAACTCACCTTCGGCCTTGCCCCCTTCCCCGACCCGGCCTTGCGTGTGCACATGGACGCGATGGCCAACAAGATCGGCTTCCCACTGCAGGCGATTACGCATGACTGAGCCAAATTCCGCGCCCGCCAAGGAAGTCTGGATCACCGGCATCGGCATCGTCTCCTCGCTCGGCGAAGGGCTCGACGCGCATTGGGATGCGCTGAACGAGAAGAAGATCAACGTCGACGACAAGCGGTTCGCGCCCCACATCGTGCACCCGCTGGCGCCGGTTTCCTTCGACGCCCAGATCCCGAAGAAGGGCGACCAGCGCCAGATGGAGGCGTGGCAGCGCATCGGCACCTATGCCGCGGGGCTGGCGCTCGATTCGGCCGGCGTCAAAGGCAACAAGGAAATCCTTGCTAGAATGGACATGATCGTCGCCGCCGGCGGCGGCGAGCGCGATATCGCGGTCGATGCGGCGATCCTCAACGCCGATGCCAAGGGCAATTCCGGTCCGGGCTTTCTCAACGAACGGCTGATGAACGATTTGCGGCCGACCCTGTTCCTGGCCCAGCTCTCCAACCTGCTCGCCGGCAACATCGCCATCGTGCACGGCGTCTGCGGCACGTCGCGCACCTTCATGGGCGAGGAAGCCGCCTCGATCGATGCAGCGCGGATTGCGCTGGCACGGATCGAAAGCGGCCAGAGCGACATCGCGCTGGTCGGCGCGGCCCATAATGGCGAGCGTTCGGACTTGCTGATCCTCTACGAATTCGGCGACTTCAATCTGACCGACAAGTTCGCTCCCGTCTGGCAACGCGAAGGCAAGAGCGGCTTCGCGCTCGGCTCCGCCGGCTGCTTCCTGGTGCTGGAGTCGCGCGAGCACGCCGAAGCCCGCGGCGCCAAGCCCTATGCCAGACTGACCAGGGTGGTCGCCGACCTTGCGCAGCGCAAGCAGCCGGGCGCGGTGACCAAATCGCTGGAAGCGATGTGGCCAAAGCTCGGCGTCGGCGACAGCGGCACCTTGATCACGGGAGCGACCGGGGCCGAGCCGGTGACCTCGGACGAGAAGGCGTTTCTGCGCCAGCACCCCGGATTTGCGGTCCGCGCCACCGGAACCATGTTCGGCCACACGCTGGAAACCCAGTTTCCGCTCGGCTTGGCGCTGGCCGCGCTCTCGATCTCCCGCGGTGCGCTGTTTCCGCCCAACGACCCGACCGGGCTCGAGGTTGAAAAGGCTGACAGCCCCGACCAGATTGTCGTGGTGGGGGCCGGTCACTGGCAGGGCGAAGGCATGGCCTTGGTCGAGGCCATCAAGTAGCGCCTGATTCCCGCAAGCAAGCTTGCGGCATCACGGCCAGAGCAAGAGATGAGCGCGAGAGCGCTTCCAATTACGGCGCAGCATCGACGGGGGAACCATGTCAGCACCACGCGATAAACTCGGCAGGCCGATCGTTGTCGTCACCGGCATGGGCGTGGTGACCTCGCTCGGCGCCGGCAAGACGGACAATTGGACCCGGCTGACCGCGGGCGAATCCGGCATTCGGACCGTGACGCGCTTTCCGATCGACGGCCTGAAGACGAACATGGCCGGTACCGTCGATTTCGTCACCGTGGAGCCGTTCTCGTCGACCGGCCTCACCGAGCGTCTCGCCGAGATGGCGACCGAGGAAGCCCTCGAACAGGCTAATATCGGCGGCAAGGCCGATTTTCCCGGGCCGCTGTTTCTCGCAGTCGCGCCGGTCGAGGTCGAGTGGCCGCAGCGGCTCGAACTCGGACGCGCCGTCGGCAGAACCGAATTCGACTACGGGGATATGCTGCGCGTCAGCGGCGGCGGACGGTTCACCGCATATCATCGCCGCTTCATGTTCGGTTCGGTGGCGAGCTTTCTCGCCGAAAAGTTCGGCACCAAGGGATCGCCGATCTCGCTTTCCACCGCCTGCGCCTCCGGCGCAACCGCAATCCAGCTCGGCGTCGAGGCGATCCGCCGCGGCGAGGCTGACGCTGCGCTGTGCGTTGGCGCCGACGGCTCGGTGAACCCCGAAGCGATGGTGCGCTTCTCGCTATTGTCGGCGCTGTCGACGCAGAACGATCCGCCGCAGGCCGCCTCAAAGCCGTTCTCGAAGAACCGCGACGGTTTCGTGATGGCCGAAGGCGCCGGCGCGATGGTGCTGGAAAGCTATGAGTCGGCGATGGCCCGCGGCGCGAAGATTCTCGGCGTGGTGGCCGGCTGCGGCGAGCTGACCGACTCGTTCCACCGCACCCGCTCCAGCCCCGACGGAAAGCCGATCATCGGCTGCATGCGCAAGACGCTTGCCGATGCCGGCCTCGAGCCGGAACAGATCGACCACATCAACGCCCACGGCACCGCGACGCCGGAAAACGACAAGATGGAATACAACACGACCGCGGTCGTGTTCGGCGAGCATCTGCCGAAAATTCCGGTGTCGTCGAACAAGTCGATGGTCGGGCATACGATCTCGGCAGCCGGCGCGGTGGAAGCCGTGTTTTCGCTGCTGACGCTGGAGCACCAGCGGATTCCGCCGACCATCAATTACGAGATTCCGGACCCGTCGATCCTATTCGACGTGGTCGGCAACACCGCGCGCGATGCCAAGGTCACCGCCGTGATGTCGAACTCGTTCGGTTTCGGCGGGCAGAACGCCTCGCTGATCCTAACGCGCGAACCGGTGTAGCCAGCACGTCACTCATCACGATGAACCGCCTGCTCCTACGCACCAAGGCGCGCCTGCGCGACGCCGCCAAGCCGGTAGCGGAAGCCGCCGTCGGCGCGCTGACGATCGCCCTGCTCCGCACCACGCGCTATTTCGATCCCGACAAAACAGCCAATTTCTTCGGCCGCGTCACCCGCTTCATCGGCCGAAGGCTGCGCGAGGATCGCATCGGACGCGAAAATCTCACGGCTGCCTTCCCCGAGAAATCGGCGGAAGAGATCGAGACCATCCTGGCCGGCGTCTGGGACAATCTCGGCCGCATCGGCGCCGAGTTCGCCCATCTCGACCACATCTGGGACTACGACCTCGACCAACCGGACAAGCCAAGCCGCATCGAATTCACCCCGCGGACCAAGCAGATTTTCGATGCCCTGCGCGACGACGGGAAGCCTGCGATCATTTTTGCCAGCCATCTCGGCAATTGGGAAATCCCGGCGCTCGGCGCGGTCGCCCATGGGCTCGATTGCGCGATCCTGTTCCGCCGTCCCAACATCGAGGCCGCCGACCGCGCCATCGAGCGGATCCGCGCCGTCAAGATGGGCACGCTGGTGCCTGCGGGGCGCGAGGCGCCGCTCAAGTTGGCGGAAGCGCTGCAACGGGGCCAGCACGTCGCGATGCTGGTCGATCAGTACATGGGCAACGGCGTCGAGGTGACGTTCTTCGGCCGCAAGACCAAGGCCAACCCGACGCTGGCGCGGCTGCTCCGCCAGGTCGAATGCCCGGTGCACGGCGTGCGCATCATCCGCCTGCCCAACCACCGTTTCCGCGCCGAGCTGTCCGAAGAGGTCAAGCCGGTGCGCGATGCCGCAGGCCAGATCGACATCCAGGGCACCATGCAGGCGGTGACGAATGTGATCGAAGGCTGGGTGCGGGAATATCCGGACCAGTGGCTCTGGCTGCACAGAAGGTGGCGGTAGAGACCTCTTCGTAGCGAGCGTAGCCCGGGTGAAGCCAACGGGTCGCGCGAACGCGCGCCCGATGACAGCTCCGCGCAACCCGGGGCGCACTCGCAATCGGCTGAAGCCCCCGGATTTCGCTTCGCTCCATCCGGGCTACGTAACGCGCCCGCTTTCCCTATCCGCCGAACAGCAGGCCGAGGCTCCACGCCTTCATCGCCACCGTCGCCCCCAGAACGAAGATGATCTGCAGCAGCGTGCGCGTTGAGAAGAAGGCGAGAATGTTGGTCATGTGATGCTCCCGGAGGGAGCTATAGATTCTCGCTTGGGTTCCGGCAACCGGAGTCTGTGGCCCAGATGAGGATTGTGCACTGGACCTCTCCACGTCATTGCGAGGAGCGTAAGCGACGAAGCAATCCATACTTTCTTCGTGGCGCTATGGATTGCTTCGCTTCGCTCGCAATGACGGCGGAGAGAGGTTCGTGCCTTACCGGTCACTTCCCCGTCTTCACCCTGGTCCACAGCCGGTTGATCACTCGTTGCGTGGCGGGATCGCGGGCCTGGATGACGAACAGCTTGTTCTGCGTCGCCTCGTCCGGATAGATGTTTCTGTCGTTCAAAATCTTCGGATCGACCAGCTTCTGGCTGGCCAGATTGCCGTTGGCGTACGACAAAAAGTCAGAATTCTTGGCGGCGACGTCGGGGCGGTAGAGATAGTTGATCAGCTCATAGGCTTCCGCGACGTTCTTGGCGTCCGCGGGGATCGCGAGATTGTCGAAGAACATCTGCGCGCCCTCTTTCGGAATCGTGTAGCCGATCTCGATGCCGTTCTTGGCTTCCGCGGCGCGGCTGCGTGCCTGCATGATGTCGCCCGACCAGCCCACGACGAAACAGATCTCGCCGGAGGCCAGCGCGCCCAGATATTCCGACGAATGAAACTTGCGGACATTGGGCCTGATCTTGCTGACGAGCTCGGCGGCCTTGTCCAGGTCCGCCTGCTTGGTCGAATTCGGATCGATGCCGAGATAGCTCAAGGCCGCAGGCAGAATGTCGTCGGCGGAATCCAGCATGTGGATGCCGCAATCCCTAAACTTGGCGAGGTTTTCCGGCTTGAAGACGATATCCCAGCTATCGATCTTGGCATCGGCCCCGAGGATTTTCTGCGCGGTCTTGACGTTGTAGCCGATGCCCGTGGTGCCCCACATGTAATTGGCGGCGTAGTTGTTGCCGGGATCGTAGGTGGCGAGCTGGCTGGTCACGACCGGCCAGGCGTTGGCGAGATTGGGCAGCTTCGACTTGTCGAGCTTAAGGAAGACTTTTGCCGTGATCTGGCGTTGCAGGAAGTAGCCGGTCGGCACCACGACGTCGTAGCCTGACTTGCCCGCCAGAAGGCGCGTCTCCAGCGTCTCGTTGGCGTCGAAAGTGTCGTAGACCACCTTGATGCCGGTTTCCTTGGTAAAATCCTCCAGCACCCCCGGTGCCATATAGTTCGACCAGTTGTAGAAGTTCACCGTGCGCTCCTGCGCCGACACAGGCGAGAGCGTCAGCGCCACCGCGAGCGCGCCAAAAAGGCGCAGCGAGACTCCAGTCGAATTGCGCATCTTCTACCTCTTGCGCCGGCCGTGCACCGCGTCCGACAGCCGCTCCAGCGCGGTGTCCAGCGTCTCGTCCTTCTTGGAAAAACAGAACCGCACCACCGAGGTCACCGCGTCCTGCTCGTAGAACGCCGAGACCGGGATCGCCGCGACCTTGTAGTCGGTCACGATACGCTTGCAGAACTCGACGTCGGTCTCATTCAAGCCGAGCGGTGACAGGTCGACGGTGAGGAAGTACGTGCCTTGCGATTGCAGCACGGGAAAGCCGATGCTCTCCAGCCCTTTTGTGAGGCGGTCCCTGCTCCGCGCCAGATCCTTGCGCATGTCGTAGAAATATTCGTCAGGCTTGCCGAGCCCGTAGGCCACCGCCGCCTGCAGGTTCGGCGCGGTGGTGAAGGTCAGGAACTGGTGCACTTTTGCGGCCACCCGCAACAGTGGCGGCGCGGCGCAGACGAAGCCGACCTTCCATCCCGTCAGCGAAAATATCTTGCCGGCGCTGCCGACCTTGATGGTGCGATCCCGCATGCCCGGGATCGTGATCAGCGGGATATGCTCGCGGCCGTCGAAGATCACATGCTCCCAGACCTCGTCACAGATCGCGATGGTGTCGAACTTCTGACAGAACCGCGCCAGCAGCTCGAGGTCTTCGCGGGGATAGACGACGGCCGCCGGGTTGAGCGGATTGTTGAACAGCACCGCCTTGGTCTTCTCGTTGAAAACGCTGGCCAGCATCTCTTCCGTCAGCCGCCAGCCCGGCGGCTCCAGCCGCAACAGGCGCGGAATGCCGCCGGCCTGACGGATGATCGGCAGATAGCTGTCATAGACCGGCTGGAACACCACGACTTCGTCGCCGGGCTCGACGACGGCGAGGATGGACGCCGTCAGCGCCTCGGTGCCGCCCGAGGTCACCATCACTTCCGTCATCGGATCGAGGGAAAGCTTGTGCCAGCGGCCGTAATGGGCGGCGATGGCCTGCCGCAGTTCCGGGATGCCCATCATCGACGGGTACTGGTTGTAGCCGTTCACGGTGGCATCGGCCGCGGCGCGGCGGATGTCCTCCGGCCCGGGATCGTCGGGAAAGCCCTGGCCGAGATTGATGGCGTTGTTGTCGCGGGCGGCCTGCGACATCGCCTCGAAGACGGTGACGGGAAGGTCGGCAAAGACCTTGTTCATGGATGTCATGGTGGAGATCAGCCGCCGGTTTTGATCGGCAAACCCGCTGCCTTCCAGCCGATGATGCCGCCGGCAAGATGCTTGTCATAGGGAAGGCCCGCCGCCTGCGCCGCCAGCGAGGCCGTCACCGAGCGTTTGCCGGAGCGGCAGGCGAACACTACCTGCTTGCCCTTCGGGTCCGGAATCGCCGCCGGATCGAAGCTCTGGAGCGGAACGACCACGCCATCCGGATAGGCTTCCACCGCTACCTCATTGGGCTCGCGGACGTCGACCAGCAGATAGCGGCCCTCCGCGATCCCCCTCGATACGTCTTCCGGGGTTAAATCGTGCACTTGATGGTCCGCCAACATATCCTCCTGACAACCCGCCGCGAGGACGCCAATAGGCCCCGCCAAGCGGGCGCCAAAGTCGCCCCTCGCGGGGGGAAAATCAAGCGCCGCGAGCGGGTTAAACGGCCGCCAAAACCGGGCCGCCGCCCGACGCACTATTTTCTTCCCCTGCCCCCTTTTCAGGTCAGAAGTTCTTTCACGATGGGCCAGGCCCCATCAGGCGATTGAGGGCCGACCGACCGGTAGCCGCGGCGTAGGTAGAAATCGCGGGCGTTTGAGCTTGCCTCCACCGAAGGGAACTCGCGATCGCGCATCCGCCCTTCGAGCATCCCAAGCAAGCCGTTCCCCACGCCCTGCCCGGCAAATTCGGGCGCAGCATACAAACCCTCCAGCCTGTCGCCGTGAATGGCTCCCCATCCGGCGAAGGTGCCGTCCAGCTCGGCAACCCATACTTCGAGCTCACGCAGCTTTCGCTCCATACCGGAGAGCGTGAGCTTCGACGCCCACGCCTGCGCTTCGGCACCGGACATTTTTGGTGGCGCAAGCTCAAGGATGGATCGCCGCCGAATGGCGTTGAGACGACTGGCGTCTTTGCGCATCGCTCGACGGTAAACGGGATCCATCGTCACCTGCCTCGCGTCAAACTTGGCGAGCCAATGTCCGCCGTTGGCCGCGTGCGACCACCGCTACCCCCGACTGCGACGTTTAAGCAAGAGCGACCTCGCGCAGCGGCCGGGGCTCCTTCTGACGCAACTTCCGTACTTGAACACATCATCCGGGAAAAAGTGGCAACCTTTTCTTACCAGTAGAATTGAATTAGGACGCGCCATTTGGAGTTCGAAAATGGATGACGACTTCCCGCTGAAGGTTGCTGTTGAGCGAGCTTGGACCGTGCACCTGGCGACGCACAAGGATATTGACGCGACCGATCCACGCCGTTGCTCGCTTGAGAGGTATCTGAGCGGAAAATGGCAAGCTGGTGAAAGCGACCCAGAAGAACTGACAAGCCAAGGTCTTTCTTATCTCCATCGCCTTGGATCTGAGAGTTGGTGAAGACAGGATGGCAAACCTCACAAAAGCGGTGGTCAGCCTAGCGAGTAGAACTGCCCGACCGGATTGGACGCTGGCTGCGCTGGCGAGCCTCCTGGCAGCTGGCATCGCAGCCTTGCTTCGATATGCGTTCGGATAAGAGGCCAGCCGCTCCGCATACTTGCGCTCGGCCGATGAGAGGCAGACGAACTATCCAGGATTATGCGAGAGTCGAGATCCTCGATTGATTCCGTCAATCCCAGCGCAGCTCAAGCGCCCTGTGCTCGACCGCGGCGCGCGCTCGACAATCTCGAATCTGTTGTGTCGCTAACAATTCGTGAATTATAGGCGCCCGGCGCCATACATATGTTCAGGAACGCGGCACTCGAAATTGCTTTACCCGGTGCCATGCGTGACCCGATCAAAGAACCGAAGTACTGGCGAGATCGCGCCGAAGCGACGCGCGCGAAGGCGAAGAGGTATTACGACCTCAGACAAATTCGGCGAATGCTGCTGGTTGCGGAGGAATACGACAAAATCGCTGACCGCGTCGAAGAATGGCAACGCAGGGGCGAGGCACTCGTAAAGAGTACGCGTGGTGCTGACAATGCTGTTGATTAGGAAATGGCGAGAATCTGCTCAATAGCTCAGGCCGTTATTGTTGCCATTTTTTCCCGCCAAGGAACACAAGTCGAATTTCAAGCGTTCATTGCCATATCTGGAGACAGCCATGGCATCGAACGCGCGTCTATTCTTCGCGGGGGTCGGAACAACCTTCGTCATTTTGGCCATTGGTTTCGGCGGCGGTCTTATGCTGGCGAAAACCAGCATGGAGCCGACCGCGCCTAGTCGCCCGGTGGCCGATCGTCTGCCTCCCGTACGGGTTATCCTTCCTGCATCGGCCGAGGCGGCTACCCCTCCCGAGGTGCCGGTGCGAACGGTCACTGCTCCAGAACCTCCTCCAAAGCCGGTGACGCCACCCCAAGAGCAGCAGGCCGCAGAAAGGGATAGACAGGGCTTGGAGCGCGCCGAACGTCGCAAAGCACAAGCCGAAGAGCGAGCGCGCCGCAAAAAGTACGCTGAACGTAAAGCGAGGCGTGAAGCCGCTGGTCTGGTGATGCACCAGCAAGAACCGCCCATCCTGGCTCTTGGCGAGGATCAACCTCGCGGTGGACGCGGCTTCTTTGGAAACTGACCACTGTTGATGGCAGATCGCGTGATGCGCTCTCTGCTGCGCATTTTGGGCCAAAGCGCGCGCATCTTTTTCTCGCGACGATAGTGGCGGCCGGTCTGATTCAGGTCACTGCGATCGCGGTCGCAATTCTTTGCTAGACTTTTAGAGGTAGCCCCCACGCGCTGGCCAATGGGAGCTGCACCGCGACCGTTCCCTTATGAGCGCTCCGAGCGCCTTGCGGATACCGGGAAGCCATTCCGTTTAAACGGCCCCAACCGAGGGGCCGCCAACCCGAACGATACGGGTTTTCTTCCAGCAGTCGGGGGGGCACCTTTCGGCTGGAAGCATCAAAATCAACCCGCAGCGATGCCGGTTGTTCCCTTATTCCTTCGCCAAGCATGGAAATTAGGGATTAGTGCGACTGCTTCGCGCCATTTACCGTTTTTTCCCGCTACGATTGGGTGCCGCTCCAGGAAGTCGGGGGGACAGTCTAATGCGCGCTGGGAGAGAGGCTGCAACCCAATTCACATTGGGCCAGGTCATCGGTCAAACTGCAGAGCGGTTCCCACACCAGCCTGCGATTGTCTCCTCCACGTTTGCGCCTCTGACGTACCGCGATCTTCAGCGCCAGTTGGAAGGCATCCGCCGACAGTTGCGTTTGGCTGGGTTCGATTGCAACGCCCGGATCGGGATACTCATGCCGAACGGCGCGGAGGCGGTTCTCGCCATCGTTGCGGTGGCCTGTTGCAGCATCGCGGTTCCGCTTGATCCGCGCCTGTCCCAAGCGGAGATCGATCAGCGTCTCGACATGCTGCGCCTGAACGCTCTTCTCGTGCCACAAGGCAATGCCTCTGAAGCTCGCCAGGCCGCTGAGCGCAGACGGCTCACCATCATCGAAGCCGCTCCGGTCGGGCACGGTCAGCTTGGACTCAATATCGTAGCGCGAGTCTCCAACTTCCCTGCGATCGATGCTGAGCCTGATCCGGGCTCGCCCGCCTTCATCCTGCAGACGTCGGGCACGACTGCGCAGCCGAAGCTCATTCCGTTCAGTCATGGCAATATGCTGGCGGCGGCCGCACGGCTTCAGGCCTGGTTCGGTCTCACACACCGGGACCGTTGCCTGAGCGTGTCGTCCCCTTACTATTCCCATGGGCTCAAAGTAACGGTCTTCACACCGCTGCTGACGGGCGGCAGCATTGCCGTCCCGGCGAACAGTGCCGTCGTGGCGCTGGACGAGTGGCTCGATGTCCTGCGGCCGACCTGGTACTCGGCAGGTCCTACGCTTCACACTGCCGTGCTGGACAAGGCAGAAAACCTTAAGGATGCGCCGACGTCGCACACGCTGCGGTTCGTCGTATCGGGTGGCGCGCCGCTGCTGAAAGAAGTGCAGGACGACCTGCAGCGCATTTTGGGCGTGCCGGTGCTGGAGCATTACGGCTCCAGCGAAGCCGCGCAGATCGCCGCCAACCTGCCGCCGCCCGGGCCGAACAGGCCAGGGACTTGCGGGCAACCTTGGCCTGATACCGTGGCCATTGTTGGTGAGGATGGACATCCCTTGCCAACCGGCGAGCGGGGTGAGATCTGGGTTCGAGGTCCCACCGTGATATCTGGCTATCTCGATGCGCCGGAACTCAATCATGCTGCTTTCAGAGAGGGCTGGCTTCGCACGGGCGATATCGGCAGCCTCGACGGAGACGGCTTCCTGACCCTGCACGGCCGCCTCAGTGAAGTAATCAACCGCGGTGGTGAGAAGATCGCCCCTGCTGAAGTGGAATCCGCACTACTACGCCATCCGGCCATTGCCGAAGCCGCGGCTTTCGCAATCCTCCATCCACGCCTTGGCGATGACGTCGCGGCGGCCGTCGTTCCCCATCCTGGCGCGCAGACGACACCCGCGGAGCTTCGCCAGTTCCTGCAACTCGAGTTGGCCTCGTTCAAGATTCCGCGGCGCATTCTGATCGTCGATCAACTGCCAAAGGGGGCGACGGGAAAGGTCCAACGGCGACGGCTGCGCGAGTCGCTCGACCAGCTGTTGGGTCAGCAGCGGGCGATGCCCCTGCCGGCTGTGGACAAAGGCCCATTGGATCTAGAGGCTGAATTGCTTATTCTATGGCGTAGGCTGCTCAAGTCCGAGGCTGTGACGGTCGACGATGATTTTTTTGCCAGCGGTGGTGACTCCCTTCTGGCGATGGAAATGCTCATCGAGGTCGAGCGGCTCGTCGGCCACCCCGTACCGGACACGATCCTGTTCGGAGCAGAAACAATCCGGCAACTTGCGCCAAAAATCGCCGTGCAGACGGGCACGCCGGCGACGCCTTTCCTCCAGTTCGGTGCCTGTGGCGAACGGCCTCCCCTGTACTTCTTTAATGGAGACCTTATCAGCGGCCACGAGAGTGTGCGGCGGATGGTGGAGCTTTTCGGGCCCGATTACCCGATCATCTCCATCGATCCCCATGGTCTTCGTGGGGAGCCGATTCCGCCGTCGATCAAGCAGATGGCCGCCGACCGCCTGCCGCATATCCTGGAAAGGCAGGCCACCGGTCCTTTCCTGCTGGGCGGCAAATGTAACGGCGCCATGGTGGCGTTCGAAGCAGCCCGCCTGCTGATCGCAGCCGGCCACAAGGTTGATTTGGTTGCGATGGTCGACCCGCCGACCGTCAGCGCCCGTCCGGTGCCGCGGGCGATCATCGGGCTGATGAAGCCCCTAGGTTCGCCTTACCTTCTGCGCTGGACATATGAACAAATGGCCCGGCTGGAGCGATACTCCAAGGCCTCAACGCGCGAGCAGATGGCTCAGCGGCCGAAGGAGCGGATCGCCAAGCTGTATGACGCATTATTCAATCTCAATAATGGGATTCCGCCGGCGTTATGGGACGCTTATTCCATCGCAATGGCGCAATATCTTCCGGCACCGCTCGAGGTCCCTGTGGCCTTTTACGCGGCTGAACACGACGGCCGGGCGTGGCGGCATCTCAGTTCCCAACTCGAAGTGATGCAGGTGCCTGGGGGACATCATGGCTGCCTGACTGTCGGCGCGGAACTGCTGGTCGGGCATCTGCGGACAAGAATTGATTTCCGACAGGCAGCACGTCTTCAAGCAGATCAGCCGTTTGACGGCACCGTTCGAGCAAGCTTTGCGAACTAGGCGTGCGTGATCTGCGGTCTTTCGGCTCTGTCAATCAAGGATATTGGAGTGCAGTAAGACCGTCTCAGTTAGCGGCCTTTTTTCATTTCCCGGTCAGGAGGCGCGGCCCCAGCAGCGGGGGGCTGGGGCTGAGCTGGGGCCGCCCATTCCAACCGCCGGCAACGCGAAAACAAGTGGCCGACGGGTCAGGTATGCTATCGCAACTCGGTTGGATCGTTCCGACTAGTTCGGTGTACCCCCGTTGGCGGCACTCATTCAAATCCGACTAAACCACCGGCTGATTGAAGGGGCGCTCAACGCCGCGCCGGCAGAGCAAGGTTTTGTCTCATGCCCCTCGCGGCGAGTTGCTTGAACGATTATTTAGCGGCCGCCTTGATTTCTGCACTTTTTGAGCAACAAATTGAGACATGTAAGACGGGTAGGAGGACACGCGATGATGGGGCGTGGGCTCGCGTTGTTACTGGTGGGGCTGCTCGGCGGCTGCATGCAAGCAACCCTTGCGCCGTCATCGAATGCCAGCTTGACCCCAAGGGACCGGCAGTTGCTCGCCCACGCGCGTTATGCGCAGGCGACTATTCCGGAAACATATCGCCGGCATATCGTCGACTACACGCGCAAGGAGCAGCCGGGAACCATCCTGGTCGATACCAACTCGCGCTATCTCTATTACGTCCTGCCGGGCGGCAAGGCGATCCGGTATGGTGTGACGGTGGGAGAGGAAGCGCTGGCCTGGTCCGGCATCGCTACGGTTGGCAAGACGGCTGAATGGCCGGATTGGATCCCGACGGCGGAGATCCAGGCCCGGCTCGGCCCCTACCCGAAGCGCGTCGCCGGAGGTCCGGACAATCCGCTGGGCGCACGGGCGCTCTATCTTTACGAGGGCAACAAGGACACGCTGTACCGCATCCACGGTACCAACCAGCCGGAATATATCGGTCAGGCCATCTCGTCCGGCTGCATCCGCATGACCAACGAGGACATCATCGATCTCGTGAACCGGGTGAAGCTCGGCGCGATCGTCGTCGTCCTGCCGCCGGGCCGGAGCGCGTAGCAAGCTTCGCCGCGTGAGGCGCCGCGAAGCCCGTAGCCTGCAGGCGGGCTTGGCGGGGTCTGGCTTAGCGAGAAAAATTTCCCCGCACGATGAAGGAGCATCGGAACCGCTGCGGCGCTCTTGCCAATTTTCCCTGCATGCCGGAAGGCCCGCCCGCCTCCCACACCCTCGACAGGCGGGGACGTGATTTGACCCTTGTCGGAAATTGCACTCACAATGCTTAAACATTGACGGTGAGTGATCGAGGGAACCACACGATGTCAGCGGCGCCTGAAGTCAAATCTGCGGATGCGAACATCCGGGCTATCGCGATCAGCACCATTGTGCTCGGCTTTGCGGCCGACCCGATGGCGCGCTGGGCTGGCCCGATCCGTCCGAATACCTCAGGGTAATGCCTCGGCTCGTCAATGCTTTTGGCGGCCGGGCTTTCGAGCATGGCACGGCCTATGTCACCGAAGGGGCTCGCGCCGCCGCCCTGTGGCTGCCGCCGGGCGTCGAGCCGGATGAAGCAGAAATGGGCGCCATCATGCAGGAGACTGTGCGCCCAGAGATCGCCGAGGATATGGGCGACGTCATGAAAGGCATGGCCGAACATCATCCCCGCGGCCCGCATTGGTATCTACCCCTTATCGCCGCGGATCCGAACTGGATCGGGCAAGGGCTCGGCGCATTGCTCATGAAACACGCGCTTCGACGATGCGACGAGGAAGGCATCGCAGCCTACCTCGAAAGCTCGAACCCGCGTAACATGTCCTTTTATGAGCGCCATGGCTTCGAGATTGCCGGCAGGATCCAAAGCGGCTCTTCTCCCGTGCTGACACCGATGCTGCGGCCCGCATCATGAGCGCTGAGTTGACGCGCGACCGGTACGCCATGACGCGCGCTTCGAAGGGCTCTTTGCCAACACGTGCGAAGTGCCCTCGGCGCGCCAAGGTTACTTTCGCATAGACCAGAGGATGGCATTCGTGAGGATTTGCTGGTAGCGGGCGTCGCGCCAGACGGATGCCTCGTGGCCTAGCGCCGTATAGAATACCCGCCCCTCGCCGTAAGATCGTTTCCAGGCGAGAGGCCAGCCATAGGATCGTCGATGCACACCGGTCTTGCCGAGATCCACCGAGCTTGGGTCGAGGCGCAGGAGCACGCGTGATCCACGATCGTCGAAGTCACGGATCTGATAGATTTCGTCCTCGACTTTCAACGAATTTCCGAGAAACGCCACCAATGGATCGCTGGGATCAGCTACTTCGATCGTCACGGCCTGATGCCATGGATGACCATTGAAGTAGCCGCCGACCAGATCAAGATAGTCTGGCCAGGCGTAGAATGTGTCCGTGGCCGAATGAATACCGAGGAACCCACGGCCCGAGCGCACGAAGGTGAGCAGAGCCGCCTTCTGATCGCCGTTCATCGGAAGTTCTCCGGATGTATAGAACATCACCGCGGCGTAGCGCTGGAGGTTCTCGGCCGAGAATTCAGAGGTGTCTTCGGTTGCAGTGACCTCAAAGGCGCCGGCATTCCTTCCAAGCTGGGTCAGGATTTCCCTGGAAAGCGGTATGACGTCGTGCCGGTAGCCGGCCGAGTAGGTGAAATAGAGGATGCGGTCTCGCGGGCGCTCCGCGCGCGCGCCGAGCGGCCGGATTGCCGCCGCGCTGCCGAGCAGCGCGATGAACTCGCGCCGCCTCACCATCCTCTCCCTGAGACCTGACCATCCATTTGGATTGCAGCCCGTACGGAAAACTCAAGACAGCGTCACATTATCGAGAAATGGTTGCCAGGAGAACGCCTCGCTGTTGGCCTTGTCGAATTGCCCATCCTCCAGCAGCTTGCCGACAGACCTGAAGTACTCGCAAAGGAATGTCGCATCCGGCAATTGATAAACGTGCTCATTCGGCACCCACAAACCAAACTTCCTGGCGGAGATAAATGCAGACAGGATTGCAGGTTTGAGATCACGTACATTGTCCGGCCATTCTGACGAGGCGGCTCGAATTTTGATGCTGTCTGAAAGACTGCGAAATTTAGCGCCCAGACTTCGGAGCTCGGAAGCTTTTCTTTCGCTCGACTTCCGGCTCAGCCATTCCAATGAGATGCCAACCAGCATTCCGGTCAAAAAGACCATCGCAAATTTGAACCAACGCTGCTGGCCAAGTGCGACCAGATTGTCAGAAACGGTCGTGACCACAGCGTTACCAAGAACCGTCGTGGCCACACCACCCGGAATGGAAAAGACATTTGCCTTCAATCCTTTTTCGAGGATAGGCATGACCAGCGGGATCAGCAGAAGACCCCAAATTCCAAACAGAAACTGTTTAAGCCGACTGGACATCGAGCCCTATGGTTGCACGCAGACGAGCCATTCAGCCGAACTAACGCTTAAACGACCCATGCGGCCTCTCCAAAAAAGATAGGGATGCAGATTGCTGCAGTGCATGAATCCGATTGTGGACACTTGGCCGGGCATGCCGGCCGTGGCTCCATTGCGACGTTCCGAGTGGCGCCTGGCGCATAGCGCGGAAACATCCAGCCGAGAGCGGTTTTCATTTTGCTTTACCTGCAATCTCATGCCGCTGGATTGGACCGGACCTGCTGGGCTGGAACGCTCTCCTCTCGTACCAGCGGCAGGGAAAACTGAAAGACGGCACCTCGAGGTTCGTTCGCGCTCACCCACATTCGTCCCCCGTGAGCCTCGACCATCGACTTGCAGATCGCGAGGCCCATGCCCATGCCCTTGGGCTTGGTCGTGTAGAAGGCCTGGAATACGCGCTCGGCATCCGCCGGGTCGAGGCCGGGCCCGGAATCGCTGATAGTGACGAGCACGCCGGCCGCCTCCGCCTCGGTGTTGATCCGGAGCTCGCGTGTCCCCTCGTCGCTGCCGTCCATGGCTTCAATGGCATTGAGGATCAGGTTCAGGATCACCTGCTGCAGCTGAGTGCGATCGCCTTCCACCAGAGGCAAGCCCGGTGCGAGCTCGGTCTGTAACGAGATGCCATACTTGAACATTTCGCTTCGGGTCAGCGCGACCATTTCGAGGATGGCCTCGTTGAGGCCGAACCAATCCCTCCGGGGCGGCACCTTGTGAATGAGCGCCCGGATGCCGCCAATGACGTTGCCGGCGCGCTTGCCGTCGTCAACGATACGGTCGAGCGAATAGCGAACCTCTTCGAGATTGGGCGGCCGCGCACGCAGCCAGCGTAACGCCGCCTGGGCGTTGGTAACCGTCGCGGCGATCGGCTGATTGACCTCATGGGCGATCGAGGCCGACAACTGCCCCATCGTGGTAACGCGGTTGGCGTGCGCGAGCTCCGCCTGCATGGCCCGCAAGGCTTCTTCGGCCCGCTTGCGTTCGGTGATGTGACGCCCGACGCCGCGGTAGCCGACGAAGCTCCCCTTCTCGTCAAACACCGGCAGGCCGGAGACGGACACGTAACGCTTGCTGCCATCGGGAGCAGACCGCGCCAGCTCAAAATCACGGAACGGCAGATGGGCATCGAGCGTCTCGCGGTGCTTGCGCCAGGCCTCTTCATCAGGCTCCAGGTAAGGCACTTCCCAACGTGTCTTGCCGATCTCGGAGCCCGACGCCGGCGCATCGGCAAGATCCTCCGCAAATTCCTGGTGAGTGAAGCGATGCTGCGCGTCGGTCTCCCAGTACACGTCGAAGGAGAACTGCACGAGGGTGCGAAAGCGCTCCTCGCTCCGCCGCAGCGCCTGCTCCGCCCGCTTGCGCTCGGTCAGATCGAGGACAAAACTGATACCCTGGTTTGGGCTTTGTTCGAACATCACTCCGCCGAGCAGCACGGGCACACGGCTACCGTCTTTCCGAAAATACTCCTTCTCGAACGGCTGGACGGTCCCCATCTGCTTCAGCTCTGCCACGGTGTGCGCGTCGCGGCCGCGCCATTCCGCCGGCGTCAGGTCCGTCCGGTTCAGGCAACCCGAGGCCAGATCCTTGCGGTCGTAACCCAACATATGGAGAAACGCGTCATTGGCCTCCAGAATGCGACCGTCGAGCTCCCAGATGATGATGCCGACGATGTTGGCGTCGACCAGGTAGCGGATCTTCTTGTCGCGCGCCAGGAGATCGCCATGGAGCGCGATGTTCTCTGCGATCGCTTTGCGCCGCCTCATCGCTTCGAGCCGTGCGAGCGCCAATGCCACCCCTGCCAGGATTGCGACAATGACGATGGCGGTCGCGATCAGCCAGGCCTTGCGTTGTTCGAGTTGCTCGCTGCGCTTCTCCTGATCCACGCGCAGGAAGCGCTCGTGGTCAACCATCTGGTCGATTTGCGACCTTATCTCGTCCAGGCTGCGAATCATCGCCATCGCGGCGGGCCCCGAGTAGGTACGGACCGTTTTGACGATCTCATCGATCTCGCGCAGCTTTGCAGCAACGGTCAGCGCCAGATGTCCGGCACGATGGCTCTGCAATGGATCGTCCGCCACCAGGGCCTGCAGCGCCTGCGCGTCCCGTCTTACGCTTTCGTCGGAGACGCCATAGGCCTTGAGATATTGGGGGTCGAGGGTTAGCAGATAGCCGCGTCTTTGCGCCTCCACGTCGGCGATGACCGTGCGCAACCGATCCAGCGTCTCGAGCACCTGACGGTTGCGGTCCTGCGCAAGGTTTGCCGCTTGGCGCGCCTGCCAATATTGGAGGCCAAGAACTCCGGTCGCGACGACCACAACCAGAAGCGCAGCAACCACCAGCGTCAGCGGACGAGCTAACCACCGAAAGGACTGGCTCAGAAGAAATGACATTGGCCTGGTCTTCGATGCTCGCGTGAGCGGCTATTTTCTGATGCCGACGCAGAGTATTGCTAGTATAATGTAAATACAGCCACGGTCCGCGCAGGTGAGCGGGAACCGGCACACTCAACCGCGCAGATTATACCGGCTTAGAAGCCCGTAGGTCCCCTCGCAAGGGGCCAGAACGTCACGGGAATACCTGTGCGCGCTGTGACGTTCGATCCTTCGGCCGGAGCAACCACAGGAGCAAACAGATGGCTCCAAGTGAGAACTTGCCTGCAAAATTGCCGAGCCATTCCGGGCTGGCCAGCCGGCGCAGCTTTGTCAAGGGTTTGGGCATAGCCCTGCCGGCCCTCTCCATGCTGCCCCGGTGGGGTTTCGCCCAGGATGTCGCAGCGAGCTACGCCAACGCTGCGATAAACTGGAAGCAGTTTGCGGGGCAGACGATCACACTCGGGGGCGCGATCCATCCCTGGACGAACGCGATTACTCCGCTTTTGCCTGATTTCACCGAGCTCACCGGTATCAGAGTCGTTCCCGACTTCCGGTTGGAGACCACGTACCTGGGCGCGCTGGCGATCCAGCTCAACCGTCGCGACAGCACACCCGACGTCTTCATGTACACGACCTATGGCCAGGGTATCTCGGGAGGATGGCTCGAGCCCCTGAACGCCTATTATGCCGACAAGTCGCTGACTGATCTCGCCTGGTATGACGAGGGCGACCTTCTCAAGACCGCCCGAACCTTTCCGCTATGGCGGGACGGCGAGCGCTACGCCATGCCGATCACCTCGGAGGCGGTGACCCTGTTCATCAATGGCGATGCGCTGGCTGCCAAGAACCTGTCGGTTCCCCGCACTTTCGAAGAGCTGCTTGTCACCGCCAATGCAATCAAGACCGACGAGATGTCCGGCATAGCCATGCGGGCTCAAGCCGGCGGCAATTCGTCCGTGCCGGCGATGAGCTTCTTGTTCTCCTATGGCGGGGAGATGATCAAGGACAACAGGGCCGCTTTCGCGAGCCCCGAAGCAATCGCGGCCATCGAGATGTTCGGTCAGTTGCTCAGTCAAGCCGGGCCTGGCGGTGTGAGCGGCTACGAATGGTACCACGTGCTGGACGACTTCCTTCAGCGCAGGACGGCGATGGCAATCGACAGCAGCAATTTCGCTACCGACATCTCCAACCCGGCAAGGAGCCACGTTGCCGGAAAGACCGTATTTGCCGCCTTTCCGCACGTCGCCGGCCGCACGTCCGTGCCCTTCATGTCGCACTGGCAGGCCTGCATCAATTCCAAGTCGAAACACAAGCGGGCGGCGTTTTTGTTTCTGCTGTGGGCGACAAGCAAGCCAACTTCGATGCTGACCGCCGCGGCGGGGCTGGCGACGACGCGTGTGTCGGCTTGGTCGAGCGAGGGGTTCAAGAAGGCGTTCGGCGCCCAGGCCGCCGAAGCCGCGCTGACCAACTTGCAGAATGCCGATGTCGATCGCGCCAAGGCGATCCTGTTTCACCCGGTATCAAGGCCGATCCTTGACGCGTTCATGATCGGCGTGAATGAGGTGGTCACGGGCGCGAAACCGGCGAAGATTGCGATGACGAATGCCGCCGAGAAAGCCAACGCGGCGATCCGCGGATGAGATCGCTGGAACAACGGCGATCCGCGGGTGCTATTTCGACCTCTGCAAAAGCCCTGAGACGCCTGTCGATCTGCACGAGGCGCCCTTGTAAAGGGAGGGAGCATCGTCCTTTTTGCGGACATAGGGCCGACCGTACCAATTGCCCGGCCTTACACTCGATCACGCAGCCCTTTAACGCCTTCACCCTCGGCGCAATGATCGCAACAGAAAAAAGTACCCGTCTTCTCCAATCCGTGCCCGACGATGCGGATACCGCAATGAGCGCAGGTCGGCGCGAGCGCATGAATGGCGCACTCGAAACTATCGAAGGTGTGCGCCCTGCCGTTCATTGTGACCTGGAAGGTCTTGTCATAGTCATTGCCGCAGGTTTCACAGGTAGCCATGATATCCACCCTCACTTGGCGCGTTTCCGATCGCAGTACCTTCGCATTGAGTGAATTCAACAACGGTGCCCCTATGGGTTGGTTCCTCATCCTTCCGCGCAACATCGGGGCGCCCAGATCGACGCGCGCGGTAGGCCGTCGCGGCAGCCTACCGGCTTTCCAAGCCTTTGATCGCCAGAGCCGAAAATCTGGCGAGGTTTCGGACGCAATGGCAAACCCGGCGTCTGGACGCGGATTAATCGAGGAACTTATCCTCCGGAATTCGACAGCATTTTCTGAAGTATGGCCTCGACCGACTGTGGCGAAATCGCAAGTTCGACAAATCCAGGCATATCAGGCGATGGCAAGGTGTCGATTTGCATCAGCTCCACTTGATTGCGCGTGAGGAAGGGACTCCCGAGCATTTCTGATGCCCATGCCAAGGCATGCCAAGCGGCAAACGGGATTGGAATCAGCCGAGGCGCAAGTCCGGCTTGACGCGCCACGACTCTAAGAAGCTCCTCGTAAGAGTAGACGCGGGGGCCGCCGAACTCGAAGACTCTCGGCGTCTCGGCGCGCTGCATGATCCGACCAATCGCATCCGCAACGTCACCCACATAGGCCGGCTGCAATCTTGTCTCGCCGCGGCCGAACATCGGATAGACAGGAAGCTGGCGGAGGAGCTTGAGGATGACGACGAGAAACGCGTCGTCTGGTCCGAACATCACCGCCGGACGGATGAAAGTTGCCTCGGCGAACGCAGCCCGGACCGCCAGTTCGCCCTCGCCGCGGTTTCGGATGTAGCGGGATTGGGAGGCGGAATCAGCGCCGATTCCTGACATGTGGACGAGTCTTTTGACTCCAGCCCTGTGCGATTGAACCGCTACTCGCCGGGCGGCCTCGACGTGGACCGAATGAAACGTCTCCGGTCCCCGCTCGACGTAAAGACTGACCGCATTTATAACGCCGTAAGCGCCGGCAAGCGCATCCGCGACGGACCGCTCGTCGTGAATGTTGGCTTCTACGAACTGAAGTTGCGGATCATCAGCACCAGGCAGGGTATACCCCTGATCCGGATGCCTTGACGCGATCCGAACGGGAAATCCGCGTGAGCGCAGATGTTGAACGATGCGGCGGCCCAGAAAGCCGGTTCCGCCGAACACCGTGATGGTTTGACTGTTGGTTGCCACCATGGCCCATTCGCCAGTTCATGTCGCAACCGTCCCATTATGGCTCGCTCGAACCCTGCTGCGGGAAATAACTGCAAGTCTGCGAAACGACGAGGCCAAATGGGGGTGCTGGCCGGCTTTTTTGCCAAAGGGAGCGATGGAGATGCGGCCTCCGCAGTGCGCATCAGCTCTTCGAGCGCTCCAGCTCTTGCACTGAATAATGGAAGCACGACATCGATGGTCGCGTCCATTTGCGGTCTTTGGACGAGTCGCTCCGGCCGACCTCACGTTCTCTCGGCGCTATTTCCTTTGCTGCCACTGCATGAATTTTTCAAGCAAGGGTTTTTCGGGCGCTGCGTTGGCCGTTCCGGCGGGCTCGGAAACAGCCGGGTCTTCGCTTCCTTGTATTCCTTGAAACTGCTTGAATCCCTGGAGCAGTGCCTGGGAGTCTTCTTTGGATGTCGCTTGAGCCGGCGTAGCCAATGCAGGGGTAGAAATTGATACGGCAAGTTCCGAGGGTTCACTTTTTGACCTCGGAGGCATATTAAGCAACACGAGCGCCACGATCACAGTGGCACCGATCGCTACGGCAATTGCGCCGGCAGTGGCGAGCAGCCCACGTGACGGACGGCGTTCGTAAATGAATTGGGATTCCAACGGACGGGTGGATTTGGCGAAGGCCTTTTCGCGCATCTCATCAAAACGCGACAAAGGGGCAGCGGGAGGAAATTGATGCGATCCCGTCTGCGGCGTCTCGTCAGATCGCGGGTTCGCCATGCTGCGCGCCGAGCGCGGTGCGTAGTACAGCGGATCATTCGGATCATCGGGGTTGGGATGGTCGTTCGCGCGGATGAAACTCATTTGCGCTACTCCTCACAATACCACATCATCGCATCGGAATATTTGCCACTCAAGGCTTCAGCCTAGGCTTCCGGGTACTGTCCCACAGTACCGCACCAACTGCCGCACGCATTCGCGCCCGCGGCCAGCGGGGTGCAACTTCGATCCGCCGACCCCCGGTGTCAAGAGCCTGATCCAAATCGGGATGCGTGTGGAGTCAGATGTACTGCTCCGCCTCAGAAATAGCAAAGCTGTTGCCGTCCTGCGACAACATAAGCGGGAACTTGTGGAATTCGCGCCCCTAGATCGTGACCTGCGTTCCCACTTCGACCACGCGCCCGGTCGGGATCTGGAAATAATCGGTGGCGTCGTTGGCGGAGCGGCTGAGGCGGATGAACAGCAGGTCCTGCCAGCGCGGCATGCCGGAATGGGCAGCCGGCTTCAACGCGCGGCGGGACAGGAAGAACGAGGTCGACATGATGTCAAACTGCCAGCCGAGCTTGCGGGCGATCGCCAGCGTCTTCGGCACGTTTGGCGATTCCATGAAGCCAAATTTGAGCGTGACCCGCGAGAAGGTCTCGCTGAGCTGCTCCATCCGCACCCGCTCGGCATCGTCGATTCGCGGCGTCGGCGCGGTCTCGATGGTGAGAATGACGTTTTTCTCATGCAGCACCTTGTAATGCTTGAGGCTGTGCATCAGCGCCGTCGGCGCGCAATCGGGATCGGAGGTGAGGAACACCGCGGTGCCCGGCACCCGCTGCGGCGGACGCTTCTCCAGCATCGCCACCAGATCGGCGAGCGGGAATTCCAGCTTGCGCGATTTCTCGAACAGCAGCCGGCTACCGCGCCGCCACGTGTACATCAACAACATCACGACGCCGCCGAGCGCCAGCGGCACCCAGCCGCCTTCGAATACCTTCAAGAGATTGGCGGCAAGGAAGGTGACGTCCAGGAACAGGAACGGCGCGATCAGCGCGGCGGCCGCGATCGGCGACCATTTCCAGACCCGCCAGATCACGACGAAGCCCATCATGGCCGTGACCACCATGGTGCCGGTCACGGAGATGCCGTAGGCCGAGGCCAGCGCGCTCGACGAGCGGAACAGGACCACCAGCAGGATCACCGCCAGAAACAGCAGCAGGTTGATGCGGGGAATGTAGATCTGGCCGGAATGCGCTTCCGAGGTGTGGCGGATTTCGAACCGCGGCATCAGGCCGAGCTGGATCGCCTGGCGTGTCAGCGAATAGGCGCCGGTGATGACGGCCTGGCTCGCGATCACGGTTGCCACCGTCGCCAGCGCCACCATCGGGATCAGCGCCCAGTCCGGGAACATCAGGAAGAACGGATTCTCGATCGCCTTGGGATTGGCGATCAAGAGCGCGCCCTGCCCCAGATAATTCACCGCCAGCGACGGCAGCACGATGAAGAGCCAGGCGGTCTGGATCGGCCGCTTGCCGAAATGGCCGAGGTCGGCATAGAGCGCTTCCGCGCCGGTGACGGCGAGAAACACCGCGCCGAGCGTCACGAAACCGATCATGCCGTGATGAAGCATGAAGGAAACCGCGTAGAGCGGATTGAACGCCTGAAGCACTTCGGGATGCAGGACGATCTGCGGCACGGCCGCGATCGCGATCACGGCGAACCAGACGCACATGATCGGCCCGAAGAACGCGGCGACGCGGGCGGTGCCGTGGGACTGCACGGCAAACAGCGCTATCAGGATAATCAGCGTGAGCGGTACGACATAGTGTTCGAAGGTCGCGGTGATCAGCTTCATGCCTTCGATCGCCGACAACACCGAAAGCGCCGGCGTCAGGACCGCGTCGCCATAGAACAGCGCGCCGGAGATGATGCCGAGCAGCACGATCGTGGCGCCGCCCTTCCCCACCGCGCGTTGCGCCAGCGCCATCAGTGCCAGCGTTCCGCCCTCGCCGTTGTTGTCGGCGCGCAGCAGGATAACGACGTATTTCAGCGTCACCACCACGATCAGCGCCCACAGGATCAGCGAGAGCACGCCAAGCACCGCCTGCGGGCTGGCGGTACCCGCGTGTTCGCTGGCCGCGACGATCGCTTCGCGCAATGCATAGAGCGGGCTGGTGCCGATGTCGCCGTAGACGACACCGATGCTGCCGAGCATCAGGGCCTTGAAGCCGGCGGTGGAATGAGTTTCCCCATGACCGTTGGCCGCGGGCGTTTCCGCCGCGGTGACCGCAAACTGGACTGACATGAGATGGGGCCTCGGCTGTTACCGCACTGCACAAATGCAGAAGCGCAGCCCTATACTCCCGGGACCGGCTGGAAGGTTAGCCGGAATTCAGGCCTCCGGTATGCGCCGTCCGCATGGATTACAGCGGCTCCGTTAGATATTTTAGACGTAAAATCAAATGGTTACTTGAGTTCCGACCTCGACGACGCGTCCGGTCGGGATCTGGAAATAGTCGGTGGCGTCGTTAGCCGACCGGCTCATCGCGATGAACAGATGATCCTGCCAGAGCGGCATGCCCGATTGCGCCGAGGGCTTGAGCGAGCGCCGCGACACGAAGAACGATGTCGCCATGATGTCGAACTGCCAGCCGAGCTTGCGCGCGATCACCAGCGCCTTCGGCACGTTCGGCGATTCCATGAAGCCGAACCGCAGCCTGACGGTGGAGAACTTTTCGCTGATCTTTTCCATCTTGACGCGCTCGGACGGATCGACGCGCGGCGTCTGCGCGGTCTCGATGGTCAGGATCACATTGTGTTCGTGCAGCACCTTGTTGTGCTTGAGATTGTGCATCATTGCGGTCGGCACGAAGCTCGGATCGGAGGTCAGAAATACTGCCGTGCCCTTGACGATGTGAGGCGGACGCTTTTCCAGGCTCTTGATCAGGTCTGCCAGCGGCACCTCGATGCGGCGCGTCTTGGCGGTCAGGATCGCAGCGCCACGGCGCCAGGTCCAGATCATCACCGCGACCGCAACGCCAAACAGCAGCGGCACCCAGGCGCCCTCGAGCAGCTTCAGAAGATTTGCGGCAAAGAAGCTCATGTCGACGACGACGAGGGGCAGGATCACGGCCGCTGCGGTGGCCGCGCGCCAGTTCCACAGTTTCCAGATCACGACAAAGCCCATGATGCCGTCGACCACCATGGTGGTGGAGACGGCGATGCCATAGGCCGACGCAAGACCGCTTGAGCTGCGGAACAACAGCACCAGCAGCACGACCCCGATCAACAACAGCCGGTTGACGCGCGGCAGATAGATCTGACCGGCATGCGACTCCGAGGTGTAGCGCACCTCAAAGCGCGGCAACAGCCCGAGCTGCACCGCTTGCCGGATCAGCGAAAACGCGCCCGTGATCACCGCCTGGCTGGCGATGACCGTCGCTGCGGTCGCCAGCACCACCATCGGCAACAGCAGCATGCCAGGAACCAGCCGGTAGAACGGATTTTGGATCGCCGCCGGGTCGGCCAATACCAGCGCGCCCTGCCCGAAATAATTGATCAGGAGCGCAGGCATCACGAAATAGAACCAGCCGGTCTGGATCGGCTTGCGCCCGAAATGGCCGAGGTCCGCATAAAGCGCCTCGCCGCCGGTCACGGCCAGAAACACCAGACCCATCGTCACCAGTCCGATGGTGCCGTGCGAAAGCATGAACTGGATCGCGTACCAGGGATTGATCGCGTAGAGCACCGTGGGATCGTCGCTGATGTGGATCAGGCCCAAAATCGTGAGCGTCGCGAACCAGACCACCATAACCGGCCCGAAAAGCGAGGCGACACGCGCGGTGCCGCTGCTCTGCACCGAGAACAGCACGACGAGAATGAAGATCGTCAGTGGCACCACGTAATGTTCGAACGCGGGCGTGACCAGCTTGAGGCCCTCGACCGCCGACAACACCGAAATCGCCGGCGTGATCATGGAGTCGCCGATAAACATCGAGGCGCCGACGACACCGAGCGCCAGCAATACCCAGCTTCGGTGGCCCAGCGCCCGCTGCCCCAGCGCCATCAGGGATAGCGTGCCGCCCTCGCCGTTGTTGTCGGCGCGCAACAGCAGCAGCACATATTTGGCTGTCACGACGATGAAAAGCGACCAAAGAATCAGCGAGAGCACGCCGAGCACGATAATGCGCGATACCGGCTGGCCTTCGGCCGCGTGCGTGACGGCCTCGCGAAATGCGTACAAGGGCGAAGTGCCGATATCGCCGAACACCACGCCAATACTGCCCAGCGTCAGGGCCCAAAAGCCTGAGGTCGCGTGCCCCTCATGGGCCTCGGTAGATGTGACGCTGACAGTCATGGTGGAAGAGAACGTTCTCGTCGTTGAATTGATCCGCGCGGCTATCGACGCTTCCGCGTTGCCTGTCAATCTCGGACGAGCATAACACCACCTCCGATGCGGAGCTTACGCAAAGCAGATTCCATCGAAATGGCAAGATGGTATTATGGTAGTTCCGACGTGCTACGGCTTCAGATTCGGCGGAAGCGGCGGATTCTCGCGCATCAATGTGATGGTGACGCGACGGTTTGCCGGCAATGTCGGATCGTCCGGAAATAGTGGCTGGCTGTCGGCGCGGCCGCCGACGGCGTAGATATGGGATGACGGCAGTCCCTCGCGCTCGAGGATCTGGCGCACCGCATTGGCGCGATCCGCCGACAGATCGAACGCGCCATATTCGCCCCGCGCCGGCACGAAGCCGGCAGAGGTGTGGCCGACAATGTTGACCCGCAGCGGCGTCGCCTTCAGCGGCACGGCCAGTTTCTGGATCAGCCGGCGGGTGCGGTCGTAGGGGACCTTGGAGCCGTCGGCGAACATCGAGCGGCCATCCTGGTCGACGATTTCGAGATTGAGGCCCTCTTTGGTCTCCTCGAACATGATGTGCTTGGACATTTCGGTCAGTTCCGGCATGTCCTGCAGCGCCTGGCGCAACGAGGCCGCGGCGAGCGCGAATTCGCGGTCGACCTTCAGGCGGGCGCCGACCTCGCGCTGACGGTCCTTCTCGTCGGGCGTCGGGGTATTGGAGGCTTCCTCGGGTGAAATATGCGCGACGTTCTTCAGCTTCGGCCGCGTCGGCAGGCCGTCGGATTCGACGATGCCCGAATGCCGGGATTCGGTCTGCACGCCGAACGCCTCGCGCATCGAGCCGGCGACGATCTTGAGCTTCTGCTGGTCCTGGCTGGAGAACGCCACCAGCATCACGAAGAACGACAGCAACAGCGCCATCAGGTCGGCGAAGGTCACGAACCAGCCGTGACCGCCATGCGCCTCTTCGCGTTTTTTCTTGGCCATGTTCTATGTCCGCGCCTTGATGCTATCAGCCGATCAGGCCGGAACCAGCTCGCCTTCCTCGTGGCGGTGCTTTTCGGGCAGATAGGCCAGCAGCATTTCACGCACCAAGGCCGGGCTCTTGGAATCGCGGATCATCAGGATGCCGTCGATGATCAGCGTGCGATTGGTTTCCTCGTCGATCAGCTTGCCATGCAGCTTGTCGGCGATCGGCAGGCAAATCAGGTTCGCAACCACCGCGCCATAAAGCGTCGCCAGCAGGGCGACCGCCATGAACGGACCGAGCTTTGAGGGATCCGACATGTTCGAGAACATCTGCACCATGCCGAGCAGCGTACCGATCATGCCGAACGCCGGCGCGCAGTCGCCGATCGCGCGATAGATTTTCGAGCCCTCGTTGAGGTGCATCAGGAAGTTGTCGCGATCGCGCTCCATGTTGTCTCTGATAAATTCGAGGTCGTAGCCGTCGGCGACGTAGCGGATGCCCTTGGCGAGGAACGGCTCGTCGGTCTCGACCTTTTCCAGCCCGACAGGGCCCTGCTTGCGGGCGATTTCGGCGATGCGCGCCAGTTCGTCGACCAGGTCGCGCGCCGAGAGCCGGCTCATGGTGAAAGCGAATTTTGCGCCGAGCGGCATGCCGTGCAGGATCGCGCTGAGCGGAAAGCGGATCATCGTCGCCGCAAACGAGCCGCCGAAGATGATGATGACGGCGTGGATGTCGTAGAACATCCGGAAATCACCGCCCATCAGGATCAGCGTCGACAATACGATGACGCCGGCGATCAGGCCAACGAGCGTGGTGATATCCATTCTGAACTCCAACGCCTACGCGAAGTGCCGGCCATCCTGACCGGTCGCGCGCTCCATCCGGAGCAGCGCAAGAGGAACCCTACGTCGGCGCAATTAAAGAGCCGTAAAGGTTAAACTCGAACAGGGATCGTAAAATTGCGGGGCCTGCGACCGGCGGTGGCAAGGATTCGCTAACCATCTTGCGCCGGCCAGTCTCTCTCCGCGCCGTCATTGCGAGGAGCTCGCGACAAAATTGCAGAGCAATTTTGCGCTGAAGCGACGAAGCAATCCATCTATCCGTTATGCCGCGCTATGGATTGCTTCCGCCTTGGCTCTTCGAGCTACGGCGGACAAGTCGCTTCGCTCGCAATGACGCGGTTGCCCTGGCGGCAAGCGCCTACTGCGCCTGCGTGCCGATGCCGGCGGCCTTGATGATCGGCCACCATTTTTCGATCTCGACCTTCTGGAAGGCGGCCAAGCCTTCCGGGGTCTGCTGGGCGCGCGGCGCGACATCGAGGCCCAGTTCCGAAAAGCGCTTCTGGATCGCGGGGTCGGCCAGCGCCTCCACCGTCGCCGCGTTGAGTTTTGCGATGATCTCCTTCGGCGTGCCCTTTGGCGCCCAGAAGCCGAACCAGCCGGACATATAGAGGCCGGGCACGCCACTCTCGTCCGCGGTGGGAATATCCGGCATCGAGGCCGAGCGTGTGGCTGAGAGATTGGCGAGCGCCTTGATCTTGCCGGCGCGGATTTGCGGCAGCGCCACCGCGCCCTGCACCACCAGCAAGTCCACCGTGCCCGAGACCAGATCGGTCATCGCAGGCCCTGCGCCGCGATAGGGAATGAACTGCACCTTCTGCTTGGTCAGGTTCTCGAACAACACGCCGGTGACGTTCGCCGCCGCATTCTGGTTGACGAAATTGATCTTGCCGGGATTTTCCTTCATCCACGCCACGAGTTCGCCGAGCGTGTTGGCCGGCAGGTCCTTCTTGGCGACCATGAGCTGCGGATTGTTCGAGACCAGCGCGATCGGCTCAAAGTCCTTTTCGAGGTCGTAGTCCAGCTTGTAGATGATGCTGCCGACATGGGTGTCCCACTGACCGATGTCGAAGGTATAGCCGTCAGGCGCCGCACGCGCGACGCGGCCGACGCCGATGCTGCCGCCGGCGCCGCCGACATTTTCGATCACGACGGATTGCCCGAGCGTTGCGCGCATCCGCTCGGCCATGATCCGGGCCGCGGTATCGGTCGATCCGCCCGGCGGGAACGGCACGATCAGGGTGATCGGACGCGAGGGATAGGTCTGTGCGTGCGCGGCTGCCACGCCTGAGAGGATCAACAACGACAGCGCCGCCCAGAACCCTCTCATCACGCTTCCCCTCGTCTGTTTGTTAGATCCGGCTTTTCGTCAGTGGATCTCCGCCGAGCGCTTCAGCGCCTCTTTCAGCTTTTCCAGCGTGAAGTCCGGGCTGCGCGCGATATCCAGGATCGGTGTTTCGCGCCGGCCGCAGAGTTCGGCGGCTTCCGGAATCTTCGCCGCGATGTCGACAGGGATCACGATGGCGCCGTGCTGGTCGGCGTGGATGAGGTCATCGGAATGCACGGTCATGCCGGCGACACGCACTTCGCCGCCCCAATGTTCGGCATGGACCCAGGCATGCGACGGTCCGACCGAGCCGGCCAGCGCCTGGAAGCCCGGCGCCCATTGCGGGATGTCGCGGATCGAACCGTCGGTGATGACACCGAGGCAGCCGAGCGCCTTGTGCACATTGCTCTGCACCTCGCCCCAGAACGCGCCATAGCCGACATCGGCGCCGTCGATATCCTGGATCACGGTGATGCGCGGACCGAAGCCGGTGCCGACATATTCGTAATAGGCGATGCGGCGGCGGGCCTGCTCGTCGGCGGGAAGCGTGGATTTGAGCACCGAGCGGATCGTGACCGTGCGGGCATAGCCGACCATCGGCGGCAGATCGGGAAACGGGCAGACCAGCGGCTTGGTGGTGTAGCCGATCAGGCGGCGCTCCGGCGCCACGATCTCCATCGCATTGCAGATCGTCGGCGTGTCATAGCGCGCCAACGCCTCAAGGACGGAAGCAGGCAGCGGGGCGGTAACGGCTTTATTCACGGCGTCTCTCCTGATTATTCGGCCCGGCTCTTTCAGGCCGTATGCCATCAAGCCCTATAGCCGAGATTGGGCGTGAACCCAACTCGGCTTTGGCTCATGGCAGATAATCAGGTTGCGGGCGCGCTCAGTTCAACCGCGCCGGCCGTTCTTCCTCGCTATCGCCAGGGGCCGGCGAAAACGGCGCTGCGGAAGATGACGGCGCGGCGGCTTCTGCCGTCGCAGCCGGCTGCAGCGCCGCGGCGGCGTTACGCTCATGGTCGCGATAGGACTTCCAGCCCCAGGGCAGGCTCAGCAGGTAGAGCACCGAGCCGATCGACAGGATGTGCCAGGGATAGCCGATCAGCAGTGCGACGAAGAACACGACGGAGACGAAGACCGGCAGCACCATTTCCGGCGGCACCCGCATTTTCACCGTCTTGCCGGAAAAGACCGGCAGCCGCGACACCATCAGGAATCCGATGAGGAGCGTATAGGCCGCGGTCAGCGTGGCCGGCGGTTTCGAGACGCCGAGAAACGCCAGATAGAACGGCAGCATCGCCAGGATCGCACCGGCCGGCGCCGGCACGCCAGTGAAATAGTTCGCCGCAAAGGCAGGCTTGTTCGGATCGTCGATACTGGCGTTGAAGCGCGCCAGGCGCAGGCCGCCTGCGATCGCAAACACCATCGCTGCGATCCAGCCGCCATTGTTCAATTCCTGTAGCTGCCAAAAATACAGCATCAGGCCGGGCGCGACGCCGAAATTGACGAAATCGGCCAGGCTGTCGAGTTCGGCGCCGAATTTCGACTGGCCCTTGATCATGCGGGCGATGCGCCCGTCGACGCCATCGAGCACGGCCGCGAACACGATCGCGGCAACCGCAAGCTCCATCCGCCCCTCGATCGACAGACGGATCGCCGTCAGGCCGGCGCAGATCGCCAGCAGGGTGATGACATTGGGCACCAGCATTCGCACCGGGATCGGGCGAAACCGGCGGCGGCGCAGTTCAGGGTCTTTGGGGTCCGGGATCAGCATGCCAGCTATTATATAGCAAGCGCCCACCCGGTTCGCCATTGGGGGGCCGAGCGGCAAAATCACCCGTTCAGAGGGTTAATCGGCGCGAAATGTCCGCCCCTGCTCGCTGGAGCCGAAATCCGCCAGAATCGTCTCGCCGGCAACCGCGGTCTGGCCCTCGGAAACCAGCGACCGCGTGCCTTCCGGCAGATAGACGTCCAGGCGCGAGCCGAAGCGGATCAGGCCGAACCGTTCACCGGCGCCGATCGACTGGCCTTCCCGCACGAATGAGACAATCCGTCGCGCCACCAGACCGGCGATCTGCACCACGCCGATCCGGCCGTTGGTGGTCGAGATCACCAGCGAGTTGCGCTCATTGTCTTCGCTGGCCTTGTCGAGCTCGGCGTTGATGAAGGTGCCGGGCCGGTAGGCGATGCGGTCGATGCGGCCCGCCACCGGGCTGCGATTCACGTGGCAGTTGAACACGCTCATGAAGATCGAGATGCGCGGCAGCGGCCGGTCGCCGAGCCCGAGTTCGGCGGGCGGCAGCACTTGCGCCACCATCGAGACGCGGCCGTCGGCCGGCGACACCACGATGCCGTCGCGCACCGGCGTGACGCGGACGGGATCGCGGAAGAACAGCGCGCACCAGACGGTCAGGCCGGTGCCGATCCAGCCGAGCGGCGTCCAGATCCAGAACAGGATCAGGCTGGCCAGCGCAAAGGCGCCGATGAAGGGATAGCCCTCGGAATGGATTGGCGGGATCTGCGCGCGGATAGAATTCGCAATCGACATTAGGGCTCGCTGTTATGTGGCCGACTTCCCTTGGGAACTAGCGCCGTATTTGGATTATTCCGCGGCGGTTGCCAAGGGATCTTTGGATTTGGGCGGGTCCTTGGACGGATCGCTGAGGGGATCATCGACCGGCGGCGGCGCGCGGTTCGGCGCTTCGTTGCCCTCGTCCATCTGCGCAAGCTTCTCCCGCGCCTCCTCGGCTTCGCGCTGCCTGTTCCACATGCTGGCATAAAGCCCGCCTGCGGCCAGAAGCCTGACATGGGTGCCGCGCTCGGCAATCCGGCCTTGATCGAGCACGATAATCTCGTCGGCGCCGACAATGGTCGAAAGCCGGTGCGCAATCACCAGCGAGGTGCGGCCACGCGAGACGCGCTCCAGCGCTTCCTGGATTTCGTGCTCGGTGTGGCTGTCGAGCGCCGACGTCGCCTCATCCAGCACCAGGATCGGCGGCGCCTTCAGCACCGTGCGCGCGATCGCGACGCGCTGCTTCTCGCCGCCTGACAGTTTCAGCCCGCGCTCGCCGACCTGGGTCTCGTAGCCCTTCGGCGAGTTGCGGATGAAGCTGTCGATCTGCGCCAATTGCGCCGCCTGCTCGACCTCGGCATCGCTGGCGTCCCAGCGACCGTAGCGGATGTTGTAGCGGATGGTGTCGTTGAACAGCACGGTATCCTGCGGCACCATGCCGATCGAGGCGCGGAGCGACGCCTGCGTGACGTTGCGGATGTCCTGGCCGTCGATCTGGATCTTGCCGCTGGAGACGTCGTAGAGGCGGAACAGCAACCGCGAAATCGTCGACTTGCCGGCACCGGAGGGACCGACGATCGCCACCGTCTTGCCGGCGGGTACCTCGAAGCTCAGACCTTTCAGGATCGGCCGCTCCGGATCGTAGGCAAAGCGCACATCGTCGAAGCGCACGCTGCCTGCGCTGACCGCGAGTGGCGCCGCGCCCGGGATGTCCTTGATCTCGGGATTGCGCGACAGCACGTTGAACATCTTCTCGATGTCGATGATCGCCTGCTTGATCTCGCGATAGACCATGCCCATGAAGTTCAGCGGCTGGTAGAGCTGGATCATCATGGCGTTGATCATGACGAAATCACCGACCGTGTTGGTGCCGTTGCGGACGCCGAGCGCGCACATCAGCATGGTCGCGGTGAGGCCGATGGTGAAGATGACCGCCTGCCCGGTGTTGAGCACTGCCAGCGAGGTATAGGTCTTCACGCTGTTGTGCTCGTAGCGCTCCATCGAGCGGTCGTAGCGTTCGGCCTCACGCGTCTCGGCGCTGAAATATTTCACCGTCTCGTAATTGAGCAGCGAGTCGATCGCCTTGGTGTTCGCCTCGGTGTCGGAATCGTTCATCTTGCGGCGGATCTCTATCCGCCATTCGGTCGCGATATAGGTGTAGTACATGTAGATCACGACGGTAATCGCGGTGACCAGCACGTAGCGCCAATCGAACTGCCACAGCAGCACCGCCATCAACAGCGAGACCTCGACGATGGTCGGGATCAGTTGCAGGATCACCATCCGCACGATCACTTCGATGCCGGTGCGGCCGCGCTCCAGCACCCGCGTCAGGCCGCCGGTCTTGCGCTCCAGATGAAAGCGCAGCGACAATTCGTGCATGTGAACGAAGGTGATGTAGGCGAGCTTGCGCACCGCATGCATGGCGACGCGGGCGAAAATGCCGTCGCGAAACTGCGTCAGCACCGCCATCAGGACGCGCACCGCGCCGTAGCTTGCGGTCATCAGCAAGGGCGAGGCGATCAGCCACAGCATCCAGTTCGACGGTTCGACCGGCGCGGTGCCCATGCCGTTGAGCGCATCGATCGCCCATTTGAAGGTGAACGGAACCGTCAGCGTCGCGAGCTTTGCGGCCAGCAGCAGCACCATCGACCAGACCACGCGCATCTTCAGGTCGTCGCGGTCGCCGGGCCAGATATAGGGCCACAGATGCACCAGCGTCCCGATCAGGGTCGCCTTGTCAGGGGAAGCGCCGGCCGGCTCGGCAGCAACGGCATCGGAGCGCGAATCAGGATCAGCCATTGGCGTCGCGCCCAACGCAAGGTGGCGCACCGGTCGCCTTCAGGGAGTTTTCGGTAGTCTGCATATGGTCGTCATATAGAGCGTTTACCTCTCCCGTACAGCCTTGAAAGATAAATCTTTCCCCCGTTTGGTTGGATTTCGGGCCTATTTCTGCTGCATCAGCGAAATCAACCAGACTTGAGCTTTCCAGGGTGCGGTGCCAAATGATCTCCATGGATCAAATCAAGACCGAACTAATCAAAACCGTCTGTGTCTATTGCGGCTCCGGCCCCGGCTCCAACCACCGCTTCGTCGAAGCGGCCCAAGCCTTGGGAAAAGCGTTCGCCGAGAACAATATCCGCCTCGTCTATGGCGGCGGATCAGTCGGGCTGATGGGCGCGATCGCCAAATCCACGCTGGATCACGGTGGACTGGTCACCGGCATCATTCCGGAATTTCTAAAGTCGCGCGAACATATGATGGGGCGCGTGCAGGAGATGATCGTCACACCCGACATGCACGAACGCAAACGGCTGATGTTCGAACACTCCGACGCCTTCGTGGCACTGCCCGGCGGCATCGGTACGCTGGAGGAACTGGTCGAGCAGATGACTTGGCAGCAGCTCGGCCGTCACTCCAAGCCGGTTCTGCTCGCCAACATCGACGGCTTCTGGGAGCCGCTGATCGCGCTGCTGGCGCATATGCGCGAAACCGAATTCATCCGTCCGTCGCTGGATATCGATTTCCTCAAGGCTGAACGGGTCGAGGACATCGTGCCGCGGCTGCGTGCCGCCGCCGCCCGTACTCCGGCAGGCGCCAAGGAGATGGCGCCGGAACTGGCGCGGAAGTTGTAGTCGTTACACTTTCACTCGGCCGGAAACGTCACCGCTTCGATGCGGTTGCCGTCGGGATCGATGACGAAGGCCGCGTAATACTTCACGCGATCATGCGGGCGCAGGCCCGGCGCGCCGTCGGAGCGGCCGCCGGATTTCAGCGCGGCCGCATGAAACCCATCGACATCATCAGTGGTTTTGGCGCGAAGGCAGATGTGCGTGCCGCTCTCAGGCGCTACCTTTGCCATGCCGGCGCGCAGGTTGATCCAGAATTCGGGATAGGTCTTGCCGAAGCCGATGGTGGCGGGACGGGTGACAAGGCGTGTGAGGCCGAGGGCTGCCAGCGTTGCTTCGTAGAAACGCGCGGCGCGTTCGAGATCGGCTACGCCGACGGAGATGTGGTCGATCATCGAATATCCCCTGCTCTCTTCCCGTCATTGCGAACGAACCGTAGCCCGGATGGAGCGCAGCGAAATCCGGGGGCACTCAAGCCACGTGCGGAATCCCGGATTGGCGCTGCGCTCCATCCGGGCTACACATTTTGGCTCACACCGGTGCGCCTGATTTCACCAGCTTGTAGACCACCGAATCCATCAGCGCCTGGAACGAGGCGTCGATGATATTGGGCGAGACGCCGACCGTGGTCCAGCTCTCGCCGTTCTCGTCTTCGCTCTCGATCAAGACGCGCGTCACCGCTTCAGTACCGCCATTGAGGATACGCACGCGGTAGTCGATCAGCTTCAGGCCCTCGATGTATTTCTGGTACTTGCCGAGGTCCTTGCGCAGCGCGACGTCGAGCGCGTTGACGGGGCCGTTGCCTTCCGCCGCCGAGATCAGCCGTTCGCCGGCGACATCGACCTTGACCACGGCGAGCGCCACCGTGACGCGCTGGCCGTTGGCGTTGTAGCGCTGCTCGACATTGACGTCGAACTGCTCGACCTTGAAATATTCCGGTACCCGGCCGAGCGTGCGCCGCGCCAGCAGGTCGAACGAAGCGTCGGCGGATTCATAGGCAAAGCCCGCTGCTTCCCGCTCCTTCAGCTCCTCGACCAGCCGCGCCAGTTTCGGATCGGTCTTCTCGTAGGGAATGCCGGCGCGGTCGAGTTCGGCCATCACGTTGGAACGGCCGGCCTGATCCGACACCAGCACCTTGCGGTGATTGCCGACGGATTCGGGCGATACGTGCTCGTAGGTCTGCGGGTCCTTCAGGACCGCCGAGGCATGAATGCCGGTCTTGGTCACGAAAGCGCTCTCGCCGACGTAGGGCGCGTGGCGGTTCGGCGCGCGGTTGAGCATGTCATCGAGCGTCCGCGACACCTTCATCAGCGTCGCCATCTTCTCGTCCGTGACGCCGATCTCGAAGGCGTCGGAGAATTCGTTCTTCAAGCGCAGCGTCGGGATCAGCGAACAGAGATTGGCGTTGCCGCAGCGCTCGCCGAGCCCGTTGAGCGAGCCCTGGATCTGCCGCGCGCCGGCGCGCACCGCGGCCAGCGAGTTGGCCACCGCCTGCTCGGTGTCGTTATGGGCGTGGATGCCGACATGGCTGCCCGGGATCTGCTTGACGACGTGGCCTACGATGGCCTCGACCTCATGCGGCATGGTGCCGCCATTGGTGTCGCACAGCACCACCCAGCGCGCCCCGGAATCATAGGCGGCCTTGGCGCATGCGAGCGCGAAATCACTATTCTCCTTGTAGCCGTCGAAGAAGTGCTCGCAATCAACCATTACCTCGCGGCCCGCGGCCTTGGCCGCGCTGACGCTGTCGCAGATCGAGGCGAGGTTTTCCTCGTTGGTAGTTTCGAGTGCCACCCGCACCTGGTAGGCGGAGGATTTCGCGACGAAGCAGATCGCATCGGCCTTGGCTTCCAGCAGCCCCGCAAGACCCGGATCGTTCGAGGCCGAACGGCCCGGACGGCGCGTCATGCCGAAGGCGGTGAATTTGGCGTGTTCGAACTTCGGCTTCTCGGCAAAAAATTCGGTATCGGTCGGGTTGGCGCCGGGATAGCCGCCCTCGACATAGTCGATGCCGAGTTCATCGAGCATCTGCGCGATGATCTGCTTGTCATGCAGCGTGAAATCGACGCCGTTGGTCTGCGCGCCGTCGCGCAGCGTAGTGTCGAACAGATAAAGGCGTTCGCGACTCATGTCGGCGCTCCCGGCGCGGCGTCTGCCAGCGTCTTCTGCATCGTGGTGTTGGCGAGCCATTCGCCATTGAGCGAAACGGTATTGCGCTGCTTGGCGGTATAGCCGCGCTTCCGAAACAACGGCTCCGCGGTGTCGCTGGCGTCGACCGTCAGGGTTTTCGCGCCGCGCGCGCCCGCCAGTTTTTCCAGCGCATCGACCAGCATCGAGGCGATACCCTGCCCGGCCACGCTCGGATGCACGAACAGCATGTCGATATGGTCAGGCCCTTGCAGTGAGACGAAGCCGACCGGCGCGTTCTGGATGGTCGCGATCAGCGTCAACTGCCCGGCGAGTTTCTTGCCGAAATTTTCCTCGTCCTCGGCAGCGGCAGCCCAGGCTTCCTGCTGCGCCTCGCTGTAGTCGTCGCCGGTCAGCCCCTCGATGGCGGCGACAAAGATCGCCGCCAGCATCGGCACATCCGCCGGCAGAAACGGCCGCAAGCCGGGTTTGGGCAAGGCCTGTCCCATCGCGTCAAATCACTCCGAACAATCGCAAGGCCAGTATGACCGCGGCAACGATTAGCGCCCATTTGATGAAGATGTAATAACGCCAGTGTTTCGGGAACGGGGTATCGGGCTTGTCCATCACGCGACCTCCCATGTGGTAACCGGTCTTCCGTCCTTGTCCTTGCCGTCCTTGATGGCGACGCCCATCGCGGCGAGTTCGTCGCGGATGCGGTCGGATTCCTTGAAGTCCTTCCGCGCCCGCGCCGCCGCGCGGTCGGCAATCAGGCGATCGACCTCTGCTGCATCGATGCCGCTCGCCTGCTGCTTCCGTCCCTTCCACGCCGCAGCGCTCACCGAAAGGAAACCGAGCAGCCGGAGCGACGCCGCAAACTCGCCGCGTTCGCGCGCACCACCCGACGCGGCGGCGTTGCGCAGGCCGTGCAGAACAGCCATCGCCTGCGCCGTGTTGAGATCGTCATAGAGCGCTTCGATCATCGCCGGCGACGGCTCGCCGCCCTCGGCGTCGGCCGCGATCGCATACCAGTCGTCAAGCGTCTTCGCGCTCTCTTCGGTACCCTTCGAGGTCCAGTCGAGCGGCGAGCGGTAATGCGTCCTCAGCATGCTCAGGCGCAGCACCTCGCCAGGCCAATCGGCCAGCAGGTCACGGATCGTGAAGAAGTTGCCGAGCGACTTCGACATCTTCTCGCTCTCGATCTGCAGGAAGCCGTTGTGCATCCAGACGTTCGCCATGCGGTCGGAATGAAAGGCGCAGCAGGTCTGCGCAAGTTCGTTCTCATGGTGCGGAAACACCAGATCGATGCCGCCGCCATGAATGTCGAACTTCTCGCCGAGATGCTTCCAGGCCATCGCCGAGCATTCGATGTGCCAGCCGGGGCGTCCCTCCACCTTGATCCCCGATGGCGAGGGCCACGACGGCTCGCCCGGCTTCGACGGCTTCCACAGCACGAAGTCGGTATTATCGCGCTTGTAGGGAGCGACGTCGACGCGGGCGCCCGCGATCATCTCGTCGAGCGACCGCTTCGATAGCGCGCCGTAGCGCGGCATCACCGAATTGGCATCGTTCATCGCTTGCGGCGAGAACAGCACGTGGTCCTCGGCGACATAGGCAAAGCCGCCGGCGACCAGCTTCTCGATGATCGCCCGCATTTCCGGGATATGCTCGGTCGCGCGCGGCTGCACCGTCGGCGCAAGGCAGCCGAGCGCGGAGACGTCGTCCTGATACTGCTGATAGGTCTCTTCGGTGACCTTGCGGATCGCCTCGTTCAACGGCACGCCGGGATAGTCGCGTGCGGCGCGGACGTTGATCTTGTCGTCGACGTCGGTGATGTTGCGAACGTACGTCACGTGCCCGGCGCCATAGCGATAGCGCAGCACGCGAAACAGCACGTCGAACACGATCGCCGCGCGACCATTGCCGATATGGGCGAAGTCATAGACCGTCGGTCCGCAGGCATACATGCCGACGTTCTTCGGATCGAGCGGCACGAACGGCCGCTTCTCCTTCGTCAACGTATCGTACAGGCGTAATTCCATGACGTACCCATCCCTTGCGGCCGGGCGTCCAGTGATCTCATTTTTGAGAAAAGACGGCCTGCCAGCGAATCGCTAGCTAATAATCTCGCGGCAAATGCTGCAGATGGCGAGGAGACCGTTCATGGTTCCACCATTGCGGTATCGGAACGATGCCGTCAAGGCCTTGCTCGTGCCCAATTTGAGGCCGATCAGGCTGCGGAACCTTCCTTTTCGCCGCCGCTCGGCCCTCATGGTTAATCATTGTTAACCCTTTGGGCCTATTCCTGAGCGCGGTCCCCTTCGCCCCTGCCGGTGTTCACCATGCGCTCCTCCGCACTCATTGCCTGTGCTCTCCTGCTTGCCGCCGTCTCGGCCGCTTCCGCCGACAGTCGCGTTTTCATCGTTGCCAACCAGGCCGACGGTTACGGCGTGGACGAGTGCCTCGCCCGCGGCGACAAATGCGGCGCCCACGCCGCCCGCTCCTACTGCCAGTCACGGGAATTTGCGCAGGCCACCGCCTATCGCCGCGTCGAGCCCGACGAAGTTACCGGTGCGGTTCCAATTGATGGCGGCGACAAGTGCTCAGGCCCAGCCTGCGGCGACTATGTTGCTATTACCTGCCAGCGCTAAAGGCGCTTCTTCAGTAATTTCAAGGGCCGGTTTGCCACATCCGCGCCCCGGAAACGACGTGACGCTGCCCCGAGAAGCAGGTATTGGATGCGGTCTTGGCCGCAGAATGCCGCCTTGGCCGCGCCACCAGGCTTTCAAGCCGCGCGGATCAGCCCTCAATGGCCGGATATGCTGGAAATTCGCATCATTCCCTTCTCTCTCCGGATTTTGACCTGCGCCGTCCTGCTCGGCGTCACCGAGCCTGGCGCGCCCGCTTTGGCGCAGCCCAATGAGGACGCCATGGCGCAGATGCCCCCCGGCGCCGCGCCGCCTCCGCCGCCGCAACAGGGCGCGCAAGCCAATCCGATCTGCATCCGGCTCGAGGGACAGCTGGCAACCATCGACCGCGGCGCCGGCACCGGCGATCCCGCCAAGGATGAGCAGATCCGCCGCTATCAGGAGGCCCAGGCCAAGCAGCAGGCCGAACTCGATCGCGTCACGCTGCAGGCCAAGCGCATGGGCTGCGAAAGCTCGGGCTTCTTCTCGCTGTTCAACGGCCAGTCGGCGCAGTGCAGCCCGGTCAACAACCAGATCCAGCAGATGCGCGCCAATCTCGACCAGATCACCACCAGCCTGGAGCGTCTGCGCAGCGGCGGCATCGGCGGCGCCGACCGCGAAAACCAGCGCCGCTCGGTGATGATGGCGCTGGCGCAGAACAATTGCGGCCCGCAATATGCGGCAGCCGCCCGCGGCCCCGGCAATTTCATCGACAGCCTGTTCGGCAACAACAACAACACGATCCCGCCGCCCAGCGCCGAACTCGGCCCGCCGTCCGGCACCTTCCGCACCGTCTGCGTCCGCAGCTGCGACGGTGCCTACTTCCCGGTGTCGTTCGCCACCTACCAGGCGCGCTTTCAGGACGACGAAAGGACCTGCAAGGCGCTTTGCCCGGCGGCAGAGGCGAACTTGTTCACCTATCGCAATCCCGGCGAGGACATCAATCAGGCAGTCTCGATCAACGGCCAGCCCTATTCCTCGCTGCCCAACGCGTTCAAGTTCCGCACCGAGTTCAACGCCTCCTGCTCCTGCAAGGCGGCGGGCCAGACCTGGTCGGAAGCGCTGAAATCCGTCGACGACAAGGCCTCGGTCGAACAGCAGGGCGACATCATCGTCACCGAGGAAAGCGCCAAGCGGATGCAGCAGCGCGGGCAGTCGAAGGGCGCGCCGCCACCCAAGAAGGGCACCGCGCCCGCGAGCACCGCCGCCGCGCCGGCGCCGGCTCCTGCCGATACGACCGCCGCGGCTAACGACAAGCAGATCCGCACCGTCGGCCCGACCTTCATCCCGCCGAAGCAGTAGCTCCTCGACCAGCTACCGGCGGCGGACGCCGATCCGGACGGGCGAGCACCGCTTTCGGTGTTCGCCCGCTACGCACCGCGCGCTCGCGTTCCGTCGCTACGGCTCGCGCTCACGGCTCCACGGGAACAGAACGGCCGGAAAATCCGCCGCGTAGCGATGTCCCTTCCGCGGGTGGGGATGTTCCTCCGGAGGGTTGGGATTCGGCTCCACCACTTTCCGGTAAAGATGCCAGGTGGCATGACCGAGCACCGGCAAAACGACGGCGAGACCGACGAAGAGCGGTAGCGAACCGATCACCAGCAGCGCCGCGACGATCAGCCCCCACCCGGCCATGGGGATCGGATTCTTCATCACAGCCCACAGCGACGTCCGGATGGCGTCGATTGCAGTGGCATGCCGGTCAAGCATCAACGGGAACGACACGACACTGACGCAGAGCGCCACGACCGCAAACAGAAAGCCGACGCCGCAACCTATGACGATGAGCAACCATCCTTCCCGCGTCGTCAGCACACGCGTTACGAAGTCGGGAATGCTCGCGGCCGGGGCGTGGCCAAAGATTTCAACGTAGATAGCGTTCGCTGCGCCAATCCAGGCCCCGAACAGAACGAGCAGGAGGATGCCGAGCTCGACCATCGCGCCCAAAGACGGAGCGCGCAGCACGTGAAGTGCGTCCGATACGCTGACCTCCTCGCCGCGCTCGCGGCGGCGGCTGAGCTCGTAGAGACCGATCGCGGCAAAAGGTCCAAGCAAGGCAAACCCGGCTGCCAGCGGAAACAGCAGCGGCAGTACCGAATAGCCGAGGACCATCCTGAACAGGGCAATACCGAGAACAGGATAAATCACGCACACCACAACGGCGTGGCTCGGCATTGCCTTGAAGTCTTCCCACCCCAGGCGCAGCGCCTCGCCGAGATCGGACAGTTCGATTTTGCGAATCGGATATGTGGCGGCCTCGCCGAATACGTGCCGTCCTACTCTTGCGATGCTGTCGGAATACAGAGTGGCCATGCGCACCCTCCCGTGCTCTCAAGTTGCGGCGGTCAAAACGACGCGCCGCAACCCGCGCGCCTCCGCCCTCATGTGCGAGAGTCGCGGTCGAGCCGGGTACGGCAAACCCAAGTTCAGCGAATGGAGCTTAGCCGGACGAAACTTGTCGCGACCTGCCTTGTGACCTTAGCGCGATTGGAAGCAGAAAGCACGCACTGTTGGGTGAATTGTGAACGCACACGGTTTGGTGCGGCGCATCATCAGCCGTTGTGCCAGCTGACGCTCGCCGGCTTGTGCATCGTACAGCGCATATGCGTGAGCCGCAGGTTCCTTATTGCTCTATTGACGGCAGCCTCGACGCGTATCATCTTGATTTCTGGCGCCCCGATTTGATGACTAGCGGTCGTAACGTGTGCTCGGTGCCACGTTTTGATGTCGCGACCGGTCATAGTGGGCGAGGCAAGACGCACTGCGATGGCGCATGTGAAGTCGGCCATCGACAGTGCGAGCTCCGCCCTCGATTCGTCTCCGTTGCCTTTGATGGCAAGGAGGAATGAGGATGGCTGTTGCTATCATACTGCTGCTGGTTGCGGTCGGCTCGGTGCTGTTTCACATCTACAGCCCGTGGTGGTGGACGCCGATTGCCACCAACTGGAGCTACATCGACCACACCATCAGCATCACCTTCTGGATCACCGGCATTGTTTTCTTCGCCGTGATCGCATTCATGGCCTACTGCGTCTTCCGCTTTCACCACAAGGAGGGAAGACAGGCGCACTACAATCCCGAAAACAAAAAGCTCGAATGGTGGCTCAGCATCGGAACGGCGATCGGCGTCGCAGCCATGTTGGCACCAGGCTTATTCGTTTGGCACCAGTTCGTCACGGTTCCGGCTGACGCCACCGAGATCGAGGTGATGGGCCAGCAGTGGCAGTGGAGCTTCCGCCTGCCGGGCAAGGATGGCCGTATGGGCACAACCGATGTCCGCCACATCAGTCCCGAAAACCCCTTGGGCTTGAATCGCGACGACACGCACGGGCAAGACGACGTCGTGATCGAAAGTGGTGAGCTGCACCTGCCGGTCGGAAAGCCCGTCAAGGTCTTGCTCCGCTCCGTCGATGTCCTGCACGATTTCTATGTGCCCGAATTCCGCGCCAAGATGGATATGGTGCCCGGCATGGTCACCTATTTCTGGATGACTCCGATCCGCACGGGAACGTTCGATGTGCTGTGCGCCGAGCTGTGCGGCGCGGCGCACGCGCAGATGCGCACCAAAGTCATCGTCGAGGAAGAAAGCGAATATAGCGCCTGGCTGGCGCAACAGAAGACGTTCGCAGAATTGTCAGGCCGAAACGCCGTTACGAAGGCGACGTACAGATCCGGCGGCAAGTAAGTGCCGCAGCGAAGATAGATCGGGCGCGTGAGGCCAAATCTTCACTCCCGATGGAAGCGACCGAGGAGGAATTTCTATGGTCGATGTTCCGTATGATGCCGTCACAGATGTCCCGCCTGCCGAAGTGGCGGAGGTTGATCTCTATCACCCCAGGAGCTGGTGGACGCGGTACGTCTTTTCGCAGGACGCCAAAGTCATCGCCATCCAGTACTCGCTCACAGCGACGGCCATCGGGTTGGTAGCACTGGTGCTGTCGTGGCTGATGCGGCTGCAACTGGGATTTCCCGGCACATTCTCCTTTATCGATGCCAATCAATATCTCCAGTTCATCACCATGCACGGCATGATCATGGTGATCTACCTGCTCACGGCGCTGTTCCTGGGAGGCTTCGGCAATTACCTGATCCCGCTGATGGTCGGCGCGCGGGACATGGTCTTCCCCTATGTGAACATGCTGAGCTACTGGGTCTATCTGCTCGCCGTCCTGGTGCTGGCCTCGACGTTCTTCGTGCCCGGCGGGCCCACCGGCGCCGGCTGGACGCTGTACCCGCCGCAGGCAATTCTTGCCGGCACCCCCGGACAGGATTGGGGCATCGTTCTCATGCTGGCCTCCCTGATCCTGTTCATCATCGGCTTCACCATGGGGGGTCTGAATTATGTCGTGACCGTGCTGCAGGCGCGCACGCGCGGCATGACATTGATGCGTATGCCGCTGACGGTGTGGGGCATCTTCACGGCTACCATCATGGCGCTACTGGCCTTCCCGGCGCTGTTCGTCGCCTCCGTCATGATGCTGTTCGACCGCCTCCTCGGAACCAGCTTCTTCATGCCGGCCCTGGTCGAGATGGGGCAGCAGATGAAGTATGGCGGCGGCAGCCCGATCCTGTTCCAGCACCTGTTCTGGTTCTTCGGCCATCCGGAGGTCTACATCGTCGCCCTGCCCGCCTTCGGTATCGTTTCCGATCTGATCAGCGTCCATGCGCGGAAGAACATCTTCGGCTATCGCATGATGGTCTGGGCGATCGTTGCGATCGGCGCACTCAGCTTCGTCGTATGGGCGCACCACATGTATGTGAGCGGCATGCACCCGAAATTCGGGTTCTTCTTCGCCACCACGACGCTCATCATCGCCATCCCGACCGCCATCAAGGTCTACAACTGGGTATTGACCCTGTGGCGCGGCGACATCCATCTCACCGTCCCGATGCTGTTTGCGCTCGGCTTCATCATTACGTTCGTGAACGGCGGGCTCACCGGCCTCTTCCTCGGCAACGTGGTCGTGGATGTCCCGCTATCGGATACCATGTTCGTCGTCGCGCATTTCCACATGGTGATGGGCGTGGCGCCGATCATGGTCGTGCTGGGCGCGATCTATCATTGGTATCCCAAGATGACGGGACGGATGCTCAACGACGCGCTGGGCAAGTTTCATTTCTGGGTCACGTTCCTCGGCGCCTATCTGATCTTCTTCCCCATGCATTATATTGGACTGCTTGGCGTTCCGCGCCGGTATCACGACATCGGCGAAGCGGCGTTCATCCCCTCATCGACCCATACGCTCAATGCCTTCATCTCCATCATGGCTTTGATCGTGGGCTTCGCGCAGATGGTATTCCTGTTCAACCTTGCCTGGAGCTACTTCAAGGGCCGGCCTTCGGGTGGCAATCCGTGGCGAGCGACAACACTGGAGTGGCAGACGCCGGAGACACCGCCCGGGCACGGCAACTTTGGCAAGGAACTCCCGGTGGTCTATCGCTGGGCCTATGACTACAGCGTGCCGGGTGCTGCGCAGGACTTCATTCCGCAGAACCAGCCACGGGCGACGCCAGCCCTGCAGGGAGCTGCGCCGTGAGTGCCATTGTCCTGTTCATGGCGGTGATCGCGGTCATCGCCGGATGGTGGCTCTCGCAGCAACGGCTGACGGCCAAACCCTGGCTGGAAGAAGGTGCGCTTGGGGATTTTCCCGGCACTGATACCATGACCTGGCCTGCCGCGAAGATCGGACTGGGCGTGTTTCTCGCCGTCGTGGGATCGCTGTTCGCACTCTTCATCAGCGCCTACTCCATGCGCATGAACATGACGGACTGGCGGACACTGCCGGTGCCTGGACTGCTGTGGTTCAACACCAGCGTCCTGGTCCTGAGCAGCGTCGCGCTGCAATGGGCCTACGTGGCCGCGCGGCGGGACGACGTGGAAGATGTCGTCATCGGCCTGTGCGCTGGGGGAGTAGCCGCCGTTACATTCCTGGTCGGGCAACTATTGGCGTGGCAACAGCTGAGGGCCGCGGGCTATTTCGTCGCGTCCAATCCAGCCAATTCCTTCTTTTATCTAATCACAGCTGCGCACGGACTGCACCTGATCGGCGGCCTGGTGGCGCTGGGCAGAACGACTGCCAAGGCCTGGCGTGGCGTTGAAATGGCACAGATGCGCCTGAGTGTGGAACTTTGCGCCATCTACTGGCACTTCCTGCTCTTGGTCTGGCTGGCCTTGCTCGGCCTGCTGACAGGCTGGACGGACGATTTCGTCGACATCTGTCGCCGGTTGCTCACCTAGGAGAGAGCAGATGGCAGAGACTGCGCTGACAACCCATGGACAACCGCCTGCGCGGGCAGCCGGCTGGCAGGGCATCGCTGCCGATTGGTCCTCGGATCAGCGCGCCTTCAAGAATGTCTCCTGGGGGAAGGCCATGATGTGGATCTTCCTCCTGAGCGACACCTTCATCTTCAGCTGTTTTCTGCTGTCATACATGACGGCGCGCATGTCCACGACCGTGCCATGGCCGAATCCGAGTGAGGTATTCGCGCTCGAGATTGCGGGGCATCATATCCCACTCATTCTGATCGCCATCATGACCTTCGTCCTGATCAGCAGCAGCGGGACCATGGCGATGGCCGTCAACTTCGGTTACCGCCGCGATCGTGTCAAAACCGCGGTCTTGATGCTGGTCACGGCGGCGCTTGGCGCAACGTTTGTCGGAATGCAGGCATTCGAATGGACCAAGCTGATCATGGAGGGCGTGCGTCCCTGGGAAAATCCCTGGGGCGCGGCACAGTTCGGCTCCAGCTTCTTTATGATCACGGGCTTTCACGGCACGCACGTGACGATCGGCGTGATTTTCCTGGTCATCATCGCGCGAAAGGTCTGGCGGGGAGATTTTGACGTCGGAAGGCGCGGCTTTTTCACGAGCAGGAAGGGGAATTACGAGGTCGTCGAAATCACCGGCCTTTACTGGCACTTCGTCGATCTCGTGTGGGTGTTCATCTTTGCCTTCTTTTATCTGTGGTGAGGTCAGCACATGACAAATGTGGCAATCGACTTGGAAGCACAGCGACCTTCGCTGCATACCCATGTGCATGACGCTGTCGCAGCTCCGCACGTAGAGGGGCAGCAGCACCCGATCAAGGTCTATCTGGTGGTCTGGGGATGGTTGTTCGTCCTCAGCGCGTGCTCCTATCTCGTCGACTACTTTGGCCTCCAGGGCTATCTCAGATGGTCGCTGATCCTGCTGTTCATGGTGCTGAAGGCCGGCTTGATCGTCGCCGTCTTCATGCACATGGCCTGGGAACGGCTGGCGCTCGCCTATGCCATCCTGCTGCCGCCGGTGCTGGTGCTGGTGTTCGTAGCCATCATGGTATTCGAATCCGAATACACGCACCTCATACGAGTCCTGTTCTTCGCGTCGCCGACGTAGTTGTCTTGTGGCAAGCAGGTGCTTCAGCCTGCAACTGGGCGCATGCCAGGAAGCGCGCGGACGCGCACGCTGAAAGCGTTTTCCCGTAGCCGTCCTGCGTCGCTTGTACTTCCCTTTACCGATGTGGCCGCCGAATCGTGGCGCCTTCCTTTCCTGCGATACCAGCCTCGGGGCCAACGGCGCCCTTCTCGGCTGACATGTCGATCGACTGCACCCAGCGGCTTGCAATGATCACGATGGCGCAAACCGCATAAAAGCACACCCCCAACGCATAGGTCTTGGCGATGCCGAACTGGATCGATAACGCCACACCCAGCACCGACGCGAACATCGACGTAATTCCGTTGGTGCTCCAGAAGAACGGCAGCAGTTCATCATGACGCCGCCAGACACCGAGGCCGAGCGGAAACATCATCCCCATGCAGAACGCAGGAGGAGCCAGCAGCAGGACAGACACCAGAATACGCATGTCGGTTGACAGCGACCGCGCCCAGGTGGTGACCAGCGGCGTCAGCAGCCCCGCCACCACGAGCGTGGTGAGGAGGGCGGCAATCCTGAAGACGGCGACGCGTGATCGGGAGGAGGTATCCGCACCGACCGTGGCGCTGCCAATCCCGCTAAAGAGAAGAATTGTGAATAGCACGACGCTCAGCCCGTAAACGGGATGTCCGAGAAAAACCATCAGGCGCTGCATCTGCGATATCTCGATCAGCATGAAGCCCATCCCGATCGCGCTGAAATAGGCCACGGGCGGCGTCAGCGTCGCCATTGGCATCCGCCTCACAAGACGGAAGAAGGGCAGCACGATGTAATATCCGCAAGCGCAGAGCCCTACGATGATGAGCAAGCCGGTGACGCCTATCGCGACATTGTTGCTCATGATGTCCCAACTATGGATGCTCACGAAATCGCTGAAGCGCGACGTATAGAAGAAGAACGGATTGTCGTCCGTCGAAGCAGCGATGTTTTCCGGCAGCGAATCGAAGAAAGCCTGGTCTGCCTTGTCGGACAGCAATGTCGAGGTGACGGCATCGAAGGTGACGTCCGGCCCCAACAATATCTTGAAGCCCTGCGCCTGAAGCCTCTCGCGCGCGCCTTGCCATTGTGCGTCGCTGAATGCGTCAGGCCGGGTAATCACCGTCACGATGTTGCCGACGTTGACCGTGACGACGTGATGCCGCAGTTCACCGGCCGAGACTCCCCTGCGCTGCAGCGCGCTCGCGGCAATCGCAATCAGCCGGTATAGCTCGCCACGGTGCTTCTCGGCACCGTACCAGCGTGATACCGACAACAGCCCGCCAGGCTTGAGCGCCCGGTAAAAATCATCCCACGCCTCAACGGTATAGAGACGATTTTCGGTGAGCGTCAGGCCACCGGCCACCGTCGCCGCCCAGGTGTCGATGAGCGAAATCTGCACCAGGTCGTACCGCTCGGACGAGTGGTTGATGTAGCTTCGCGCTTCGGCATTGACCAAGGATACGCCGGGCTGGCGATCGAGATGGCCAGAGAAATCGGCGAATTTTTCGGTGAGCACTTCGAAAATTGCCGGGTTGATCTCAATTGCGCGAATCCGGTCGGCGCCGAAGAGAAGACCGGAAAGGATGTCACGACCGCCGCCGACGCCAACGACAGCGACGTCGGTCGCCGGCTGCACGAGGTAAGCCGCATTGATGACATCATCTTTCAGGTAGGCGAGCTTTCCGATGTCGCCGTCATACCTGGTGATGACGGTGCCTGCATCGGCATCGATGTCGAGGTGGTGTTGGTCGACCCGGGCATCAGGAGTGCGGACCAGACCCCAGCCAATCGGGACCTTCTCGGCCAATTCGCGCACCCTTACCCGCGAATAGGTATTCCAGCGTTCGAACAGCGTGCCGGTCTGCTCAGCGCCCTTGGCCCAGAACACACCGAGATGGCTTCGACCGGTCAGGTCAAGGCCGGAGTGCATGGTGGCCGCGACGGCCAGCGTTAGCGCGACAGCCCCGCTCAAACGCACACTACGGACGTCATCGCTGGTGCGAACGACGATCCAGCCAACGCCAGCAGCAGAGGCTCCGATCCATAACGTGGCGCTTACGGGGTCAATCACCAGCAGTATGAAGATCACCCCGAGACATCCAACTGCGGCGCCCAGGAGATCGGCCGCATAGAGCCACCCGCCGCGATAGGGTAAGCGCGTGAGCAACAGCGTGATGCAAACCCCGCCTTCCGTGAACGGAGCCACGAAGGCGATGGTCGCCAGCGCCAGGGCGAAGGGCACATTTTCCGCAGATACGACGAGCGGCACGCACAGGAAGACGATCATTGCGCCAACGCTGCTGAGTGCGAACCATGACGCGTGGCGCGCGAATTCGATTCCGACCCGCTCGGCGGCATAACGGGCGGGCTTGCCGTAGACCTGCATCGCTCCGCGGGTGAGCCCCAGCATGGCAAGTGAAATGGCCGCGAATGCAAAATGATAATGGAGCATAACGCTGAAGAAGCGCGTTATCAGGATCTGGTAGGAAAGCGTCGCGAACGCCAGCACAAAGATTGCCAGATAATAGCGACCGGGAATTTTGGATACGGATTGCAATATGCTGCCCTCTTGGTGGGGGGCGAACTGGGTCGCTGCTCAAGCATGTCATCGCGAGTATTTGTAGCGCTCAACCAATCCAAATTCTACGAGCAAACAAGGCGGTGTTCATGAACAAGGACGCGCCGAAGAGTCCTATCACTCCTGCCATAAGCCACTTCGCTCGCAATCCTAAACCAGCCAACGTAACAAACAGGGGAAATGAAACGAGATTAAATCGACTCATAGAGACGAAGCCTGCTGGCCCACCGCTGAGTGTTAGATATGGTAGCAACAAGACAGCCATGGCGAACAGTGTCCAGCTTGCGCGCAGTCGAGACCAGCCCAAAACAATCAGGATGATGAACAATAATGTAAACCAGCTAGCTTGTCCCCATGGATTCCAATCATTGAGCATCATCCGTGTGAACGGCTCAAGCTTTAGTGCCGCAATCAATCTTGTCGCTAGCGTCGTTCCTTGATGGAACGCCACCTGCCCATCCACAAAAGCAAACGGAGTTCCGAAAGCGCTCCAGAGGTAAATCATGAATAGCCAGATGCCCGACGTCGCAAGAAGGACGCATGGCACGAGGGTAAGAAGGAACTTCGTCTGATCGCGATTGGTCCACATCTCCCAAAGAAGGACAGGCAATAGAACAACGCCCGTCGATCGGGTAGAAACTGCCAAGCCTGCAAGCAGTGCTGCCGACAAGTAGTATTTTCGTTTCAAAGCAAGAAAAAACGAGACGATTAGCAGCAGTGCCAAGGGCTCGGTATATCCGGCCGATAGCAAGACCGAAGCGGGAAAAAAGCTGAGCAGCGCGATTGTGGCGAGAGCCAGTTGATCACCAAATTCCTCGCGAACCAGCTTGAAAAGCAAGACGATCGCGAGCAATCCAGCTACGTTCGATACCAACAGCAATGCATCCGCAGGCGTGAGACCGCTAATCGTCGCCAGGCCCCGTGCGAGCATCGGATACAGCGGGTAGAACACGATGTTCTGTTGAACAGTCGGATCGCCGTTATACTGATAGCCATCTGTGACGATCTTGAAATACCATTCCGAGTCCCATTGCAGCAATTGGTGGTACCAGATCGGTCCCGCAGACCAGACATCGGGCCCGGAGGGCAGATATTTTTGAGAGAATACCAGTCCGAGTGCGACCACCACCCGCGAACAAAAAAATATCAGGATGGCCAAACAATAGGGAAGCCAAGAGGGATCTTTCCAGATCGGATGGCGCTTCTCCATGTCCATATTGTCGCTCGTCAAGAGCCCAAGATCAATCGCCCCAAGTGTACCGGTTTGATATTTAGCGGGCATGACGCGGCAGACTTCCGAACGTCCTGCGTTGAGATGGATCTCGGCCGGCCAGAGGTCTGCTTCGACTCTTGGAGGACGCGGGCTGTGGCAACCGTGATGTCTGCCTCCAGGGGAAAAGCGAACCTGGTTAGGCCGTCTGAATGCCGCCTTGTGGCCAAAGCCGACGTTTAGCGAGCCGACCCGCAATGGCTGCTCGTGACCCAGCCATCGGGAAATCATCAATTCGCTGGGCTAGAGCCTATCCGTCAAACACATCGGCCGACGCGCGGCCAGCGCGCGCGACAAGCTTGTCGTCGGGGGCCGGCAGTTCCTTGCCGTTGTCGCGGAAGCGGTTGGTGATGGGATAGCGGCGGTCGCGGCCAAAGTTCTTTTCGGTCACCTTGACGCCCGGCGCCGCCTGACGGCGCTTGTATTCGGCGACATTGAGGAGGCGATCGATCCGCGTCACCACATCAGCCGGGAAACCGGCGGCGATGATCGTGGCCAGCGGCTCCTCGCGCTCGACCAGCCGCTCCAGAATGCCGTCCAGCATCTCGTAGGGCGGCAGCGAATCCTGGTCGGTCTGGTTCTCGCGCAGTTCAGCCGTCGGCGGCCGCGTGATGATGTTGACCGGGATGACCTCGCCTGACGGCCCGAGCGCGCCGTCCGGCTTCCACTCGTTGCGCAGGCTGGAGAGGCGGAACACTTCGGTCTTGTAGATGTCCTTGATCGGATTGAAGCCGCCGTTCATGTCGCCATAGATGGTGGCGTAGCCGACCGACATTTCCGACTTGTTGCCGGTCGTAACCACCATGGCGCCGGTCTTGTTGGAAATCGCCATCAAGAGCGTGCCGCGGGTACGTGCCTGCAGGTTCTCTTCGGTGATGTCGCGCGGCAGGCCGGCGAAGGGGCCCGACAGGATCTTTTCAAATCCGTTGACGGCATCGGCAATCGGCAGCACCTCGTAACGGATGCCGAGTGCCTTCGTCAGTTTGGCCGCATCATCCAGCGACACCTGCGCGGTGAAACGGAACGGCAGCATCACGCCGCGAACCTGATCGGCGCCGAGCGCATCGACTGCGATCGCCGCGCACAGCGCGGAATCGATGCCGCCGGAGACGCCGAGCAGCACGCCGGGAAAGCCGTTCTTGCGGACGTAATCGCGCAGGCCGAGCACGCAGGCCGCGTAATCGCCCTTGTCGCCCTCGACCAGCGGCACCACCGGCCCCGAGCAGCGCCAGCCATCGGCTCCCTTGGTCCAGCGCAGCGTGACGATGCTCTCCTCGAACGCCGGCAGTTGCGCTGCGACCGAGAGATCGGCGTTGAGTGCGAATGAGGCGCCGTCGAACACCAGTTCGTCCTGCCCGCCGATCTGGTTGAGATAGACCAGCGGCAGCCCGCTCTCGGTGACGCGGGCGACCGCGATCGACAGCCGGAGGTCGTTCTTGTCGCGCGCATAGGGCGAGCCGTTCGGCACCACCAGAATTTCCGCGCCGGTCTCGGCAAGGCATTCGACGACGTTTTCGTATTCCTCGGACTCTTCGAGCCAGATGTCCTCGCAGATCGGGACGCCGACGCGGATGCCGCGGACGGTCACCGGCCCGGCAGCGGGACCGCGCGCGAACAGTCGCTTCTCGTCGAACACGCCATAGTTCGGCAAATTGGCCTTGAAGCGAAGCGCGGCGATGCGGCCCTGATCGAGCAGTGCGCAGGCATTATAGAGCTTGTCATCCTCGACCCAGGGCGTGCCGATCAGCACCGCCGGCCCGCCGCCCGCCGTCTCGCGCGCCAACTCCTCGACCGCGGCGCGGCAGGCGGCCTGGAGCGCCGGCTTCAGCACCAGGTCTTCCGGCGGATAGCCGCAGATGAACAGTTCGGGCAGTACCATGAGATCGGCGCCATCGGCTTTGGCCTTGTCGCGCGCGGCGCGCGCCTTGGCCGTGTTGCCCGGGATATCGCCGACCGTCGGATTCAACTGCGCCAGCGTGATCGTAAAAGTGTCGGTCATGGGGCGATGGTGCCTTGCACAAGAGCAAACTGCAATTGCTGCCTTGATGGCGTTTTCGAGCGAAGCGGACACCGGTTCGCATGAAGAAAACGCGTCAAAACAAAAGCTTAGATATGCGGTTCTGATCCAGATCAGTACCGCATATCTAGAACGCGCCTATGCGTTCGGCGATGGCAAAGAGCCAGAACGCCCCGACCATCAGAAGCGCCACGCCGACTGCCGCCGACCCCATATCCTTGACCCGCCCGATCTGCGGATCGTGGTCGGTAGTGAGGCGGTCGGCCAGCTTCTCGATCGCGGTATTGAGGATCTCGACCACAAGCACAAAGGCGACGGCCGCGACTAGTTCCACGCGGCGCATGACAGTCGCGCCGACCAGCCAGGCCAGCGGCACCGAAAGCGCCAGCGCAAGCAGTTCCTCGCGGACGGCCTGCTCCGATCGGATCGCAAAAGCGAGACCGTTACGCGTGTTGATGGTGGCTCGCCAAAGTCGCAGCAAGTCAAAGTCCCGCTGCGGCCGGCATCGGCTTGTCCTTACCGGCGCGTTCCTGCTTGAGCAGTTCGGCGATCAGGAAGGCCATGTCGATCGATTGTTCGGCGTTGAGGCGGGGATCGCAGACCGTGTGATAGCGGTCGTTGAGGTCCTCGTCGGTGATGGCGCGGGCGCCGCCGATGCATTCGGTGACGTCTTGCCCGGTCATTTCCAGGTGCACGCCGCCGGCATGCGTCCCCTCCGCCGCGTGAATGGCGAAGAACGACTTCACCTCCGACAGCACGCGATCGAACGGCCGGGTCTTGTAGCCCGAGGTCGAGGTGATGGTGTTGCCGTGCATGGGGTCGCACGACCAGACCACGACCCGCCCTTCCCGCTGCACGGCACGGATCAGCGGCGCGAGATGATCGCCGACCTTGTCCGAGCCGAAGCGGTTGATCAGCGTCAGCCGTCCGGGCTCGTTGTCCGGATTGAGGATGTCGATCAGCTTCAACAGCTCGTCCGGCTTCAGCGAGGGGCCGCATTTCAGGCCGATCGGGTTCTTGATGCCGCGGAAATATTCGACGTGGCCGTGATCGAGTTGGCGGGTGCGGTCGCCGATCCAGATCATGTGGCCGGAGGTGGCGTACCAGTCGCCGGTGGTGGAATCGACCCGCGTCATCGCCTGCTCGTAGCCGAGCAGCAGCGCCTCATGGCTGGTGTAGAAATCGGTGGCGCGCAGTTCGGGATGGCTTTCCAGATCAAGCCCGCAAGCGCGCATGAAGTTCAGCGCGTCCGAAATGCGGTCCGCCAGCTCCTTGTAGCGCCGCGACTGCGGGGAATCCTTGAGGAAGCCAAGCATCCACTGATGGACGCTGCCGAGATTGGCAAAGCCGCCGGTGGCAAACGCGCGCAACAGGTTAAGCGTCGCAGCCGACTGCCGGTAGGCCATCAACTGGCGCTGCGGATCCGGGATGCGCGCTTCCGGAGTGAAGGCGATGTCGTTGATGATGTCGCCGCGGTAGCTCGGCAGCTCGACGCCGCCAACCTTCTCGGTATTCGACGAGCGCGGTTTGGCGAACTGCCCGGCGATGCGGCCGACCTTCACCACCGGCAGCGCGCCGGCATAGGTCAGGACGACAGCCATCTGCAGCAGCACGCGGAAGAAGTCTCGGATGTTGTTGGCGCCATGCTCGGCAAAGCTCTCGGCGCAATCGCCGCCCTGCAGCAGGAAAGCTTCGCCGGCGGCGACGCGCGCCAGCGCCTTCTTCAGGCTGCGGGCTTCGCCGGCGAACACCAGCGGGGGAAACGTGGCGAGCTGCGCCTCGACATCGGCCAATGCCTTGGCATCGGGATATTCCGGGACCTGCAGCACCGGCCTGGTGCGCCAGCTATCGGGCGTCCACCGCTCGGACATGACCTTAACTCCTGAGCAAAAACCGCAACTTAATGGCGATTGTGAAGGGCCGGTTTATACACAGGCCTGTGACCGACCGCCAGTTAGATTTCAGGTATCCCCATCAAGCCCTTGCGGTAAAAGCCGAATTCGCATTTGCTGGGGCCGCTCGCGAAAGCTGAGGAGAAGAAGCAGTGGCCGAGCCGGGGCTGGACGACGTTTTTAGCGACGACATCACGGTGCCCGCGACGGACGGATACCCCTTGGCCGCGACGCTGTTTCTGCCCCGCGGGGCCAAGCGCCAGGCCGTCCTGATCAATTCGGCGACCGCGGTCCCCCGAAAACTCTACCGCGGCTTTGCCAGCTACCTCGCCAACCGCGGCTGCGCGGTTCTGACCTACGACTACCGCGGCACCGGCATTCCAGGCAGAAGGCGACGACCGGCACCGTCAGGCCGAAATCGCTGGTCGGCTTCAAGGCCTCGATGTCGGACTGGGCGGCGCAGGACATCACCGCGGCAGTCGCCTGGATGCGCGAGCGTTACAAGGCGCTGCCCTTCGCCTATGTCGGACATTCGTTCGGCGGCCAGGCCCTCGGTCTATTGCCGAACAATTCGCAGATTTCGCGCGCGCTGTTCGTCGCCGCCCAGGCCGGCTACTGGAAACTGATGGCCTCGCCTGAGCGCTACCGCGTCTACGCCATGCTGAATTTTGTCGGCAGTCCCCTCACCCGCGCGCTCGGCTACATGCCGGGCAAGGCCGGCCTTGGCATGGACCTGCCGAAGGATGCCTTCCTGCAATGGGTCGGCTGGGTGATGAGCCCGCGCTATCTGTTCGACGATGCCAGGCTTAACGCCTTGCAGAATTTTCCGAACTACAGAGGTGCCTTGCGCGCGCTCTGCATGGCCGACGATCCCTGGGCGACGCGGCCCGCGGTCGAATTGCTGTGCGCGGGGTTTACGTCGATCAAGCCCGAGATCATCACCGTGAGGCCTGCGGATGCCCGCACTGAGAAGATCGGGCATCTCGGTTTTTTCAAGCCCGAGCATCGCGCCACGCTGTGGCGCGGCGCCGCGGAATGGATTGAGGCGGTGGAATAGCGGCCGCATGCTCAACTGCGTAGGATGGGTGGAGCGAAGCGATACCCATCAATCGCGTGCGCCCATAGGTGATGGGTTTCGCTTCGCTCTACCCATCCTACGATCTGTGTGACTTCGCGATTGAGCGGGAACAGAGCGCCAGCCCCACCGTTGTCGCGCCGGGAAAACTGCCCCTCATCACTGCCGACATATTGGAAGGAACTGCCGATGCCAACCCAGCCGACCATTGCGCGCATCTGGCGGGGCCGGACGCGGCCCGACGTCGCGGACAGCTATGAAGCCTATATCAAGACGGACGGAATCCCGCCGCTGGAGAAGACCGCGCTCGGCGTTCAGCTATTCCGGGAGGATCGCGAGCACGAGAGCTGGTTCACGACCATCTCCTATTGGCCGGACCTTAAGTCGATGACGGCTTTCACCAAGGGCGAGCCGACCAAGGTTCATCATCTCGCGCGCGACGCAGAATTCCTGATCGAGCTGCCGGAGTTCATCCAGATCCACCGGATCCTCGTTGATCGTCAGGGCCTGCGCTGAACTGGAAGGCCCTACGTCACCGCGACGCAGTCGATCTCGATATCGAATGGCGCGAACCATTCGGGCACGCAAACGAAGATGCGCGCCGGCGGATCTTCCGGAAAGTAGCGCGCATAGATCGCATTGACGGCCGCGAAGTGCGCAACCGAGGTGCAGTAGACGTTGCACTTCATCACATTCTGCAGCGACGTGCCCGCGGTCTCCAGGCATAGTTTGAGTTGCTGGAGGACGAGTTCTGTCTGACGCTCGATCGGGCCGGTGAAGAGTTCGCCGGTCTCGGGATCGAACGGCGGCAGGCCCGAGACGAAGACCATGCCACCGCCGCGCGTCACCGGCGAGACCGGCGCATTCCGCTTCGCAAGCCAGGACGACATCGGCTCGACACGAATGACTTCCCGTTTCATCGTTACACCTCTCGAGCGGATCGATCGAGGGTGCATGCTAGCGCAATTCTACGCCAGCATGCTTCGATTTGGGTAGAAGTGTCGACGTCGAGATCAGAGCGGCGCCTGACCCGCTGAATTGAACAACGTCAGTTGCGCTCGAAGGCCGACCAGATCGCTTCGACCGCCTTGCTCTGACGCGCCGCGGGACGAAACAGGCGGATTTCGATCGGTATCTGAAATTCGAGTTTGCCGGCTTCAACCAGCAGCCCGGCCGAGATGTCCTCCTCCGCCAACGTCCGGGGCAGCCATGCCACGCCATCTCCCGCGCGGGCCATCGACAGCAGCGTGGCGGCAAGATGCGACGTAAAGACCGTCTCAAGCGCGAAAGGACGATCTTTCGCACCCCATTGAGCTGCGACGATCCGGCCCAACCCTGATTGCGCGCTATAGGCAAGGTACTTCACCGGTTCGCCGCGACGAAGCCTCCACCGCGCAACGCCGTTTGCGGCAGGCGCGCTCAACGGAAGGAGCGTGTCGGCGCCGACCGCGATGCTCCTGAATTGGCCGGACCCGATCCGGCTGCTCATGTTCTTGTGGTGATGACAAAGCAGAAACTGCGCGTCGCCCCGCAACATCATCTGCTCGCACGCCTGCATGCTGTCGGAGATCAGGTTGAGGTTGCCGAGCGCCAAAACCTTGTCGTTGCGGCGGACCCATTTCGGGAAAAACGTGAAGGAAAGCGCGTGCGTCGCCGCGATCGACAACGGCCTGACGTGGCGCTCGGAGACTTCGAGCGTGTCGCGCCGGAGCTGGTGCAGGGCCCGGGTCAGGACCTCCGCCTGATCGTGGAAATGTTTGCCTGCAGGCGTGAGCGCCACGCCGTGTGTCGTGCGGGTAAACAAGCCGCGCCGACCCATCCCTCAAGTGCGCGAATCCTGCGGCTGAAGGCTGGCTGCGTGACGTGGCGTAACTCCGCCGCCCTGGAAAAATTCAGGGTTTCCGCGAGCGCCAGATAGTCCTCAAACCAGATCAATTCCATTGGTAATGCCAAATGAACATAACCAGTTGCGGGAATAGCATTAGCCCGGCGCGAAATACAGCTCTAACGTTCCCTCGAACGAGGGCAACAGCCGAAGCCCCTTGTCAGATGCGCTGCTGGTGAGAGCACCTTCGGTACAGCCGTTTCCGGCATAGCCAGTTCAGCGAGCGGATCTGGCGATCTGCGAGTCACACGGAAGGAATCCCATGCGTATTGTCGATGTCGTCGAAATCACCAAGCCGATCGCCTCTCCGATCCGGAATGCCTACATCGACTTTTCGAAGATGACGGCGAGCCTGGTCGCCGTTGTGACGGATGTCGTGCGCGACGGCCGCCGCGTGGTCGGATACGGTTTCAATTCCAACGGCCGCTATGGTCAGGGCGGCCTGATCCGGGAACGCTTTCGCAATCGTATTATCGAGGCCGAATCCAGCAGCTTTCTCGACGACAGCGGCGCCAATCTCGATCCACATCGCATCTGGGCGGCGATGATGTCCAACGAAAAGCCCGGCGGGCACGGTGAGCGTTCCGTGGCTGTCGGCACGCTCGACATGGCTATATGGGACGCGGTTGCGAAGATCGCGGGCAAGCCGCTGTTTCGCCTTCTCGCCGAAAGGAAGGGCTGCGAGGCCAATCCCAAAGTCTTCGTGTATGCGGCAGGCGGCTACTACTACCCTGGCAAGGACAATTCCGCGCTACGAGCGGAAATGCGCGGCTATCTCAACCGCGGCTACAACGTGGTGAAAATGAAGATCGGCGGCGCGTCGATCGACGAAGATCGTGGGCGGATCGAGGCCGTGCTGAAGGAAATCGGTTCGCAAGCGCGGCTTGCCGTCGATGCCAACGGACGCTTCGATCTTGAGACCGCCATCGCCTACGCGAAGATGCTGCGTGACTATCCGCTGTTCTGGTATGAGGAGGCCGGCGATCCCCTCGACTACGCGCTGCAGGCCGCTCTCTCGGAATTCTATCCGGGCCCGATGGCGACGGGCGAGAATCTGTTCTCACACCAGGATGCGCGCAACCTGCTCCGCTACGGCGGCATGCGGCCCGACCGCGATTGGCTGCAGTTCGATTGCGCGCTGTCGTACGGGCTTGTCGAATATCTCCGAACACTCGATGTCCTGGCGCAGCACGGCTGGTCGCCGTCCCGTTGCATCCCCCATGGCGGGCACCAGATGTCGCTGAACATTGCGGCAGGCCTCGGCCTGGGCGGCAATGAGAGCTACCCGGACCTCTTTCAGCCCTATGGCGGCTTCCCCGACTCCGTTCGCGTCGAGGACGGCCACATCATCATGCCGGATCTGCCGGGCATCGGCTTCGAAGGCAAATCCGACCTGATCAAGGTCATGCGCGAACTGGCCGAGTAAAGGCAGCGTCGCGGCTGGGGTGCAGTTTAGACGATCTTTTGCGCCTTCAACGCTTCCACCTTGGCTGCGTCGTAGCCGATCGTCGCCAGCACGTCCTTCGTATCAGCACCGAGCAGCGGCGGCGCGCGGTAGGTCTTCACCGGGGTGCCGGAGAAGGTGATGGCATTGCGGATCAGCGACAGGTCGGACTCGAAGGGGTGGTCGACCTTGACCTGCATGCCGCGCGAGCGGACATGCTCATCGGAAAACACCTGCGAGAAATCGTTGATCGGGCCTGAGGGCACGCCGGCCTTCTCCAGTTCTTCCAGCCAATGGGTGACGGGCTTCTTCAGGAAGTGACCGGCGAAGATTGCCATGATCTCCTTGCCGTGCACGACGCGGTCGTTGTTCTTGACGAAGCGCGGATCGGTCGCGAGTTCAGGCGCGCCGAGCACCGCGCAGGTACGCTGGAACTGACCGTCATTGCCGACCACCAGCATCAGTTCGCCATCGGTGCAGCGGAATACGCCCGCCGGCATGCCGCCATTGCCCCAGGTGCCGCGCCGCGGCGGGGTCTGGCCGTTGACGAGGAAGATCTGCGCATAATGCGACAGCGCAGCGATCACGGTGTCGAACAGGCAGACGTCGACATGCTGCCCCTCCCCGCCATTGGCCTTGCGGTGATAGAGCGCTGCCAGAATGCCGATCGAGGAGTTCATGCCGGTCATGTAGTCGACGATGGAGGGGCCGACCTTCATCGGACCGGCACCCGGCTCGCCGTCAATATGGCCGGTGACGCTCATCAGCCCGCCCATCGCCTGCAGGATCGCGTCATAGCCGGCGCGCGGCGCATAAGGGCCGGTCTGGCCAAAGCCGGTCACCGAGCAATAGATGATGCCGGGATTGATCGCCTTGATCGATTCGTAATCGAGCTTGTAGCGCTTGAGATCGCCGACCTTGTAGTTCTCCATCATCACGTCGCAGCTCTTGGCGAGCTCGCGGATGATGTCCTGCCCTTCCGGGCTTGCGATATTGACGGTGACGGATTTCTTGTTGCGGTTGGCGCAGAGGTAAAACGAATTGTTGTTGTTCTGCTTGCCCTCGGGGTCCTTGAGGTATGGCGGGCCAAAGGCGCGCGCATCGTCGCCGCCGCCGGGACGTTCGATCTTGATCACCTCTGCGCCGAGATCGGCCAGCATCTGCGCCGACAAGGGCCCCGCGAGCACCCGTGTCAGGTCGAGAATTTTGATGCCCGAAAGTGGCAGAGCCGACATGAACTTCCTCCGAAAGTTTTTGGCGTGGTGGCGCGGGATCGCGTCCGGCGCTTTGATGCTTGCCGATACACTATTTTATACGGCTGAGCCCTGCGTTGTCGGCATGACGCCATCCGTTCGCCACACTCGCCAGCGCGCAAGGCAGCCGGATTGACCGCAGCGTCAATGCGGCATTGCAGGCAAAGGAACAGCCTGGACGTTGCTGAAAACAGAACGGCCCGCCGAGGCGGGCCGTTCCATCGTCAAACCGTAATTACCGTAGCTACCGGTTGCTGCTGGCCTTGGCGCGGCTCGCGCGCCACTCCAGGAATTCGCGGTACAGCGGATCGCGGTCCTGCGGGGCAAGTGCTGTGGGGGCAGCCACCGGGGCCGGTGCCGGCGCCTGGACGGCGCCCGATGCCGCCGACACGGCCGAGCCCGGAGGCAGCGGCATGTTGCGGTCGAGCCATTCCTGCGCCGCCTTGAAGCGCGTCCATCCCGATACCGTCGCGCGCGGTGCCATTTCCTTCCACTTCGGATGGAACGGCGGACGCTGCAACTGCGACACCTTGTCGAACATCGTGTCCACCAGCAGCGCCAGGCGGCGGTAGCGGTCGCTGTTCGGCGCCCAGTTATACGAGGCCAGCACCGCTTCGGCCGCGATCGTCTCGACGAAGCCGCCTTCCGGCACGAGGCCCGGGTAGTCCGCCGACGTAAGCTTGGACGGCAGATATTCCTCCTGGACCTGCTTGGCGTACTCGACCGGGACCAGATGCAGATTGCGATCGGTGATCTGGTTCAGCCACTGCAACGGCTTGCCTTCGATCGCAACGATCGCGTCAACCTCGCCCTTGCGCAGCATGTCCAGCGCCAGCCGCGGCTCCTGATAAATCAGATGCGGCCTGATCCCGAGACGCTCGAACACGTTGATCGCGGTTACGAAGGTCGAGCTGTCGGGCAGATCGACCACCACGGTCTTGCCGTCGAGGTCACGCATGCTGGCGATCGTCCTGGGCGCGAGGACGTGCATTTCCTCGTTGAACATCTTCGCCACATAGACGAACTGGTTGCGGATATCCTTGGCGAAGTCCTTGCGGTCGAGATAGGACAGCGTGTCCTTGCGGACGATGCCGGCATCGACACCCCTCAGCAACAGGATATCCGACACCGCCTGCACCGATCCGCGGCCCATGACGGGCAGGATCCGCAGGCTGGTACCGCTGTCGAGCACGGATGCGAGATCCGCGCCGACCTGGGCATAGGTGGAGCCGAACGAACCCGTCATCAAGCTCACCGTGTTGGCGTTGAGCTGGTTGGCCAGATCGCGCTTGGTGGCGGTGCCGTACTTGAAGATGGTCTTGAAGGAATCGCTGACGGCGCCCGGATCGATGCCGCTTCGCACCGGGCCGAAGTGCTGCCATTGGCCGTTGGTGAAGCGCATCATCCGCATCTGCTCGATCGGCGCATGATCGGACGGGCTGGTATTGATCAGGATGCCCTGTACCATCATCGGAAGCTGGATACCCTTGAGCAAGCGGGCCTGCTTCATGATGTTTTCACGCGACAGGTCGTCGCCGCAGTTCTTCAGGACCTCGACCGTCAACCTGCCGACCAGATAGCCGAGCACGGCCTGGCCGTTGGTCTTGCTCACGCTCGGGACATAGCGCTGCATGAAGGCGCTCCATTCGCGGAACACCGCATCGCCCGCCGCAGCCGAGTCTTCGCCCTCGAGCCTGTAGGCCGCAGACAACAGGCCTTCGGCATTTTGCGGGCCCGCCGGCTGAATCACGGCCGAGTACGAATTGGAGATCGAGGCGGCAAACTGTAGCGGCTTCCAGCCGAGTTCGGCGGCCCGCCGGATCGCCATGACAGCGAATTTCGGCGTGGTGAACTCAATGAGGACGTCGGCGCCGGAGGCCTTCATCTTGGCCATCTGCGCATCGATAGTGGTGTCCGTGACCTTGTAGGGAGCCTCGGCAACGATCGGCATCTTGCCGCCGAGGCCGTCCTTCAGGCCCTTCAGGTATTCCTTGCCCATTCCGTCGTCCTGATAGAGAACGGCGATGCGGCTGCGGGGATGGTTCTCCAGCAGATACTGCGCAAAGATCTGAGCTTCAGCCGTGTAGGTCGGCAGGAAGCCGATGGTCCAGGGAAACTCGCGCGGCTGGTCCCAGGCCGCAGCGCCCGACAAGGCAAAAAGCTGCGGAACCTTCTTTGAGTTCAGATAGGGCTGGATCGCAGCGTTCGTGTTGGTGCCGATGGTCCCCAAGGTCAGGAGGACCTGGTCCTCCTCGACGAGCTTGCGGGTCATCTCCATCGTCTTGGTGGGCTCGTAGGCGTCGTCATAGGTGATCATATTGACCTTGCGGCCATTGATCCCGCCCTCGGCATTGATCTTGTCCAGATAGGCCGCGACGACCTTGGCGATAACGCCGTAGGCGGAGGCCGGACCGGTATAGGGCGCGGTGTTGCCAATGCGGATTTCATTGGGGCCCGGAGGTGCGGCGTGCACCTGATCGCTGATCGCCGAGCCGGCCATCGCGGCCACGACCAATGCGGCCGCTGCATTGCGCCGCGGCGCGGTGAAAAGCCGGCGCAAGGTGCCACGGGCCACTGACCCGGACAATTGCACCGCCGCCCTACTAGTGTCGATCAAAGCCCACATTTACCTGTCCCCCAATACAAACTGTGCCATTTTTCGAGCAGCCAGACGGGCAGCGTTTCAGTCCTACTCGCTGACATTGTGTCTCAATTCGATTGATTTTGTGTCAAGCCCCAGTCGCGGCGCGCAGTTAGTCGACCGTGTGTTCCGCCGCGACAATGCCGACATTAGTGTTACCAAAAGCGTTACCAAACCGGCATCGGCCGCCCCCGCGAACGCGGATTCGCGGCATAGTTGCGCCAATACAACCTGTTATTGGATTCCCGAGCACCCTTGCCGACGATACCGACTAAAATACGGCATGCGTAGGGCGCCGGATTCCAGGAGCAAGGACGGTCCGCCGAAGCGGGCCGTCCTGTGGTCAAACCGTGCTGACCGGCCTGATTACTTGGCGCTGGCCTTGGCGCGGTTGGCACGCCATTCCAGGAACTCGCGATAGAGGGGATCGCGTTCCTGCGGCGCAAGTGCTGTGGCCGGCGCAGCACCCGATGCTGCCGACACGGCTGAACCCGCAGCCAGCGGCATGTTGCGGTCGAGCCATTCCTGCGCCGCCTTGAAGCGCGTCCATCCCGATACCGTCGCGCGCGGTGCCATTTCCTTCCACTTCGGATGGAACGGCGGACGCTGCAACTGCGACACCTTGTCGAACATCGTGTCCACCAGCAGCGACAGGCGGCGGTAGCGATCGCTGTTCGGCGCCCAGTTATACGAGGCCAGCACCGCTTCGGCCGCAACCGTCTCGACCGATCCACCTTCCGCCACCAGATTCGGATAGTCCGCCGACGAAAGCTTGGACGGCAGATACTCCTCCTGCAGAGTCTTGGCGTACTCGACCGGGACCAAATGCAGGTTGCGGTCGTTGATCTGGTTCAGCCACTGCAACGGCTTGCCTTCGATCGCAACGATCGCGTCAACCTCGCCCTTGCGCAGCATGTCCACCGCCAGCCGCGGCTCCTGATAAATCAGATGCGGCCGGATACCGAGACGCTCGAACACGTTGATCGCGGTCACGAAGGTCGAGCTGTCGGGCAGATCGACCACCACGGTCTTGCCGTCGAGATCCCGCATGCTGGTGATCGTTTTCGGCGCAAGTACATGCATTTCCTCGTTGAACATCTTGGCGACGTAGACGAACTGGTTGCGGATGTCCTTGGCGAAGTCCTTGCGGTCGAGATAGGCAAGCGTGTCCTTGCGGACGATGCCGACGTCGACGCCGCGCAGCAGGAGGATGTCCGCCACCGCCTGAACCGATCCGCGGCCCATGACGGGCAGGATCCGCAGATGGGTGCCGTTGTCGAGCACGGACGCGAGATCCGCGCCGACCTGCGCATAGGTCGAACCGAACGAACCCGTCATCAGGCTGACGGTGTTGGCGTTGAGCTGGTTGGCCAGATCGCGCTTGGTGGCGGTGCCGTACTTGAAGATGGTCTTGAAGGATTCGCTGACGGTGCCCGGATCGATGCCGCTTCGCACCGGCCCAAAGAACTGCCAGTGTCCACCGGTGAAGCGCATCATCCGCATCTGCTCGATCGTCGCATGATCGGATGCGCTGGTGTTGATCAGGATGCCCGGCACCATCATGGGAATCTGCAAGCCCTTGATCGAGCGGGCCTGCTTCATGATGTTTTCGCGCGAGAAGTCGTCGCCGCAGTTCTTCAGCACCTCGATAACGAGCCTGGAGTTCAGATAGGCGTAGACGGCCTGGCCGTTCGACTTGCTGATGCTCGGGACATAGCGCTCCATGAAGGCGCTCCATTCGCGGAACACCGCGGGCCCGACGGCCTGCGCGTCCTCACCCTCCAGGCGGTACATCGCCGACATGATTCCTTCGGCGTTTTCCACGCCCGCCGGCACCATCACCGACGATACCGATTCGGATACCGAGGCGAGGAAATGGATCGGCTTCCAGCCGAGCTCGGCATTTCGTTTGATCGCCATGGTGGCGAATTTCGGCGTCGTGAATTGCATGAAGACGTCGGCGCCCGAAGCCTTGAGCTTGGCGATCTGGGCGTCGATATTGGTGTCCGTCACCTTGTACGGTGCCTCGGCCACGATTGGAATCTTGCCGCCGAGACCGTCCTTCAGGCCTTTGAGGTAGTCCTTGCCGAAACCGTCGTCCTGATAGAGCACCGCGACCTTGCTGCGCGGATGGTTCTCCAGGAGATACTGCGAATAGATGTGGGCTTCGGTCTGGTAGCTGGGCAGGAAGCCCATGGTCCAGGGAAAGTCGCGTGGCTGGTCCCACATGGTCGCGCCCGAGGCGACGAAGAGCTGCGGGATTTTCTTGGCATTCAAATAGGGATGAACGGCCTGGCTGGTATTGGTGCCGAGGCTCGCCAGGATAAAGAGAACGTTGTCTTCCTCGACGAGCTTGCGGGTCGCCTCCATCGTCTTGGTCGGATTGTAGGCGTCATCATAGGAGATGAAATTGATCTTGCGCCCCCTGATGCCACCCTCGGCGTTGACCTTCTCGAAATAGGCCGCCATCACCTTGCCGATGACGCCATAGGCGGAAGCCGGGCCGGTATAGGGCATGGTATTGCCGATCCGGATCTCGTTGGCGCCCGGGCCCGCCGCCAGGCCCTGCCCGAAAGCCGGCCCCGCCATTGCGGCCAGCAACAGCGCCGTAGCCGCCCTGCCCAAAGGCGCGGCGAAAAGCCGGCGCACGGCCCCACCTGCCGGAGACCAGGATATTTGCTCGATCTGTCGACGTGAATCGATACTAGCCCGCATAGCGGCGCCCCCTTTTGTATCCCCACAATGTATTTTTATTGTTTTTGTTTTACGTGCTGCGCATCGCACGAGTGGACAGCGTTTCAACGCTAGTCGCCGACATTGTGTCTCAATCGGACTGATTTTGTGGCGAGCCCAGGCGTTCCGTGCGGCGTGGTTACCGCGCGTGTCGACCGAGAAATGCACGGGATCGCCGCTAACCCTTCACCTGCCCACGTAATCGCAGATGCCCTGCCTGCTAGATCGAGGAATCCTGATCGGCCATCGCCGGACGCGATACCACGTATCCGGCACAGGCAAGGAACAGCAGCGCCACAGCCGCGGCAAGGGGCAGCGATGGATCGACGCTGTACCAGAACACGACAAACCCGATCGTCATTCCCGCGCACGCCATGGCCTTGGCCGGCCGTGGGATGGCTCCCGCGGCGCGCCAATCCCGCAGCGGTTTGCCAAGTGTCGGATGATCGAGCAGCCATGCCTCGAACCGCGGCGACGAGCGCGCAAAGCACCACGCTGCCACGATCAGGAAAACCACCCCCGGCATCAGCGGCATCACGAGGCCAATCACGCCGAGCGCGACCATCACCCAACCGAGGCTGAAGTAGATGATGCGCATCAGACCTGCCGCCCGCCTGTCTCTTGAAGCAAGGACCGCTCGCTTTCTTGCCTCCTCGCGCCCTTCCCTTCGGACTTCAGAGGCAATTCACAGATGCCAGAACGCCGTTCTCGATGGTGGCAGTAAATGCGACGGGGTCGGGCTTGCCGTCAAGCCAAGTGTAGGTATTTCCCTCGATCTTGCTTGGATTGCCGAGCCGAAAATAAACCTCGCCAATGGAGTCGCCCGTTCTGAGGTCGCGACACCACGCGCTCGGATGAAGCCAAAGGCCGCAATCACCCGCGGCGTAACAGGCACGAGTGACGCATTCGTTCCTTGCGCTTGCCCACTTCCCGGCCATCCACTGACAGACCTCCCCGCCTATCTTTCCTCCGAATATCGGAGGAAGGAACCAAGCGAGCGCCACGGTGCCCGCGGCTGCCACGAGCACAAATGATGCCAGCAGAACTTTCGAACTGACATTCATGGACGCATTCCATTCAGAGGCGATTTGATAGGTCGGTTCGCGTCAAACGCAAACGAGATGGCTGTTGCTGCGCAAATGTGGCTTGTGGAAAATCTGCGGCGGATCAGGGAATTGGAGCGGGTGAAGGGAATCGAACCCTCGTATTCAGCTTGGAAGGCTGCTGCTCTACCATTGAGCTACACCCGCGCTGGCGTTGACCTAACACGCCGTGCCCGCGGCCTCAACCCGCCCCGCCGGCCCCCCTCCGAACACCCTGTGCAGGCCCCACCCCTTAACAGGGGCCGATTCGCCGCCTATATTGCTGCTTCCATCAACAATGAAAGGAGGTGATCCAGTGTCTTATACCAAGCGCTGTCACCTCGCTGGGATCGCCCGCTAGGCCTGTCTGAAGGCTTGGCTCCGGGCGCTCTCAGGCCTGGACCAGCGAGCACAAAAGTTGGAGCGCGGCGGGAGCCATCCCGCCGCGCTTTTTTATTTGCTGATCAAAAGCCGCAGAGATTGACGAAGCGCGGGCGCCGATCGCGGCGGTCTTCGACGATGCGCTCGCCGCCATTGATGGCTGAACTGCCGTAGTAGCGGTGATGGCCGGTGACGTCGTGCCAATCGCCTGACAGCGACGATGACGGCGAGGCGCAGGACCTTGCGGCATCGCATATGATCGTGGCTGGCTTGCTTCGCATGACCGTCTCCGTGAATGGTGCGCGTTGGCTCGCGTTCTGCTCATCAGTCGTGGGCTTGCCAAGGCACGTTCAAGGGGCAACGGATATATCGTGTTTCCGGACTGCTTCGTGGGCTACCCGTTTGTCGGGATCGGCTGCGGCGAAACGTCCTCGGAAGGGCGGCCAGTCCGGCTCGCCTGGAGTTTCGGTTCTGATCGAAAAGCTGTGTGAAGGAGAAAGCGATGCTCTACGCCATGTTGGCCTATCACGTCGAAGCCGAGGTCACGTCCTGGACCCCGCAGGAGGACGCGGCCCTGATGACCGAACTGCTGGCGGTACATGAGCGGCTGAACGCGAAAAAGCTGCTCGGACCGGCGGCACGGCTCGGCGGCACGGCGGAAGCCCGCACCTTGCGCGGTCCGGGCGCGGGAACGGTCATCGACGGGCCGTTTGCCGAGACCAAGGAGCAGTTGCTGGGTCTGTATGTGTTGAATTGCGCCGATGAGGACGAAGCGATCGCGATCGCACGCGACCTGCGCCGCGCCAATCCGTCCGCGGTCTACGAAATCCGCCCGATCAGGCTTTATCTCCCCGGCGAGGCGCTGCCGGAAACGTCGAGCGAACCCGGCCAGGGTTGAAGCTTCGAGCCGGGTTTGAAGAAGCCAGCGCAGGACGGCGCTAAAAGGCACCATCCTGCACGTTGCTTGCATCAATATTGATACTGATATTGCCCCGGGCAAACATACTGACCGTAGCTGTCATAGTAACAGCTAGAGCGGTTGTAGTAGCCGTAAGCGCCCGCTGCAGCAGCCGCGCCGACAGCGGCAGCACCGTAGCCCCAACCCGGACGGTAATAGCCGCGGCCCGGATAACCCGCGATTGGACGACCTGCTATCGGACGGCCCGCTATCGGATGCGATGGCCGTGCGATGCGCCCGGCTTGCATGCCGCCGCCGCGGACGCCAGCGGCGTGAAAGCCGCCCCCGCCGCCACGGAAGCCGCCGCCACCACGGCGAGCGTAGGCGTCATCCGGAATGAGGGTTGCGGTGACCAGAACGGCTGATGCAAAGGCAACAAGAATAGATCGGAGCATGGCGAGTCCCTCCCTGGGGTTGCCGAGGGAGCGTGTGCCGATTGCAGGACACTAGATTGATGTAAATCAACGGATGCAGTCAGAGGTCTTGCCGACAGGGTGATAGGACACAGTTGGGCAATCACATTATCATCGAACTCAAACGACATTCTTGCCGAGCCTTGAGACTCGCGCGCATCGTAGCTCGCTTCGCGAGCGAAACATTGAATCAGATGGCGTTGGGAAAACTGGCTCGCCTAGCCGTAGCTCGCGGCCACAGCCCGCCTTCGCCCGTTGGGCTTCGGCGTGGCAGCCTTCTCTCGCTTCGCGAGCGAAGGCTGGTGGGGAAGGAAGGACTCGAACCTTCGAAGCCATACGGCGGCTGATTTACAGTCAGCTCCCTTTGCCACTCGGGACACTTCCCCGTCCGTCAGCGTCAGGAACCAGCCGCCCGAGTGGCGGAGGACCGGACCATGGATGACGCTGAGGCCGAAAGCGCGGATCGAACCGGCTGCGGCCGGCGCGTTTATGGGCGAAGGGGGGTGGCAAAGTCAACCAACGCGGAGCACCAAAAACGCGCTCATGAGGGCCAAATTGCCATATTCGGGGACCCGTGACACAAGCTCCCCATGAGCGATCGCGACCGAAAGCCGCCGTTCCGCCGTGGTGGCGGCAAACCCTTCGAAAAAGGGCGGAAATTCGCCCGTCCGCCGGGCCAGCGCGACCGGGAATCGAGCCCGGACGGGCCGGTGATTCTCTATGGCTGGCACACGGTCTCGGCCGCCCTGGCCAACCCGGAACGGCGGATCCGAAAACTGTTCCTGACCGAAAACGCCGCCCGGCGGCTGGCGGACGAAAATATCGACACCCGCGTTCCCCCTGACATCGTCCGGCCGAGCGTGATCGACCAGCGGCTCGGCCCCGACGCGGTGCATCAGGGCATGTTGGCGGAGGCCGAGCCCCTGCCCTCGCCGGATATCGATACGCTGCCGCAGCAAGGCATCGTGCTGGTGCTCGATCAGATCACCGATCCGCACAATGTCGGTGCGATCATGCGCTCGGCAGCGGCCTTTGCGGTGAAAGCGATCGTCACCACCGCCCGGCACAGCCCGGAGGCCACCGGCGTGCTGGCAAAATCCGCCTCCGGCGCGCTGGAACTGGTGCCGCTGGTGACGGTGCAGAATCTCGCGCGCGCGCTGACCGAGTTGAACGACCGCGGTTTCATGACGGTGGGGCTGGATAGCGAGGGGACTGAGGACCTCGGCGCGGTGGCGCTACAGCAACCGCTGGCGCTGGTGCTGGGCGCCGAAGGCAAGGGCCTGCGGCAACTGACCCGCGAGACCTGCCGCGTGGTGGCGCGGCTCGACATGCCCGGCGAGATCAAGAGCCTGAACGTCTCGAACGCCGCCGTGCTGGCGCTCTATATCGGCGCGAGCCGATTGGGACTTATGAAATAAGAACGCCCGCTCGCGGAAGCGAACGGGCGTCGAAGCTTTCAAGCTACGAGTGGATCAGTAGTAGCGGCGCAGCACGCGCTGGCCGCGATAATAGCCGTAGCGCTGTGCGCGATAGTACGGACGGTTGTAGCCATAGCCGTAGCCGGAGACCGAACCTTCGCGATAGACGGGATACGGCGCAAAATTGCCGGGACCGCTATAGGTCGGGCCCTGGTTGATCCAATAATACTGCTGCTCCGGATCGGGCAGACGCTCGCGGACCCAGCCGCAGGGGTTGCAGCCGCCATAGCCATAACCATAACCGTAGGCCGCGACCGGGGCGACATAGACCGGCGCTGCGCAAGGGGCGTAATAACCGCAGGCCATCGCGGGTGCTGCGGCCATGACGGCCACCGCCGCCACCAATCCTTTAAGTATCTGACGCATTACTCTCTCCTGTCGATGTTTTTCGTTGTCGTAATTTTTCTCAGCGCGGAAGGCGGTGCGGCCGTCGTCGGTCATCCTGCGGCGCGTAGATGATCTCGGGCGGATCGACGGGCACGTTGGATTGTGCCGGTAGCGGCGCTGACTGCGCCGACCAGGACTGATGGTAACTCTCGGCCGGCTGCGGCAATCTTCGGTTCGCCGGCGGCTCGATTTCGAGGCGCCCGTAACCGGGCATGCGGCCAGCGCTCGGATAATAATGACCGACCTGCGGGACCGGATCGATGTAGCGGCCACCATAAATGGTCGGCTGGACATGGGTGCCCTTGCCGAGGCCCCAGTCGCCCTCGACCACCGCATAGGATGCGTCGATGCCATTAATGATGATGGGAACTCCAGGACGGCCCGGAATCACGATCTCAAAACCGCCGCCGGCGAAGGCCGTCGACGTCATCGCCGCCAAAATTGCCAGTGTCGCGCCAACCCGCATCGCCTGGGATCCCGGTTTCCTAGAGTCCCAATTTAATGCAACTGGCGATTTCAAGGGTTAAGGCGGCTGGCCAAACTGCCGGTAAGGCTAACGCGCAGGGCTGGATCGCCGCTCAATTGCGAGAAATGGCGCTATCCAATCGTTAACGCCGCTGGACCGCACCGCCGCTCGATTGTTATCTGCACGGCGATATCGCACCATCCGCCGCCCTCAACGCCAGCCGAAATGCCCGAGATGACGCCCAAAACGCCTGCGAAGAACGTGCTCTGGATCATGTGCGACCAGCTTCGCTACGATTATCTCGGCTGTACCGGGCATGGCGTGCTGAAGACGCCGAACATCGATGCGATGGCCAAACGCGGCGTGTTGTTCTCCAACGCCTATGTGCAGTCGCCGATCTGCGGCCCGTCGCGGATGTCGTTCTATACCGGCCGCTACATGCGCTCGCATGGCTCGCACTGGAACGGCTGGCCGCTGCGCGTCGGGGAGCCGACGCTCGGCGATCACTTAAAGAAGATCGGCGTGCGCAACGTGCTGGTCGGCAAGACGCATATGGCGCCGGACCTGGAGGGGCTGAAGAACCTCGGCATCCCGCCCGACTCGATCATCGGCGTGCATGTGTCCGAATGCGGGTTCGAGCCCTATGAGCGCGACGACGGCCTGCATCCGACGGGCCGGCCGCGGCCGGCTTATGACAATTACCTGCGCCAGCACGGCTTTGACGCTGATAATCCGTGGGAGCACTGGGCCAATTCCGGCGCGGCTGATGACGGCAGCCTGCAGAACGGCTGGCTTCTCGTTCACGCCGACAAGGCCGCGCGCGTGCCGGACGAGCATTCCGAGACGCCCTACATGACGCGGCGCGCGATGGAGTTCATCGCGGAAGCCGAAGATGACGGCAGGCCATGGTGCCTGCATCTGTCCTACATCAAGCCGCACTGGCCCTACATTGCGCCGGAGCCCTACGCCAGCATGTACGGGCCTGAGGACGTGCAGCCGGTGATCCGCTCGCAGGAGGAACGCGCCAACGCGCATCCGGTGTTCGCCGCCTATATGGACATGCGCTACTCCCGCAACATGTCGCGCAACGAAGCGCGCGAAAAAGTCATTCCGACCTATATGGGCCTGATCAAGCAGATCGACGACCAGATGGGCGTGCTGATGCAATTCCTCGAAGCGCGCGGCCTGCTCGACACCACCATGATCGTGTTTACCTCGGACCATGGCGACTATCTCGGCGATCACTGGATGGGCGAGAAGGATCTGTTCCACGAACAGTCGGCCAAGATTCCGCTGATCGTGATCGATCCCTCAAGCGCTGCCGACGCGACGCGCGGCACGGTCAGCGACGCGCTGGTCGAGGCGATCGACCTGGCGCCGACCTTCCTCGACTACTTTGGCGGCACGCCGCCGGATCATGTCCTGGAAGGGCGGTCGCTCATGCCGCTGTTGCACGGCACGATGCCTGCTGATTGGCGCAAGGTGGTGTTCTCCGAATACGACTACGCCATGCAGGACGTCCGCGTGATGCTGAACCAGCCGATCGATCGATGCCGCCTGTTCATGGTTTTCGACGGGCGCTGGAAATTCATTCACGCCTCCGGGTTCCGGCCGATGCTGTACGACCTCGAAACCGATCCGCAGGAATTGGTCGACCGCGGCGCCGATCCTTCATGCGCCGAAATCGTGGCGCGGCTGCAGTCGGAGCTGTTCGACTGGGCGCTGCATCCGAAGATGCACATCACCACGCCGAACGCGAAGATCGCGGCCTATGCGGCTCAGCAGCTGCAGGTTAAGAACGGCATGTTGATCGGCATCTGGGACGAGGCGGAACTCGGTGCGATCAGGGAACGGATCGGGATAAAACCTTAAGCGACCGGCCCCGCACGCGCCAATTATTCTGCTCCGGGCGCCTGGCAAAACCATCGAGGCGCCTCGGTGTTGCGGCGGCGACACGTCGTGTTGGTAAATTGCGGCCGCTCACGCCACGTTTATTGCGGTTCCGAGCGCCCGGGCGCTACGGTCGCCCGGCGAAACACCTTGCAGTCCCCTTGAGGCGCGCAATGAAGCCCTATCGCGGCAATATCGGATCTATCGGCTGGTCATCCTTTTCCCGCCGGGCATCGTGGCGTCGACTGCATGCGATCGCGATTGCGTTTCTGCTGCTCCTGCCGATCGGCGCAAGTCCAACGCTGGCAGCGCCGAGTACCGCGTCGGCAGCCTCGACTGCTCACGTCTATCTGCTCCGCGGCGTGCTCAATATTTTTTCGCTGGGGCTTGATGACATTGCGGCACAACTGCGCGCGCAGGGTATCCCGGTCACAGTCGCGAACTTCGCCTCGTGGTCATCGCTCGCCGACGAAGCCGCCATCGCGTACAAGAGCGGCCGGATCAAGACGATCATTCTGGTCGGCCATTCCTCGGGTGCGACTGCACTGCCCGACATGGTCGCCAAGCTGGATCAGCTCGGCGCTCCTGTGAAGCTGGCCATCGGCCTGGATTCGGTGTTCCGCACCAGGCTGTCGGGGCGCGTGGGACGCTACGTCAACTTCTACATCGCCAACGGCAATGGCGAGCCGGTTGCGAAGACCGCGCAGTTCCAGGGCAAGCTCGAGAATATCAATGTGCAGAACGTTCCCGGCGTCGGGCACATGTCCATCGAAAAGAACCAGATCATGCAGCGGAAGGTGATCAGCGAGATCGACGCAGTCGTGTTCGGCCGATCCGCACCGGCTTCGAGGGCGCCGAAGCCGCGGCAGCCTGGAGCGGCAGACGCGTCAAGATCAGGCGCGGCACGCGCCGCAGCGGTACGCCAGTAGTACAAACGCCGTCGCTGAAGCGCCGCAAATTCTGCCGATTTCTCGACGATAGATCACCCCGAGAGCGTCGGGTGGCGCGGCCGGCCGGCATTCAGGGTCAGGCGTAGCCTTACGCCCAAATCGCGAGCGGAATGTGCATGACAAGTCCGACGCAGGTTGCGGCGGTGATGATCCGTACGGCCCTTTCCGCCTGCATCTTGTCGGCTGCTTGCAATCTGGCGGTGGCCGATCCGGTCGCACGCACGGCCCCTGCTGTCGCGACGGTCGCTCCTGATGCGCCTCCGGCCGCGACCCAGCCGCAGGCGCGCGTCTATCTGTTCCGGGGCGCGCTCGGTCCGATCTTTTCGCGCGGAATGGACCGCCTGACCAAGCGCCTCCAGGAAGCCGGTATTCGGGCCGACGTCTATGAATTCACCATTTGCCGGCTGATCGCAGATCAGGCTATCCGCGATTACCGTGACAATGCTGCGCCGATCGTCCTGATCGGT